>JAKVCY010000125.1 GCA_022448425.1 Thalassotalea sp. | reverse complement strand
GAAGTTTTTTTCTATGTATGTTACGCATTTACAATGCTTGTTGCACTCAAATATCGTATTGCAGTGTTTTTGCTTTTGTTTGTGCCTTTAATGCTCATTGGATTTATTATAAAACGTGGGCATACAATACCAGGGTATCTAGCAAGTATTATTCTAGTTTCTTCATTGGTTATGCTTTCGACTACTATGGCTTTATCAGCCCCTTACGTTAGTTTTGAGAATCTAAATCAATGGAGAGTCATTTTTTGGGGCATACCATCTTTTCTGTTGGTTTATGCCGCCATAAACCTAGAAGGCTCCTTCAACCATAGGGGGTTCAGTGTTTTACATCACTTGGGAGATTCGTCGTACACTCTATATTTATTCCATGCTGCGATTTTCCTGCCGGTTTTCGGAGCGATTTTAAACTATTTAAACCTATATAGTTTAATGAGTATTCACTTAGTTATTGTGTTTCTTATATTTTCTTGTGTATATCTCGGACATAGAGTGCACCTAACTTTTGAAAGGCCGATTTATCTCTATTTAAAAAGGAAGTATTAGAGTGAGAGTATTGTATCACCACCGTATTGCCTCTAAAGACGGTCAATATGTTCATGTAGAAGAAATCATTAAAGCCATGCGCGAGCTTGGTCATGAAGTGATTGTTGTTGGTCCTGCCGTTGCGGAAAATTCAGATTTTGGTAGCGATAGTGGTTGGGTGGACATACTTAAAGCTAGGCTTCCTCAATGGTTCTACGAAATACTTGAATTTTCATATTCATTTTATGCTTTTTTTAAACTGACTAGAGCGATCATAAAGCATAAGCCTGATGCCATATACGAGCGTTGTAACCTTTTCCTACCTGCTGGCATCTGGGCTAAAAAGCTATTTAAGTTGCCGCTTCAGCTCGAGGTAAACTCACCTCTTTATCTTGAACGAAAAAAATATAGTGGTATTGCATTGGACAAATTGGCTAAGTGGTCTGAGATTTATGCTTGGCGAAATGCAGATAGAGTGTTGCCCGTGACTGAGGTACTAGCCACCTACATTCGTAAGGAAGGCGTAGAAGAGCGGAAAATCCGGATTATTCCCAATGGTGTTGATACCCGAGTCTTTAAACCGAAGCAACCAACTAACCGATTGGCACGTTTCCAAGACAAACTAGTTGTGGGTTTTGTGGGCTTTTGTCGTGAGTGGCATCAGTTAGATGAAGTGCTTAATTTACTTGCAAAATCTCAACGGAGAGATTTAGTGTTTCTTGTTGTTGGTGATGGCCCTGTAATTGGCGACTTAAAAGCTCAAGCAAAAGCTCTGGGTTTTGAAGCGCAATTTGAAAGCACGGGGCTCGTTCCACGAGACCAAATGCCACATTGGTTAGATCAAATCGACATTGCCCTTCAGCCAGCAGTAACTCCTTGGGCTTCACCCTTAAAAATGATTGAGTATTTGGCCAAAGGCCATGCCATTGTTGCGCCCGATTCAGCCAATATTCTGGAACTGCTCAGTGAAGAAAACAGCCGCTTGTTTAAAGAAGGTGATATGCAGGGAATGATATCGCAAATAGAGTGCTTGATAGATGACGAAAGCTTAAGGGAAAAACTGGAAAAAGAAGCATTAGCAACTATCGATCACCTACAGCTTTCTTGGCAGGGGAATGCGCAGAAAATACTGAACGGCTATCAATTCACCAAGGATGAGGATGCAGGCTAATGCACAAAGTTGCACTCATTATTAATGATGTTAGCAATATAGGTGGCACTGAAAAAGTGACCATTCACCTTGCGAATTTGCTGGCGGACAACGGTTGTGACGTCTCCATTATTAGTTTGCACCAAAGTAGCGAGAGAACGTTTTTTCCTGTTAATGAAAAAGTGAGGTTGTCTTCGCTTCGCTCATCCCCTGTTTCTTTAATGAAACAAGCTATTTCTTTGTCTTTCTCGCTTGCCAAGCAAACATCTGCATTTGATTTCGTAATCTTGTCTGATACGCAACTAAGTATTTTGAGCTTTTGGCTGCGTTTACGGGGTAAGAGCAAAATTGTTTCATGGGAACACTTTAATTCTAAAATTGTCACGCGTTTTGGTAGCCGCTGGTTTGGACGTCGATTCGCCGCATGGTTTAGCGATCTCATCGTCGTATTGACGGAAGAAGACAAAAGGAACTGGCTGGATTGCTTTTGGGTTAGACGCAGAATTGAGTGCATCGCCAATCCCTCATCGGTTTCTTTACGCAGTAAACCTATTGCTGAAAATCGTTCAAATACTTTATTGTCCGTTGGGCGTTTTACTGAGCAAAAAGGGTTCGATTATTTGGTAGAGGCTTGGCACCTTATTCCAGAACTAAAGCGACAAGGTTGGAAAATTAAGATCGTTGGCCCCAATGGAAGTGCTAAACAGGCACTTAAAAAAAGGATAGAACAATTAGGGCTCAATGACGCAATCGAGCTTGCAGGCGCGAGTAGTGATATGCAAGCTGAGTATGACCAAGCAGACATCTACGTGATGAGCTCTCGTTATGAGGGCTTTGGCTTAACACTCATTGAAGCGATGTCTTCAGGGTTACCTGTTATTGCGTTTGATTGCCCGATGGGACCCGGTGAGATTATTGTCGAAAAATTCGGAATAAGTGTTCCTGCAACTAATATCAAAGCGCTTAGCGAGGCGATAACGTCTCTGGTGTCTAGCGATGAAAATAGAAAATATTACAGTGAACAGGCGCTTAGAAGAGCGGCAGACTTTAACGAGCAAGCAATTGTGGCCATCTGGCTTAATCAATTAGCGCAAATTCGGAATAGTTAGTACATGGAATTATCTGCGATACAAATATGTGTCATCGCCCACAATGAGGCAGAACACATCAATGATTGTCTTAATAGCATTGAGCAAGCAATAGCCGTTGCAAAGCCAGCGCGCTATCAAGTTCATATTGTAAATAACGGCAGCACCGATGACACCCAGCAGATCGCTGAGCGTTTCTGTGATGGAAAAGCTGAATGGCATCCATATTGCGTCGAAAAGGGCGATAAAGCTAACGCTTGGAATCTTGGGCTTTATGAGTATGCCACCGATAACGTACTAACTATATATATTGATGGCGATTGCACCATGTCATCAAGCGCTATTAGCGCGCTCATTGATGCAGAGCGAGCACACCCCGATGCTTATATTTTTGCTGGCATCCCTTCGACTTCGGGCAGAACAACAGAACAAACCATTCAAAATACCCTTGCGGGAACAGCACTTAGCGGTAACTTGTTTGCTTTGAGTACGAAGTTCATCGAGAGAACGAGAACATTAGGCTTTAAACTACCTGTGGGTTTAATTGGTGATGATAGCTTGCTCGCTTGGGTCTCAAGTCATGACTTCAAGTTATCAAATGGTGTTGTACCAGGCTTTTTAGTCGGGGTAGAAGGAGCAAAATTTGGTTACCACCGTTTAACCCCTACCTCTTGGTCCAATATTAAGCTCTACTATAGACGACTTACCCGTTATAGCTTGAGACATTTACAGCAGTGTTGTATTCGTAAGCATTTAGATAAATATGATGATTTTTCGACTCTACCAGAAGAAGTAGAAGAACTTTACGTTTATTTGTCTGAAGCATTTGTGAGAAAAAATTCATTTAGTCATAAGTATTTTGATAGAAAAGCTTTCAAAAAAATTAAGCCATAGAACAAAGTCATTATAAAAATTATAGAAAAAGGAACGGTTGAATGGCCGCAAAGCAAATATTCTTTACTGTAGTAATACCAACAAGAAATCGTCCTGAATTATTTAAGTTGGCATTGGATTCAGTTCTAAACCAGTCATTTCAGGACTTTGAAGTTGTTATTGTAAACGACGGCACTGATCCAGAGTTCATGGAAGCATATAAAGCTTTAGAAGAAAGTTATTGTGGCCGCTATGACAACTTAGATTTTCGTTATCAAATAAAGCGCCCTAATGGTCATGGACAAAGTTATTCGATGAATACAGGTGCCTACGTTGGTATGGGGCAATATGTTTGCTTTCTAGATGATGATGACTTTTGGATTGATGCAAACCATCTAGAAAATGCTCACGCTTCAATTGTAAACTCTACATCTATAGTTGATTGTTTTTACACCAATCAAGATGCTTATTTTTCTGATGGTTCAAAGCAAGAAAACAATGTGTGGATTGAAGATTTGGTTCCTATGCTAACGAACTCTGATGCAGACCCGTATGGCGCATACTCTGTTTCTCAAGAGTTTCTTTTAAAAAGCGCTGGTTTTGCTCATTTAAATTGTTCTATCGTTCGACGAGAGCTGTATCTATCTATCAAAGGGATGGATGAAAACATTCGATACGAATGTGACCGAGACATTTACATTCGTACTATAGATGCCGCAGAAACTATCTTATACAACCCAAATGTTATCGCTAAACATCATATTCCAGACTCGAAAAAGGCTGATAATATGTCAACTTTAGTCAGCTCATTAGAGAAAAAGTTATATCAAATAGTAGTTTACGAAAAGGGGCTGATGTTTGCTAAACATGATTGCATACGCCTATTATGTCAGCGAGGTCTTAGTGACATATTCAAATTTATTACGACAGAATACGTATCACAAAAAAATTACTCTCAAGCTCATATTTATGCAGTGAAAGCGCTTGGACTAAGGTTTTCATTAAAGTGGTGGCTGTACACTAAATTATTGTGTTTAAAGGCGCTTTAAATGAGTGAACTTCTGAAATTCTTGTGGATAGCATTGAAAGACCCACTTGTCTTAAAGTCGTACCGACATATATACCTTTTAAGCCATATGAGAGCTAATACAAGTGTATTGGGTCATGTACTTGGCAGCCACCCTGAAATAGAGGGGTATTATGAATTACATATTGGCTATTACAGTTGGAAAAGCAAACTTAGGCAAAAGTTGAAGTATTTCTCTGACCACAGAAGAAAGGGAACAGCTCGATATCTGTTTGATAAAGTTCTTCATAATGAACACGATTTCAATATGGAAGTTGTGAATAGTGAAAAAGATATTGTAATCATTAGTTTGAGAGAGCCGCATTCAACAATAAAAAGTATCATGAAACTCTATCACACTATTGACCCTAACCATGAATTCAACTCAATTCAGGGAGCAACTAAATACTATATTGAGCGATTGAAACATCTTGAACAATTTGCGGTGGCAAATAAAGGAATGTATTACTACTTCAATGCGGACGACCTCACTGCTAAGCCAGATGAGACACTGAAAACTTTAACTGGCTGGTTAGGACTGTCTTCTGAACTGAGTAAAACATACCAAAAATTTAAGAAAACAGGTAAGCAAGGTGCTGGCGATAGTTCTGAAAATATGGAGAAAGGCGAGATAGTCGTTAAGCCTACTGAAGAGTCGAAACGCACAGAAATGAAGGACAGCGTTTATGAACTTTATGAAGCGACGGAGAGCACTTTATGTGAATTTAGCATCAATCGTATATCCTTTTCGAATGTTTAATGGATGAGCATATGTTTAATAAAGTAAAAACAATTCTTGAACTACCTACAAGAGTTTTCGGGCCATCAAGTCGATATGAATCTACAAATGAGGAAGGAATAGAGAGCTTTAATATAACTAGGCCAAAGATACATCGACGACACGGCGTTAGCGCAATGCTTAGAGCTAAAAACGAAGAAGATTGTATAGCTGAGAATCTCTTATCCATAGTTGATGTATTTCCAGAAATTATCTTTGTCGATAATGGAAGTACTGATGATACGTTAAATATAGTAAAAGACATTGCGAAGAAACATCGCAATATTAAAACTTTTAGCTACCCATATATTCTTAGTCGATGTGGCAGTGAACACCAACATACAAATGCTAATTCTTTAAAAAGCTTAACCTATTACTATAATTGGTGCTTATCTAAATGCACATACTCCTATGTGATGAAATGGGATGCCGATATGCGCTTGACGCATAATAGTAAGCCGAAATTTAAAGAAGTGCTTTCTGCATTGAATCCTTATTGGCCCACTTTCTCAGAAGTAGAGTTACAAACAGTTTATGCTCATTGTGATAATTATTACTTATCGAAAGATGAAGTTAATTTTGAAGTAATGATTTTCCCAAATAGGGCAGATGTACATTACATTAAAGCAGAAAACTTTGAACTACTCTCGGGAAAAAAATATAGCGTTCGCAGAATTACTACAGAAAGTGTGCAAATATACGAGATGAAGAATACGTCAAAAAATGAATTTTCACATTGGGATACATTAGATTTTCCTACTAAGAGAAAGAAGTTGGAATATGAACGATTTATTGAGCTGAAAAACAATAATTTAAATAATTTCAAACTATTAAAGGGTTTTTGATAATGAACAATATACTTTTGTCAGTCATCATCCCTGCCTATCAATCTGAGCAATCCATTTTGTCTTGTTTAGAAGTAATCGATGTTCAAAACTCAAAGCAGCTCGAGATTATCGTAGTAAACGATGGCTCAACGGACAATACTGAGAACATATTAAAGCAGTGTTCAACTCGTATAGATAATCTAATCGTATTAAGTGAATCTAATTCGGGAGCCTCCTCTGCTAGAAATAAGGGTCTTGAAGTTGCTACAGGAAAATACATTTGGTTTGTCGATGCCGATGACCAAATTGCTGAAGGGGCAATTGAGTATATATTTCAGGCTGTAGAGAGAAGCCCTGAAATAGACATGTTTAAATTCCCTTACACACTAGTTAATGGATCTGGTGAGAATAGAGAAAATCAGGGGCTAAGCCAATATTATTTAGGAAAAACATTTCAAGGCTTCCACTTAATCGCAGGCTTTTTGAATCAAAAAATAGCTCCTGCACCTTGGTCTAACGTGTGTAAGAGAGCTGTTTATCAATCGTGTAATCTTCGCTTTGAGCCTGGTGTCTATTTCCAAGATACAGTGATGACAACAAATCTATTACTTAATGTTAAGCACGTAAAGTGTCTTGAAAGTGACCTCTACCAATATCATGTGACAGGTGGCAGTATAACCAATAGCTGTAACCAAAATCATATTTTGAGTTTGTTCAAAATTTTAAATTTGATAAAGACCTCCCTTGAAAGTAATGATTTATTTTGCAGAAATATAACAAACTTTTTTTATTTCTACTGGCAGCAGATTTATCACAATCTTTCGATTAGAAAGGAACAGCTTACAGGTGCACTATTAACAAACTTTATTGCTGAGTTGGATAGATCGCTTTTGAATATTGAGTGGTCAAAGTATCAATTTCTCGCTAATAAAAAAACAGTAGCACTTGTTGAGAAAAACCAATTACTTTTGAACGAGCTTGGACTTAAGCTCTCTATAAATTTGATACCTCAGCGCTTTCAACAAATAACAGCATCTGGGGCTCCTAGAATTAAGCTCAAAAATGCGGTATATGTTAGTTTAAGGATGAAAAATTGGTGGACAAATAGAGGATATTAAAATGGGCATAGGCATACTAATATTTTTGTTCTAGAGCGTGTTGATCTTTGCGGTATGAAAAGTAAACAGCATTTGGGTCGGTTATAATGATTTCGCCAAAAAACAATTTAACTTTCCCAAATGCCGAGACTAATGCTAACAGATGACAGCTGGAAACTGCTATCCAGAAT
>JAKVCY010000124.1 GCA_022448425.1 Thalassotalea sp. | reverse complement strand
CGAAATTTCACAAGCAACAATAAGCCCAGACCTTCTACACCAGCTATGCGATTGGGATTAACCAGAAAGCTGTATACTACTGAGGATTTATTGTCATTTAGCCTCGATAAAGTGCGTATTGATGAGGTATATCGCAACAAGACTGAACACAAACCAAGCTTCATGAACAACCGATTTTAGTGTCAGGTTATTTTACAAAGGTACAAACCTGAAATCACTAACGCACGCTATCTTATTGTTTTTTTTGTACTTTACCTAATTGGCATAATGCCTGCTTGGTACCCAATAGTTATTTATTTTTAGCTTTATTAAATACCTTCCAACCTCGATGGAAAGGGATTAAAAGGAAACTCAAATGAAAAACAAATTTTTAAAAGGCTTAGTGGCAAGCTTTGCTTTGGCAATTAGTGGGTTTGCTAGTGCTGGGTTAATAACTTTTGACGAGTTGAGCAATGGAACAGCACTTAGTGATCAATACATCCTTGAAGGCGTTTTGTTTTCGGGAATAGAAAACGGTATCGTTTATGCCCCAGAAGTTAGGTCTCAATACAGTACTGTAGTGCCTAACTCTCCTTTCAATTACTTAACCAATTTCTATTTACCGAATAACGCTACGGACAGGTTAGACTCTATTGTCATAGATTTTTTAGGGAAAGCTGACAATGTATCTCTATTTATCAATACAGCAGGTACAAATATAGTGAATTTTGACGTTTACGATTCAAGTGATGTTTTGGTTACAACAATAGGTTTATCTGGTAGCGGCACTTCAAATGTTTTTCACAATATTGGTAGTGATATAGGAAAGCTTGTCGCACATCAACCTGAAGACTCTTGGTGGTGGGCTTTAGATGATTTATCTTATAATTTAACTCCTACAGATGTACCAGAGCCATCGACATTAGTAGTGTTTGCTTTAGGATTAATTGGGATAGCTTCTCGTAAATTTAAGAAACAAGCTTAATTTAAAACTTATAAGTTAATGAAACACTGATCAAAATGGTCAGTGTTTTCTTGGTTTTTAGATATATAAAAGCAAATAAATTACTGTAAAAACCACCTTTACTCTTTCATATTACCCTGCAACCAACTGAGATATTTAACTAATCGTACATTTTTGAATCATCAGAATACTTTGCCTCGCTTCGATTATCATTGAAAAATAAAGAAAAAGTATTCTAAAAGTAAAAAGCCGCTTTGTTATTTCAACAAAACGGCTCCGAGTTGACTCAATAGCCCGAGCGATACTAACCCTTTTTTATGTTCTTTGCTAATTAAGCCTAAATGATTAGCTTGTTTTGTCTAAGCCATTTAAGAACTTAATTAAGTTGATGTAGTCTTGTTCAGGGTTGTTACGATCAAGCTTGTTGAAGTTAATACGGTATTTACCATTAACAACAACTGTCGGCACACCTGTTAACGCGCGGCGTTTTACTAAGTCATTTTGGTACTTTTGCATTAACTTCGCTTTGCTGTTTACTGCAAAGCTCTTGAACGCTTTATCAAATTCAGCACCGTCTACACCGTTTAATTCAAAGATGTTGCGGATATCTTTTTCTTCTGTAATCGCACCACGTTGAACTTGAATATAGTTAAACAAGGCTGCTGTCATTTTGTCTTCGACTTTTAACTGTTGAGCAGTCGCCAACGCCTTTGTCACCATAAACTGGATGTCTTTCGACGCAAATTGAAGGAAATCTACGTGGTTACGCTCAAACGATACACCTTCCGGTAAGCTCTTTTTCACATTTGCAAAAAACGGCTCAAAGCGTAAACAGTGTGGGCAGTAGTAAGAAAAGTATTCACGTACTTCTGGCTGTTTCGATAATTTATCGCTCACTTTTGTGTATTGTTCGCCTTCTGTGTATCGCTCAACGAAGTTGAACGCGTTAGCTGCAACAGGTAATAACAGCGCAACTAAAAAGCTGGCAAAAATTTTCTTCATTAGATTTCCTTTACGGTATTAAACTTAGCGGTGGTTGTTGTAATGCGGCGTGCTGCTCTTTGAGCACAAGCACTTGTTGTTCCCAATACTTCTCGGTATTAAACCAAGGGAAGCTGCGTGGAAACGCGGGATCTTGCCAGCGCTTACATAACCAAGCAATGTAATTCACTAATCGCATTGTACGCAATGATTCTATCAAGGCAAGTTCTGACGGTTCAAATGAAAAGAACTCTTCATAGCCCATCAGCATAGTATCTAATTGTAACAATTGTTGTTGTCTATCGCCGGACAACATCATCCATAAATCTTGAATAGCTGGCCCTTGGCGACAATCATCGAGGTCGACAAAGTGCGGCCCTTCCTCATCTCGCCACAAAATATTGCCAGCATGGCAATCACCATGAAGCCTTAATGTAGTGTTAGGTTGGTAGTGCTCAATAGCAATTGCGATGACTTGATCCAGCACCGTAAAAAACGCTGTTTGCAAAGTGCTCGGCACAAAACCACTATTTTCAATGGTCGCCCTTGCTTCCAATAGCATTTCATCGGTATTAATTGACAGGCGGTGTTGGAAAGGTTGTTTAGCGCCTATCGCATGCATACGACCAACGAAGCGGCCCATCCATTCCAGTTGGTCTAGGTTGTCCACTTCAAAGATACGCCCGCCACGGCAAGGATACAGCGCAAACCAATAGCCCTGATGTTCGAACAAGGTTTGGCCATCGATGCGCTTTGGCGCAATCATGGGAATCTCTGCATCAGCTAATTCGATGGCAAAGTCATGTTCTTCTTGAATCTGGGCTTTGCTCCAGCGCTCTGGGCGATAGAACTTTGTCACTGAGCGTTCACCGTTTTCATCTTGAAACTGGTAAACACGATTTTCGTAACTGTTAAGGGCTAAAAGGCCAGACTCCGCATAGCAACCTACGGAGTCTAAACCATCGAGAATTAAGTCAGGTGTGAGTGAAGAAAAATCAAATACCGGCATTAGCGTGTTTTAAAAAAGCGACTATCGTGCGTCACTTTAACATCACTGCCTTCTTCAACCAATTCAATCACAAAAGTAATATCTGTCATGTAGTCTTTTAAGTCGTATGGATCGACTGCAATACTGATTGGCAACGTATAAACTGACGCTGCTTTAACCATAACTTCGCTATCGCCAACCCACTTCGCAGTTTCAATGCCTTCGACGGACAAACGGTACGTGCTGTCTACCTGCGACTTATTGAGTATTTTTAAGGTGTAAACATTTTCAACTTCGCCATTAAAGTTCTCTCGAGCTAATGCATTTCGGTCTCTAATAATGTCGAAAGAAACAGGTTCACGGCTCAATATTTCAAAGGTAAGCAAGCTCGACATAATCACTAGTAATGTTGCATAGCCGACGAGTTTGCCACGTAGCAGATGGACTTTGTGGCCTTTTAACTCGTGTTCTGTGGTATAACGAATAAGGCCTTTCTCATAATTCATTTTATCCATCACACCATCACAGGCATCAACACATGCACCACAGTTAATGCATTCATATTGCAAGCCATTGCGAATATCGATACCCGTCGGGCACACCTGAACACACAAGTTACAGTCAATACAGTCACCTAAACCTAGCGCTTTAGGATCTTGTTTTCGACCACGCGCTCCACGATTCTCACCACGATTGTAATCGTAAGAAACCGTTAAGGTGTCCTTGTCGAACATAGCAGATTGGAAACGTGCATAAGGGCACATGTGCAAACACATGATTTCGCGCATCCAGCCCGCATTACCATAGGTACAGAAAGTAAAAAACAATACCACTAGCGTAACGGTAAGTGTCGCTTGAAAGGTGAAAAAGTCGATGAATAAGTCGCGAACAGGCGTGAAATAGCCGGCAAACGTTAGTGCCGTTAACAAGGCAAAGAACAGCCAACAGAAATGTTTTAACGCTTTCTTATTAAACTTATTCGCATCCATTTTTTGCGAGTCTAGTTTCTTGCGCTGGTTCGCGGTACCTTCGATTCTCTCCTCAAACCACATGAAAATAAAAGTCCACACCGTTTGCGGGCACAAATAGCCACACCAAACGCGGCCAAGGAAAGTCGTCACGAAAAACAGTAAGAAAGCTGAAAAGATAAATAACCAAGCAAGCAATGTTAAATCTTGAGGCCATAACGTTAGTCCCCAGATACTGAATCGTTGCTCTGCAATATCAAACAATACCGCTTGTTGACCGTTGAAATTAACCCAAGGAATGGCGGCGAATACAAACAAGAAGAAAAAGTTCATCTTTCGTCTTAATTGCTGGAAGTAACCACTTACTTTCCTGACGTAAATTTGATCTCGTGGCTTGTAATTATCATGCGCTGCACCATCCGGCTTATGAATTTGCAGATTCTTAACGGGGATCTGGTCTTTGCCTCTAATATTTGATTTTACGTCGCTCACTACTTGCCCTTAACAGTCAAAAACTCTTCGCAAAAATAACGTCCAAGTACAAAAGGACATTGAATTGTTAGCATGTTTTTTATTATTCTAGTGTCTCTTTTGTATTATATGACATGCTATGAAAAAATTATTGATCTTAATCGTCTTTGCTTCGGTATTTTTGCACTTCTACCCTCAACCTGAACTTACAGAGTGGTACGAGGAACAAAAAGCACGTGTTTTAACCACATTTTCTGATGCCACAGACACCCGTGTACGATTAAAAGCGAGTAAAATTTACGAAGATCTGGAACCTAAACTCAATGCATTTAGACCCAGTGAAATAGAACGTTTGAAAGAAATTACCAGCTCGCGTAAGAACGTCAATGCCTATTTTGGGGAGTACTGCAGCAACAAACGTGACGTTAAGTTTCACGCCACCAACCAAGAGCTGATATGTAGAACTATTGGCAAATATTCTAGCATGCTATAGCAAACTGCAGAGGCTTTGCGCCAAGCAAAGCCATTGCCTAAATAAAGCCATTGCCTGAAGAAAGTTAGTTAGTTGGTAAAGAGTGAGTCGCTATTGGCATATTCTGCGCTTGTGTTACTACAATAGCGATTGATTTAGATGTTGGCGTACCGCTATGTTCGCCAACACTAGCAAGCGGCACTAAAGGGTTAGCCTCAGGAAAGTATGCTGCAGCATTGCCTTGAGGCATATCGTAAGCGACAAGTTTAAAGCTAAAGACCTTGCGTTCGACATCATCTGGCCAAAGCGATTCAACATCTACCCAATCACCATTTTCCATTGCCAAACTTTCAATATCTTTCTCGTTCATCAACAGTACTTTGCGTTCTCCACTAATCCCTCGATAGCGATCTTCATAGCCATATACGGTAGTGTTGTATTGGTCATGTGATCTAAGGGTTTGTAAAACGAAAATACGGTTGTCAGTCAGTGCTCGAATGTCGTATGGCACAATTGCTTCTGGCAAGGCATTAACAGTAATCTGAGCCTTACCCGACTGTGTTTGCCATACTCGTTCCGCCGCACTATTACCTAAATAAAAGCCGCCTGGGTTATCCAACTTGTCGTTAAAATTGTTAAAACCTGAGATGGTGTCGGCGATCAAAGCACGGATATTGTCATAGTTTTCAACTGTTGATAACCAATCAATTGGCTGGCTTCCCAATGTAGCTTGAGCGATGCCAGCAATAATCGCTGGCTCGGAACGCATCTCACCGATATCACTTGCCACCACACCTTGCGATGCATGTACCATGGAGAATGAATCCTCGACCGTAACCCTTTGCTCGCCAGAGTGCTGATGATCAATATCTGTACGTCCCAAGCAAGGCAGAATGATCGACTGCTTACCTGGGTTTACGTGAGTACGATTAAGTTTACTTGCTATGTGAACGGTTAGATCGCAGTTACCCATGGCTTGTGCTGAGAGCTTACTATCTGGCGCAGCGGCAACAAAGTTGCCCCCAAAACCAATAAATACTCGGCTCTCGCCCGCAAGCATTGCAGCAATGGCCTCCACCGTATTATGGCCATGTTCACGTGGTGGTTCGAAATTAAATCTACTGGCAAGCGTATCGAGAAACTTTGCATCAGGTTTTTCATTAATGCCCATTGTGCGATCACCCTGCACATTTGAATGACCTCGCACCGGACAAAGCCCAGCACCAGGTTTGCCCACTTGACCAAAGAGCAACTGCAAGTTCGCCATTTCTTGAATGGTGGCAACGGAATGTTTATGCTGGGTAATCCCCATTGCCCATGTGAAAATAATGCGCTCAGCGTTCTGGTATAAAACTGCAGCCGCTTCTATCTCGGTTTTGGAAAGTCCTGATTGCTGCTCAATCAGTTGCCACGAGGTATTTTCAACGACCTCTAGATAGCCCTCCATCCCTGCGGTGTGCTGCTCGATAAAGTCGAGATCGAATAACGCCTTACCTTCGATAACCGCTTTCTTATGACGCACTGCAAGTACTTTGACTATACCGCGAACTACCGCCATATCTCCTCCCAAGTTGGGATGAAAATACTGACTAGATATTTGAGTCGCGCTACCTGACAACATCTCCATCGGCGATTGTGGATTGGCAAAGCGCTCTAGACCTCTCTCCTTTAAGGGATTAAAGCTCACAATAGTTGCGCCGCGCCTTGCTGCATGACTTAAGGTATCCAACATTCTTGGGTGGTTTGTGCCAGGGTTCTGTCCAAAAACGAATATCGCATCTGCTTGTTCAAAATCGTTAAGCGTTACGGTTCCTTTGCCAACACCAATCGACTGCTTCAGTGCAAAACCACTGGCTTCATGACACATGTTAGAACAGTCTGGTAAATTATTCGTACCGAATGCACGTACAAAAAGCTGATACAAAAATGCAGCTTCGTTGCTTGCTCTGCCCGAAGTATAAAATTCAGCTTCGTTAGGGCTTTGCAAGCCTTTAAGTTGCGTCGCTATGGTGTCAAATGCTTGTTGCCAACTGATTGTTTGGTAGCGGTCTGTATTTGAATCATAACAAAGCGGTTGATGCAGTCTGCCCTGCGATTCAAGAAAGTAGTCAGTTTGTTTATCTAACCAGTATACAGAATGCTGTTCAAAAAACGACGCAGGAATACGTTTGCCAGTTGCTTCCCAATTAACTGCTTTGGCACCATTTTCACAAAACCTGAAACGGCCTGGCTCATCCTTCTCACCCCATGCACAACCTGGGCAATCAAAACCTTTGTCTTGATTAGTTTTCAGCAGATTCTTGATATTTTTAGCAATGTTATCGCTTTTAATCAGATGTTTCGCAGTGCTGGCTAAAGCGCCCCAACCACCAGCAGGTCCGGAATATTTCTTTATTGTCATCGCTTTACCTATTTTCTAAGCCTTTTGCTCTTTATCTGCTGTATTTTGTGCAACGCCAGTCAGTCGGCCCGCATCATGGTAAACGTTGGCCTGCCCATCCCTAATAAAACCAATCAAGGTCATATTAAATTGTTGTGCCGTTGCAATGGCTAAATCTGACGGTGCGCCAATGGAAAGAATAACCGATATGCCTGCTACCACCGCTTTCTGAACCAGTTCAAAACTCACTCTGCCGCTAAACACAAGGACAGTATGTTCAACGGGTGTAGCATTTTCAAAAATGTTACCTATCACTTTATCTAAGGCATTATGGCGCCCCACGTCTTCTGCAACCAAGGTGAATGCAAAATGCCCCAATGGCTCAAGGTTTAATAAGCCGACACCATGACAACCACCGGTAGACTGGAATTGTAGTTGAAGCTCTCGAAGACGTTCTGGTGCAGTAAATAGTTCGTTGGCGACAAGCCAAGCTTCACCGCCTTCAAATGCAGGATAACTCAGACCAAGCTGCTTCAATTGACTCTGACCGCAAATACCGCAGCCTGAGTGACTTGGAAAATGTCTTTGTAACTGTTCAAAATCGACTGCAACAGTTTCTGCCAACCTAATTTCAACGGTATTCGGCTCACTAAAATCGAGCGACTCAATATCCGCTACTTTGGCAATAATACCTTGAGTGAACAAAAAGCCGAGCACCAGTGCTTTATCATCTCCCGGTGTTCTCATGAGCAGCGCCAACTCTTGCTCCAGCCAAACATGTTTTCCGGCTGGCACATTAAAATCAACATAATGCAAAACAAGCTGAAGCGGCTGTTCACAGCTTGCGATATCTCGTTTTACAGAGCAAAGTTCAATACTGCCATCATCGAGGCGCCTTAACTGCTGTTTGGCAATCGTTTTATATTCCAAACTGTCAGACGCCTTGGCCATAGAGTTAACCACCAGTTTTTAAACGCTAATTTGCAGTGCTCGCAGAGAGCCTTGCAAGTAAATCAGCAAATTGCTTTTGTGTTTCTCTCGCTAACGGATGCTCGCCACTTTCGACCACCCACATGCCGTTAACCATAACATCTGCAATGCTTTGTTCGATGCTAGCAAATGTTAAGCTATCAAGACGGTATTGGTCACCCGTGGCATACACAGATAATGCTTGAGTATCTAACACGAGTAAATCGGCTTGTTTACCAACAGCTAGTTCACCAGTGTTGCTGCTTGTACTCTGCGCTCCACCTTTAGCTGCTTGTTGCCACAAAAACTGACCCACAGACGGCGTTGCGTTGTCAGCAAGAATTGCGCGCTGTTGTTTGATTAGGCGCTGAGCATATTCAAGCCAGCGTAGCTCTTCAACGGGGTTAACAGATATATGACTGTCGGAACCAATCGCGATGGTGCCGTGCTCAGCGACAAACTCTGTTGTTGGGAAAATGCCATCACCCAAGTTAGCTTCAGTCGTTGGACAGATACCAGCAATTGTACCTTGCGCGATCATGCCTTGTCGCTCTTGTTCATCGATATGCGTTGCGTGAATCAAACACCAGTGTTTGTCTAGCGCTACGTTGTCCAATAGCCATTGCACAGGACGTTTACCATAGTGCGTCAAACAATCATTCACCTCTTTTTGCTGTTCAGCTATGTGAATATGAATAGGCGCTTTTGGATCTTTACCACGAACATGGTCAACTGCTGCTACCAAGGAATCTTTATCAACTGCTCTTAACGAGTGAGGTGCAATACCTACATTGGCGTTCGAGCTCTTTGCCGCTAATTCAAAGCAGTCATCGACTAATTGATTAAATTGCGTAACGTCGTTAATGAATCGGCGTTGACCGTGATTAGGTGCTAATTCGCCAAAACCACTAAAACGATAAAGCACGGGTAACATGGTTAGCCCTATGCCAGAGCTTTGGGCTGCATTGAAAATAGCTTTAGCCATTTGTGCCAGTTCAGGATACGGCTGACCATCAATGTCATGATGCAAATAGTGAAATTCTGCCACCCGCGTGTAGCCTTTGCGCAGCATCTCAATATACAGTTGCTGAGCAATCAACTCAGCGTCTTTAGACGTTAACTGCGACAGAAATTGGTACATGATATTTCGCCACGTCCAAAAGCTATCATTTCCTTCGCTACCCTGTTCACTAAAGCCTGCAAATGCACGCTGAAATGCATGTGAATGACAATTAACCATGCCGGGAATAACAATGCTTTTCACCTCAATATCACTTGCACCTTCAAGCGCCATAGCGGTTACATGCTCACCAGTTTCAATACTGGTAATAACACCGTTTTCGATGGTTAATAATTGATTTTTGTGCCAGCCGTCGGCCAATAAAATATGTTCAGCAAATAGTTTCATCTTAGTTCGTCAAATGTGTTCAGCATTTAGTTAAGAGGCTTTAAATGTTTTCGCTAGCATTTAATAACTAAGCCTCTTGCCGGTTTTATGTCTAGGCAATTGGTTTGCGTGATTAACTTATGGGCGAGTAAACGTTTGCTCGCCGAAACCAATCAGGGTCTCAACCAGTAATTCTAGTTTAGGTTTTACCTGTGCGGCGATTTCTTCTTGGTACGAAAGCGTTGCTTCATCCATGTAGGTAATCTGAGAGAGTTCCAATTGAATTGAGTGTACATTTTCGCTTGGTTCACCATAGGCTCTTGTAATGTAGCCACCTTTGAAGCGACCATTTGTTACTTGGCTATAAGGTGCGAAATCAATGCTTTCCACCGCCTCGATTAACGCAGGACTACAAGTCTTTCCCTCTGAGGTACCAAAATTAAAGTCTGGTAGTCTGCCTTCAAAGAAACGAGGTACGTAAGACAAAATAGAGTGCGCTTCGAGCAAAACTGCGCCACCGTGTTGTTGCTTAACCTCCGCAAGTGTAGCTTGGATAGCGCTATGATAAGGCTGCCAATAAAGCTCGACTCTGCGGCTAACTTCTGTCTCATCTGGGGTATAACCGTCTTGATAAAGTGGTGCTAAATCAAATGCAGTCGTTGGACATAATTCCGTACTATTGGCACCCGGGTATAAATTTTCACCACTTGGGTTGCGATTAAGGTCAATCACATAACGGCTGTACTTGGGCATAAGGATGTACGCACCAAGCTCAACGGCGAAGTCATAAAGTCTATCTTTATACCAGTCGGTATCTCTCGATGAGAGGCCGTCCGGTGTCATTTTGGCGGCGATGTCTTCAGGAATAGCTTCGCCATTGTGAGGCATACTAATAAGTAGAGGCACGCGGCCCTTAATCAAAGTAAAAATTTCAGACATAGTCACCACTAAATTGTATATACAAGTTGTTGCTTAATTTATCATGCGTGGCCCGCAAGGCGCAAATCTGCATGCCAAACTATTTCCATGCCAGTTGCGATTAGTTTTTGTCATTCTCCAATAGCTCTAGATAACAAAAAGCCGGATACAATCCGGCTTTTTAATTAAATTACTGTTTTTAATCGAAGTTACTGCTTTCTAACTATTTTGCAAATATGGCAAGCAAACGCTTATCACTATCATAGAAATGCAATTTATTTTCTTCAAAACTATAGCTTGCAACTTTAGACATTAATCTGCCGAACTTTCCTTCAATCTCCATCCCTGTATGACACATCTTTCGCGTCATACCTAGATAACCAAATACTAATGAATTGTCAGTAACAGTGTATTGACCAAAATAGTTGTTACAGCCAGCGAAACCATATACTTGCTGCTTGTCTGTATTAAAGGCTAAAGATACTTTCGTACCTGACGCATCTGCTTCAATACCTTCAGCTTGTATAGACAAGAGTCGCCACTTTTGCCCCAGTAAACGTTCAACATTCAGTTGTTGCTGAGCATCTTCGGTGACATCTGATCGGTTACTCTTACCTTCCTGCATAACGCTACATCCCGTAATAAGTGCACTTACCAATAAGCCACTCAGTAAAGACAATAAGCGTACTTTATATACTCGATTAACTATTTGACTTAGTCGTGTCATTATTTATTCCATTACTATTACCTTTTAGCCTAGTTAATAGTAATGGAAAGTTGGCTATTTAACCAAGCTAGCTGCTTTTAAAAGCAGACCTGAGTGCAAACGTACTTTGAAGTTTGGGTTTACATAGCTAAATTGTACTAGGCCGTCACCATCAAATACGTAAATAGCAGGTACTGGCAATACTAGACGCTCATCGCCCGCAGCATTCTTTTGTAATGGATTAGCTAAGTTCATCGCCGCAAGGTAGCGATCTGTTGTTTTTTTAGAGGTAAAGAAAGCTAGGCCGAAAGCTTGGCTCACGTTTGAGTTAAAGTCTGATAACAATTGGTATTCCAATGACATTTTGTCAACGCTGCGCTTTAAGTTCTCAGGCGCATCTGTAGAAATACCGATTAATTGGAAACCCATCGCTTTTAGTTGTGGTTCAATCTCTTTCAACTGTCCCATTTGCGTATTACAGAATGGACACCAGCCGCCACGGTAGAAGAACAAAATAGACTTTTTACCACTAAGCACATCACTTAATTTCTTCTCTTTACCATCAATAGTCGTAGTGATTACTTCCGGTACCATCTGACCATTCAGTAATGGGCTAACTAAATCTGCAAATTCAGCAATGGCTTTCTCTGATTTAGCAGCACTTGCTGAGATTGATGTGATCGACGATAAAATAAGAACCGACGTTAATGTCATTATAGACACAAGCTTTTTCATAACTTAACTATTTTCCTGTTGCTTAAATAAATTTAGAGACAACCGAAGAGACCGACGAGATAATTAGTTGATTTCACACTGTGCGAAAATAAATAAAAAGCCGTGTCGGTTAACCCTTCACGGCTCTTATTTAAGTATTGTTACTAAGAAAGCTAAACCTTAAACTGGCTCACTAGTTCATTTAAACCTTGGTAAGCGGTCTGCAAGTCTTCACAAGCAGCTGTTGTTTGTTGCAAGTTAGTCACCCCTTGCTGATTTAAGTCCATCAGTTGAAGGATATCTTCATCGATTGAGTGAATAACGTTAACTTGCTGTTCAGTCGCAGACGCAACAGAATGGTTTTCTCTGTCGACATCGCCAAGTGCTGCAATAACCTGCTGCATTTTATCGCCAGCTAAGTGCGCAAGCTCAACACTTGTTTCGCTGTTGCGCTGATTCTCGGTCATCGACGCCACTACAGTTTCTGACCCTTGTTGCAAGTTTTCAATCATCGATTCAATTTCTTGAGTCGCATCTTGAGTGCGTTGTGCTAGCTGTCTAACTTCATCAGCTACTACCGAGAAACCACGCCCCGCCTCACCAGCACGGGCTGCTTCAATAGCAGCATTTAACGCTAGTAAGTTGGTTTGAGCACTAACCCCTTTGATCACATCAAGGATGTTTCCGATGTTCTGTGTTTCCTCACTGAGTTTTTCAATCTCAACGCTCGATTCGACCATGATACCTTTGAGTTTGTCTATCGATTCGATGTTGTCGTCCAGCACTTCCACGCTAGCTTGAGAGTGCTCTTGCATCGAGCTTGTAAGCCCAGAAGCAGTCGCAGCATTGGCTGAAATTTCGCGGGCTGACGATGTAAGTTCGTTTACCGAAGCAGAAACATGGGTACCACATGCTAACTGCTGTTCTGCCATCTCAATGCCATTAGTGGCACTATCACGCACTTGACCAATATGCATATTAAGTAGCTCTGATACCGACTGAACTTGAATCATCGACTGATGAATAGTGTCAATGAAGCCGTTAAAGTGCCGGGACAATTCTCCAATCTCATCTTGGCTATTTACCTCTAAACGCTTGGTAAGATCGCCCTCACCTTCAGAAATGTCCTTGATTGCATCAGAAAGCTGATTCACGGGTCTTAGCAACTGAGTAAGTACTACATTTAGCAGTACAATAGTTAAAATCACGCTAATAAGTCCAAAAATCAGCGCGTCATTTCTCGCTTCTGCCAGCGGTGCATAAGCTTTGTCTTGCTCAAGCACAACACCTAAATACCAGTTAACGGATGAGATACCTTTAACAGGAATAAAAGAAACAATTTGGTTAGATTCATCGACATCAATGAATTCACTGGTTAGCGCAGGTGAGAAGCCCAATAAGTCTCTCGTTGTTTTATCAACATATTGCGAATCTGGATGACTTAAAATCTTGCCCTCATCTGTGACTAAATAAGCATAGCCAAGGCCAAGAAATTCGATATCGTTAATGATATTGGCTATTTCATCCAATAAAATGTCACCACCAGCAACACCAATAAACTGCCCACTTTTCTCAATTGGGGCGACAGCAGAAATCAACAGTTGATTGATGGTCACGTCTACATAAGGCTGAGTGAAAGAAGCTAACCGCTCTTTCTTAACCTGTGAGTACCAAGGGCGCTGATGGGCATCAAAGGTTGGTGGCAGCTGAATGGAAGGGTCATCTAAAATAAATTGTCCGGTTGCTTCAACACCCACATAGGCATTTTTGAATTCTCCCGAGGTGTCGGCCTGAAGAACAATGTCGAATATTCGGCCTTCGTCTGCGTTGGCGTCAGTCGATTGCGCAATTGATTTAACGATACTCAACTTACCATTGAGCCAATTGGCGATATTGCCAGATACGGAGGTGGCGATTTCAGTAATGCCATGACTTAGGTTTTGATGCACTTCATGCTTTACAGCATTGTAATTTCGAATGGTAAGTATCGACAGGGCCAAAACCAACAACACTGCAGCTGCAAGATTCACCTTGTGAGCAAACTTTAGTTTTGAAAACATATAACGTCTCTTAATAATTGGTTCTAATGGGGCGTTGATATTCTTTTACTTACATTTTTACACCATGTTTAGCCACTGAACAAAAAGTCTTACAGATAAAACCAAGATGAATATTTTTCATCTTAATCTCAAGAATTCCGTTTTTAATTTCCTATATAGCTAAAATAGCTAAAACCCCTTATTTTCTGGGCGTTCCTTGGGGTATTAGTTATAACGTTTCACACTAGCTTTCACATTCGTTTTGCTGGCAAGATACCCTTGAAAATCATCGATATGAACATTGATGAAATAAAACTAGCAGAAAGAAGTTACCCCCAAATGTCGCAATTTAACCATTATGTTTTAACCTGGCAGTGTCCAGATACGTCAGGCGTTTTAGCCAAAGTTACCCAAAACTTATTTGAGCACGGTGCGTTTATTACCGAAACAGCACAATACAGTGATCCTTATACCGATACCTTTTTCTCTCGCATCGCATTTGACGACCGATCACTTACGGTACCCATTGAAGAATTTAAAGAAGGTATCGATACCCTCGCTAAGCCTCTGAATATGCAATATCAGTTAACATGTCGCGAGCAACTACCTAAAGTAGTGATTGCGGTATCGAAAGACGATCATTGTTTGGTTTCTTTATTAACAAAATGGAAAGCTGGCGTGTTGCCAATCGACATTGTTGCAGTGGTTTCTAATCATACTGACTGTCAGGCACTGAGTGAGTGGCACAAAATCCCTTTCCATCATTTACCAATCACGAAGGACACCAAAGCTGAGCAAGAAGCACAGATGCTGGCGATATTTAACGATCATCAAGCTGATTTATTGATTTTAGCGCGCTACATGCAAATTCTTTCAGACGATATGTGTGAAAAGTTACGAGGTAAAGCCATTAATATTCATCACTCCTTCTTACCGAGTTTTAAAGGTGCTAGACCTTATCACCAAGCTCACGCTCGAGGGGTTAAAGTTATAGGTGCGACCGCGCATTACGTCACCGCAGACCTCGATGAAGGACCAATCATCATGCAAGAGGTTAAGCCCATAAACCACACCTTCACCATAGATCAAATGGTGCATATGGGACACGATTTAGAGGCTACCGCTTTATCTCACGCCGTCAAAATGCATGCTGAGCAACGTATCTGCTTGAACGGCGACAAAACGGTGATCTTGGTGTAGGTGTTTCGGGAATAGGTGTAAACCAAGAGTTACAGCTGTAGCTAAAGGCATACGACAGGACTAAAACTAAATGGCAAAGCTGCTTAGGTTGAATTCTCGCTTTGTGGTAAAAATAAGCCAATAAATTGATTAAGTGATTTGGGTTTAAAGAAATATGATTCAACTTAAGCGCTTCCACCACGTTGCCTATCGCTGCAAAGACGCAAAGCAAACTGTGGACTGGTATAAAGAAATGCTCAACATGGAGCTTACGGTAGCTATTGCGGAAAACGAAGTACCTTCAACAAAAGCACCTGATCCATATATGCACATTTTCCTTGATGCAGGCATGGGTAACATCTTAGCGTTCTTCGAGATTCCAAACTCGCCTGAAATGGGTCGAGACGAAAATACGCCAACTTGGGTTCAGCATATCGCCCTAGAGGTCGAAAATTTCGATGCACTTGTTGAAGCAAAAGCATTCTTAGAGGGCAAAGGGGTTGACGTACTTGGCCCAGTTAACCACGGTGTATTTAAGTCAATATACTTCTTCGATCCTAACGGCCACCGTTTAGAGCTTGCTGCAAACACAGGTACGCCAGAGCAATATGCGGAATTAAAACGCGTTGCTCCTTTGATGATTGAAGAATGGAGTGAAACCAAGCGCGCCCCAACGCATGCTGCATGGCTACACGAAATGGGTTAACCCTTAATTCATTGCGCCAATAAAACGAAAAAAACGCCAGTATCTACTGGCGTTTTTTATTTATTAACTCTAGGGTCTGTTGAGTCTAACCATTCTGCTTCTGATAATGGCTCAAGCTTTGCCTAAATTGATCCGTCAATAACATGATATCGTCAGTTTTGATGTAGTTTGGACGTATGATGATGGCAATTTCACGATGCGGTCCTGTCTCGTTTAAATGTAGGGCTCTAAGTTCTGATTCGTTATGTAATAACTGATAAAGCGCCATCTCGGGTACTAGTGTCGTCCCCAATTTTCCGGCAACCATTTGAATAATGGTATGTAAGCTGGTTGAATCAAAGCTAGATTCTTGTGCGAGGCTTTTCTGCTGACAAGCCGCCAGCGCATGATCTTTTAAGCAATGCCCTTCTTTGAGTAGCATCAGCTTATCCAACTCCATTTCTTTCGTGGTGATTTCGTCAACTTGACTCGGGCATTCGTCTTTGTGGCTTACCCAAAAAAAGTCTTCCTGCCAAAACTTAAAACTCAATAACCCATCGGTAGGGTAAGGCAACGCTAAAATCGCAGCGTCAAGGTTGCCTTCTCTGACCATTTCAACCAACTGATGTGATTGCGCTTCGATAATCTTCAATTTGAAATCAGGATAGTTTTTTCTTACTTCAGGCAACACCTGCGGCAACAAATAAGGTCCAACAGTGGGAATAACACCTATGGTCATCGGTGTGCTCAATGGCGCTTGCTCCAGTTGCGATAGCTGCATCAACTCATCGAGTTCTAGCTTTATTTTTTTCGCTTTAATAAGCACTTTCTTCCCGCAATCGGTCACTAAAACATGCTTGTTGTTTCGCTCAAACACTTTAACGCCAAGTTGATTTTCCATTTCATTGATCGCAGTACTTAAAGCAGACTGCGATACATGGCAAAGCTCGGCGGCTTTTTTAAAGTGAAGTGTCTTTTCGACTGCTAATATGTAATTGATTTGTTTTAAAGAGATCATCAATGATTGAAAAAACTGAATGTTATATTCAGTTTAATGCGATTTTGGTGAATTTAAAATGCTTCTATAGTTTACGTGATGTGTTAGTAACCAGTTAACCTATCGGGGGATATACATAATGAAACTAACAAAACTCGTTTCTTCTGCTATCGCAGCAGGCTTGATGTTTGGCGCAGCTTCTATGCCGACATATGCAGCGACAGAAGCAAGAACTAATCAATTTTGGTGGCCAGAGCAGCTTAACTTGAGCCCATTGCGTCAACACGATGCTGGCTCAAATCCATACGGTGCCGATTTTCACTATACCAAAGCTTTCCTAACACTAGATTTAAAAGAAGTGAAAGCTGACATTGAAACCACACTAAAAGATTCAAAAGATTGGTGGCCTGCGGATTGGGGTCATTACGGCCCGTTAATGATTCGTATGGCATGGCACAGCGCCGGTGTATATCGTGTAAACGATGGTCGCGGTGGTGCAGCAGGTGGCCAACAACGTTTTGACCCTCTCAATAGCTGGCCAGATAATGCTAACCTAGATAAGGCACGCCGTTTGTTATGGCCTGTTAAACAAAAGTACGGTCGTGACCTATCTTGGGCTGATTTGATGGTACTAGCTGGCAACGTTGCACTTGAATCAATGGGCTTTAAAACCTTTGGTTTTGCTGGTGGCCGTGCCGATGACTGGGAACCAGATTTAGTTTACTGGGGTCCTGAAACTGTCATGCTAAAAGACGAACGTCGTGACAAAAAAGGCAAATTAAAAGGCCCGCTTGCTGCTGTTGAAATGGGCTTGATTTATGTAAATCCAGAAGGCCCGCACGGCAAACCGGACCCACTACTTGCCGCAGATGATATCCGCTTGTCATTTGGCCGCATGGCAATGAACGATGAAGAAATCGTTGCGCTAATCGCTGGTGGTCACACATTCGGTAAAGCTCATGGCGCCAAAAGCCCTAAAGACTGCGTAGGTAAAGAGCCTGCTGCGGCAGCAATTGAAGACCAAGGTCTTGGTTGGAAAAATAAGTGTGGTAAAGGCAACGGCGCTGACACCATTACTAGTGGTTTAGAAGGCGCTTGGACAGTAACACCAACTCAGTGGTCTACAAACTACTTAGACAACCTAATGAACTTCAACTGGATATTAACGAAGAGTCCGGCTGGTGCTAAACAATGGACACCAGATTTTGAAGGTGCAAAAAACCTAGTTCCAGACGCACATACTCCTGGTAAACGAAGTGCGCCTATCATGTTCACTACCGATATCGCCCTAAAAGAAGATCCTGAGTTCCGCAAAATCGTAGAGCGTTTCCGCGCTGACCCTGCTGAATATGAGTTAGCATTTGCGAAAGCCTGGTTCAAACTTACTCACCGCGACATGGGTCCACGTGCTCGTTATTTAGGTAATGAAGTGCCACAAGAAGCATTGCTATGGCAAGACCCGCTACCAGAAGTCGATACCAAGCCACTTTCTGCTCGCGACATCAAAAAACTTAAGAAGTCGATTGCAAACGCTGGCCTGACAAACGGTGAGCTAATCCGCACCGCTTGGTCGTCAGCTTCAAGCCATCGTGTTACCGACATGCGCGGTGGTGCGAACGGTGCACGTGTTCGTCTAGAGCCTCAAATTAACTGGGCTGTAAACGATACTGCAGAGCTTAAGAAAGTCATTGCTAAACTTGAGTCGATACAAGCAAGCTTCAACAAGAAGTCGACTAAAAAACAAGTATCATTAGCTGACTTAATTGTACTTGGTGGCGCTGTTGCTATTGAAAATGCCGCAGAAAAAGGTGGCTACGAGCTAACGGTACCATTTGCAGCTGGTCGAGTTGATGCGACACAAGCACAAACAGACGTTTTATCATTCTCTTACTTAGAGCCAACAGCTGATGCCTTCAGGAACTACTTTGATACATCAAGCTACATGGGCCCAACAGAAATGATGGTAGACAAAGCCAACATGTTGGGCTTAACAGTACCAGAAATGACCGTACTACTAGGTGGTTTACGTAGCTTAGACGCTAACGTTGACGGCTCAAAGCATGGTGTACTAACTGCTAATCTGGGCACATTAAGCAATGACTTCTTCGTCAACTTACTGGATATGGGCACTGTTTGGTCTAAAACTGCAGAGGCAGGTGTTTACCAAGGTACTGACCGTAAAACAGGCGCAGCGAAGTGGACTGCAACGCCAGTTGACCTGATCTTCGGTTCAAACTCAGAGTTGCGTGCTATTACTGAGGTCTATGCATCGTCAGACGCTAAACAAAAATTCGCACAAGACTTCGTCGACGTGTGGGTGAAAGTGATGCGTTTAGACCGCTTCGACCTAAATTAATCAGGTGTATCGAGAAGTGCTTCACATAACAGATCGCTAAGCACTGAATAATAAAAACCAAGAGCCGCATCTGCGGCTCTTTTTATATATGATGTTCATGATTCTAAAAAACAGAATCATATTATAAAAACATTCAATTATACCTATGCACCTGTTGCCATTATCCTAACACTCTAGAGCTTAACATCAGCAATTGAGGACAGCCATAACTGCAATACCTATCCACGCTAAACGTCAAATTAAGCACGCGCTAACAGCACTTGCAGGTTTAGCACTAGTTGCAGAAGGTGGCGGTCCACGAGGTGTCTTTACCGCAGGTGTGCTAGACAGCTGGCAAATAGCTAGGTTCAACCCATTTAGCATTCTCGTTGGAACTTCAGCTCGTGCACAAAACATTGCCAGTTATGTAAGCGAACAACACGGCTATGCCTATAGTTTAATGACAGACTTAACTCGCACGACAGAGTTCTTCAATCCGTGGCGACTGTTTAGCGATAAGCACATTATGGATTTGGATTGGTATTTTGCTCAGGCGGGTAACTCCTTTTACGCCTTCGATGCGCATCAAGCCAGCACGAATAGTGAAGGGCGTACAGTGCGATTTTCCACGTCACAAAGTGACAGCACGCTAATGGATCCAGATTAGGTTGGCTGGCTCCCCGCTCTTAAGCTGTCTAGCGCTATTCCGTACTTATATAAATCGAAGCAATCTCTAGATGGTGGTGTCAGTGCTCCTTTGCCAATAGCTGAGGCTTATCAGTTAGGGGGAGAAAACATTGTGTCGATTTACACCACGAGAAACATGCCAGAATTGCTGTCAGATAGGGTGAACAAGTTGAAACCCATACTATGTGGAAAAAATCGATGTCCTAAGTTTCTAAAAATATTGGACAAGCACAGTACGTCGTACCAAAAAACAGATGAATTTATGCGCTCGCCGCCTAACGAAGTCAGCATTTTAGAAGTTGCCCCTGAGCGCGAACTGCGCACCAAAGTGCTCGGCAGTTCAAAAGAAGACATCATCGCCGATTACAAACACGGAATGAAAGTTGGTCAGAAGTTTCTGCAACGCTATGGTGAGCGATTACTTGCGCAAAGAACAAGCAAACTCTCCATGACTGGTTAACCAGTATAGATTGAGAGAAATGCTCGCACCTTAGATATCATAAGGGGTAGCGAGAAACTAAGTTTTCACATCCGAATTCGAAATTTATTCTCATTTTACCCCCTTATCACGTTCTCTCTTGTCACAAGATGTACTACACCTGCCACATTTTTTGTAAGACATTTGCCATAATCAAGGAAATTGTCATTTATTCATTACCATTATTAGCGGCTACTTTTCATACACTTAGTAAAGTTCAGAAGAAAATAGAAAAAAAATATTACGAAGGGTACTTGTCGGCATTTGCGAGCAAGGTAAAGTAGAGAACAGCTAATTAATTAGCCAATAACACGGAAGCTAGCTTGTCTAGCCTTGCACAGGAAGCAAGATGCCAGTCACACCGTGACAGCACACAACTTCAACACGGATGGTTGCCTAAGTTATCAGGATGATAAATTTTCAAGCCAATAGGGCTCATTATGGATAGCCCCAAAAAGTGTTAGGAAGACCGAGAAAAAGACACCTGTAAGGAAACCAATAATAATTAACAGGACATGTCAGATTTAACAGGGACCGTGCTAATTAGGTAGGATGCCAATTAAGAATCGGAACGAAAATTGTAGGCGTAAGCCACGATAAACCCTCCCAAAGCGATGCAAATGCATCGCTTTTTTCTTGTCTTTTTTCTGCAAAATAAAGTTCATTAAAGGCAATCACGGGATTAACTGACTTAGTCCAAGAAATCGCGTAAAATACTCCCCATATCCCATTCACATTCCTTTACCTCATGACACGTAAGAAAAAATCAAGAAAGCCTGGTGTAGGCAGCATAGGTATCAGTAAAAACGATAAATCGCTAATTGAAGCGGGCAATGACAAGAAACCTAAGAAGAAAACCGGCAAGGCAGCGGGTAACCGTCAGCAAGAAGCAATGCCGAAAAAACGCACTGAGCGTGGTAAACCGCAAGCGAAAGACCCTCGTATTGGCAGTAAGAAACCTATCGAACTTGGCGTAGCAGTTAAAACGCAAGCGAAAAAGCCTGCCAAGGCTAGCGCAAAACCTGCGCCTATCGCTGCAGTTAGAACAGTGGAGCAACCAAGTATCTCGCAGCAGTTGGCGGCAATCGAGAATGATGAACGTCTACAGCTTATTCTAGTGAAACAAGAAGACGAAGAGTCGCTTACAAGCGAAGAGATCGACTACTACAACGAACTTATGGACAAATACGAGGCGCTTTCTGCTGAACTACCAGCCGAAGACGATGAAGAACAGCAAGGAAAAGCCAAGGATTCAGTCGATGACGATGATCTTTGGGACAAGCTCGATAGCAACAACTTTTCTAATTACGAGTAATTTAAATGCTTTCAACTACTTGGATAATTCTTATTAGCCTAGGTATGGTCATTATTTTTGGTCTAGCGGTTTATGCGGGCAAATTGTTAATGCAAGTAAAGCAACAACAACAAGCCATTAAAAGTGCTCGAGAAGAAGCGCACAAGAAGCATATTGAACACGATTCGAAAATATATGATAGCGTCATCATCATCGTTCGCGCGATGAAAGAAGCGCAGTGTGAATTCGGTGAAGGTGCATGGCGATTATCGGTACTGCTTGACTCTCTTAAGCTAGAGCACAACCAGTCTTCGAAATTTCCTGCTATAGTTGAATTGTACGACAGCATAAAACACCACGCGATTTTAGAAGAGCGAAAGCTGCTTCCTAAAAAGCAGCGCATGAAGCAAGATGCTGAACGCATGACTGCTGAAGCTAAACTCACCGAGAAAATTTCTGAAGAGCTTAACAGCCTACACGATCTGGCTCTCGCTCGTAAATCGGCATTAAGCGAGTAAGGTTTACCGTATTCGCTTCGATTTCTCTAAACGCCTAGCGACTGAGGAGCGAATTATGTCTGCACAACTCAAGCAACAATTTACGCAACGTATTGTTGAGCTTCAAAAACGCATTGATAACATTCATCAAGACTTTGCCGATGGCAGGCCTGCTGACTGGTCAGAACAAGCCAGTGAGCGAGAAAATGATGAAGTACTCAATGCTTTAGAGTCTGAAGCAAAAGTCGAAATACAACTCCTTTCTAACGCCATTACTCGTATTGACAATGGTCACTACGGCTATTGCCAAACATGCGGCGATACCATCAACCCAGCGAGACTCGCTGTTCAACCAGCAGCGATTAAATGCATTAACTGCGCTGATTAATCCTCCCTATATTAACGCTTATTGCGCTCGATCAACGAATTGCGCGAAACGTATAGGTAAAATGCGCTCCGAAACTGAATAGGAGCCAGTATGCAAGTCGCGCAATTTTTCGATAAAGCTTTGTTAGCCAAGTACAACACCAGTGGTCCAAGATACACGTCGTATCCAACAGCACTGGAGTTCAATACTGAATTCGAGCAAGCCGATTTTGCCAAAGCGGTTTCTCAGAGCCCCAATCGCGATTTGAGTTTGTATATCCACATTCCGTTTTGCCATAGCCTTTGTTATTACTGTGGCTGCAACAAAATAGTAACCCGTCGTCGCGACAAAGCTGAGGACTACTTGCTGTATCTTGCCAAAGAAGTCGCTGATAGAGCGAAGTATTTTGGTGACCACAACGTTACTCAAGTACATTTGGGTGGCGGCACACCAAGCTTTCTCACCAAAGAGCAACTAACTACGTTAGTTAACTTATTAAAGCAGAACTTTAATTTCGCCGAGCAATTAGAAATGAGTATCGAGGTTGATCCTCGCGAGATTGAACTCGACATAACGGATCACCTAGCAAACTTAGGCTTTAATCGCATGAGCATCGGCGTACAGGACGTTGATGAAGTAGTTCAAATAGCGATTAACCGCACGCAATCGACACGTTTCATTCAACAGCTTGTCGAACGCGCCAAAAGCGTTGGCTTTAACTCTATTAACCTCGATTTAATTTACGGTCTGCCACACCAAAATCAGGAGACATTTTCGCGCACATTAGCGGCTGTCGAAAGTATGAATGTCGACCGTATATCGTTGTTCAGTTACGCGCACTTACCAAGTCGTTTTGCAGCTCAACGCAAGCTCAAAGACGAATGGTTACCAGATGCTAAGAAGAAATTCTCTCTGATGCGATTTGCTATTGAAACCTTATGCGCACAAGGCTTTGATTTTATCGGTATGGATCACTTTGCCAAACCAACAGATGAACTAGCAATTGCACAGAAAAATGGCACTTTACACCGTAACTTCCAAGGCTACACGACACAGGAAAACTGCGACTTGCTTGGTCTAGGTGTTTCGTCGATCAGCGCGATTGGCAACAGCTTTAGTCAAAACAACAAAGAACTAAAAGGTTATTACAAAGCAGTCGACCAACAGGGTCATGCCATTGAGAAAGGTCGCATGTTAACAACAGACGATGTGATTCGCGGACAAGTCATCAAAGCACTAATGTGCAACATGAAGGTTGATAAAACAGCTATTGCGAAACAGTTTGATATTGATTTTGATCAGTACTTTGCCGACGACTTAGTTTCTCTGAGTGCCTTTATTGATGATGGTTTGGTGACCGTAACACCGTCAGAAATTATTGTCGCAGCAAAAGCACGACTGCTAATTCGCAATATCTGTATGACGTTCGACGCCTACATGAAACAGCATATCAATCAGCAGCGTTTCTCACGCGTTATCTAAATACTATTTTTCAAATGCACTAACTGCAGAGTGAATAATCACTCTGCATAGCGACCAATAGTGAATTGCTCGCCATCGCTTTCTAATTGCAACGTCACTTCGCCGCCTTTAATCGCCTGCCTACTTTCTTCGATAAGTTGATAGTAAACATTGCGATGCACTTTCGCTTCTAGGTTTCGCCTTACCGTGACATAAACACTACCCTGTTCATCAACCCTCATGGGGTGTTTTGATGACAAGGCAAATTCATCGCCTAAATTCGTCGCGAGTAACATAGTTGAATGTGCGACTTCGTCTTGCCACTCCCAGCGTGTAATCAAAAATGGCGCGTCCTCCACCGAAATTTTGATTTTCTCGACAGGTGTAACAAGAAAGTACTCTTCATCGACTTTCTTCAATACCGAAGCAAAAAGTTTAACTAAGCGAAGGCGTTTGATAGGCGTACCCTGATACCACCATTCACCACTTGCTTTGATATGTAAATCAAGCTCGCCGCAGTATTCAGGATCCCATTGTTCCACTGGCGGTACCGACTTTTCTTCACCGGTTAAATGCTGATTAATCTGAGCGAAAATATTATCTAACGACATAGTAAAAAACTTTTTTACACCTATTTGGCAGTAATTTTACGCGTATCTGAAGAAAATAAAAAATGAAGCTTGTCAAAATATCGAAAACTATATAGAATCCGCGCACTAACTCGCTGAGGCGGGTTTAGTATCCCTTGTGGTGGCATTAGCTCAGTTGGTAGAGCCCTGGATTGTGATTCCAGTTGTCGTGGGTTCAAGTCCCATATGCCACCCCACTCTTTCCTTTCTTCTTTAAGAATCCTAAGCAAGCTATCAGACCAATATAATTAAGCACTACAGCTAATTTATTGTTTATTCAATTAGCTCTATTCTACTTTAAATTTTTAATGCTCAAGTAAGTTTATAAATGGCCCCTGTGCATATTCGTTGCACAAGTATTGTTAATTACTGTCGATTAAAGTTAAGAAAAGTAAGGACGCTCGCCATCACACAATCATCAATATCAACTAATCAAAATACATTCAGAGCCTAGATTTCGGTATTAGTACTGTTCTTTCTACTTTTTTGGGAGTGTCATATAACTGAACGGTATTGAGATATGATCGCACAAGTAACTAATAAAATTTCTTTCTTGCTCTGTAGGTTTTGAAACTCCAACAACAACGATACGCTTTGTTTTACGGGTGTTGCATTTATATGCGTAGCTAAGAACTTGCCCTAATGCCTCTCTAATACAATAGACAGGACTTTGAGATGACTTCACTTCAAACAATGTGAATTCCTTGCCCGTTTCCATAACAACATCAATATTGTTTTCTTCCATTTCAATTCGTGCAGAGCGGTATTTATTCCTTAGATAATCGACTAGCTTATTTTGCATTTCACTATGCTTTTGCTCTGCTGTATATCCTGCTTTTTTAAACTTTCTGAGTTGTACTTCTTCATTTTTCTTTTTGGCTTTGCTAGTCAAATTTGATGGTAAATAAAAGTCTTTAAATAACTTAAAGCTATACTTTAATCGACATTGTTCAACAGGAATACTAGCCATTATTTGTCTTAATACAGGCTCAGCTTTTTTACCATCAAATTTAACTTCATACGCTTTGGCTAAGCTTCCTAGAACTTGATGATTAAAAATTGGAGGGATAATGCCGTTCGAATAAAGCACTGCAAGCTTCCACTTAAAGTATGAATGCAAATTAATTTTATCTATTGCTTCTAGATCTGTTATTTGTGCTGCGATGATAATCTTACAGATATTTTCTTTAAGCTCTTCAAATGCTTTATTTCTAGTCTTACCTAATTTTTTAGACCAACAATACTTTGAGTCTTTAATAAATGCTGTTTTAGGCTCTGTTTGGTTTCTTGTGCGATACAAGCCAAACTTACCAGAGTTAACCCCTTTAATACTGCCAAGACGTCCTGCTTTAGTTTCTACCCACTGACAAAAAGTTTCTTTGTCATTAAGCCCTGTATACTGTTCAATCGACATTGAACGAACAGCTTCAATAGGCCATCTCTCGTTAAAAGTGTTTAATAGCTCCTGATAATCTTTGCCAATCATAAAATTACACATCCCTAATATCTTTTATATAAACAGCATGGACTCTGCCATTCGTAGAAGGCCTTTTATCGATATCAAACAACTCCGATGCTTCAATTAACTTGGTTAGCGTTTGGTAGCCATAATTTCTAGAGTCAAAGTCTGGATGTTGTCTTTTTATTAAGCTCCCGCAATTCGCTAGAAATGCCCAACCATCATCATCTGCATATTCGCTAGCTGAGTTTCTCAAGATATTTACCAACCTAGTATCCTGCCTCAATTGTTGTTTAGTTTTCCTCTCTTCCTTACTATCAACTGTTGGTGCATTGACACTTTCTTGATTCAAATCTTCATCAACTTTTCTCAATACTTCGGTGAAAATAAAGTCATCACAAGCATTTCTAAATGCTACTGGAGTTTTCTTTTCACCTACCCCAAAAACATATATTTGCGACTCTTTTAGCCTAGAAGCTAATTTTGTAAAATCACTATCACTGGAAATAAGTGCGAATGCGTCAAATTTTTTAGAATATAGTAAGTCCATCGCATCAATAATCATTGCTGCATCGGAAGAGTTCTTTCCTTGAGTGTAAGAAAATTGTTGGACGGGGGTAATGGCAAGCTCATTTAAGGGCTCTCTCCAATTCTTAAGGTGTTGAGAACTCCAATCTCCATAAGCTTTTTTAACAACTATATGGCCGTGTTTAGAGAGTTCGGCTAATACCGCATCCAAAATAGATCTTTGAGCGTTTTCTGCATCAATAAGTACAGCTATTTTCTTTTCAATTTCCAAATCTTTCATTGGTTTCAATTCCATTTATATTAAATTCAGATAGTTAACCTACATTACACTACTGAAAAATAATATCGAAAATGTTTTAAATGTTGATCTACCTCTAGAGCGTGTTGATCTTTGCGGTATGAAAAGTAAACAGCAATTGGGTCGGTTATAATGATTTCGCCAAAAAACAATTTAACTTTCCCAAATGCCGAGACTAATGCTAACAGATGACAGCTGGAAACTGCTATCCAGAAT
>JAKVCY010000123.1 GCA_022448425.1 Thalassotalea sp. | reverse complement strand
ATTCTGGATAGCAGTTTCCAGCTGTCATCTGTTAGCATTAGTCTCGGCATTTGGGAAAGTTAAATTGTTTTTTGGCGAAATCATTATAACCGACCCAATTGCTGTTTACTTTTCATACCGCAAAGATCAACACGCTCTAGTTTTATCCGAAATGAATTCTGCTAATGCTGTTTCAACCAATCCAGACTGCAAACGATTACTCACTTTGAAAATCGGTAGCGCTTGAGTAGCGCCTTGATCGATCCAGCGCGTTGGTATTTGAGTGTGTCGCGTAATGCCCACTTTCAAACCAGACGTATTAGCCAAGTAGACATAATGAGGGACCATGCAATGGCTCTTACCCCAGCTGGGTTCGCGACAGGTTCCCTGCTCATAATGGCAAGTTTCAGGTTTCATAATGCACATGTCACATTGCGCTAGCTTCTGCATGCATGGGTAACAAAAGCCTTGCGAATAACTTTTCTTCGTTTTTCTATTGCAATGGCAACAGCGAATTTCATTATGGAAAATAAGCTGCAACTCTTTACCAATAAGTGGATTCAACGCTATACGCTGGTCACCTATGGGTAACTGGTATTCTACTTCGCCATTTTCATTACGGGTGCCAATAAGCTTGCGCAAAGCACCTTGTTCAATTGTTGTCATCTTTTGTGCCCTTTAAAATCTGACTTTCTGTCTCGACTGTTTGACCTGTTGGCGTGACTTTTTAGCTTCTAGCCTGCGTTTTACGGAAGCCTTTGTTGGCTTGGTTGCACGGCGTTTCTTCACCACTTTCGTCGCGTCATTAATTAACGTAACTAACTTTTCTATGGCGATTTGTTTGTTGTGCTCTTGGCTGCGGGTTGACTGGGCTTTAATCACGACTACGCCATCACTGGTAATGCGACTATCAGAAAAGCCAAGCAACTTTTCTTTTACGCGTTCTGGTAACCTCGAGGCTTTGATGTCAAATCTCAAATGAATGGCTGTCGACACTTTGTTTACATGTTGCCCGCCAGCTCCCTGGGCTCTAATCGCTTGAAATCGAATATCGCTGAGCATTAGGTGACAATGTGTATTCAATGCAATAATATCTGCGCTGCCGTCAATCATTAGGTTTTCTTTATGTCGCCTTCGTGGTTTGTTTATCTCGTTCGATGTGCCGATTCGAGTCTTTATTGTGGAGTCACCACAGATGTTGACCGACGCGTTAGCGAACACAATCAGTCTAATGCACTTGCTGCTAAGTATACACGCGTGAGGCGGCCAGTGGTTCTAGCCTATTCAGAGCAATGCGAAAATAAACGCGCTGCATATCAACGTGAATATGCAATAAAAAAACTGAGTAAACAACAAAAAGAACAACTCGTTGAGCAGCAAGTTTGAAAAAAACATCACTTGGGTTAACAGCTGTAAGCCAAAGGCCTTGTTTTTAGTGGTCTGACATCTAATTCAGGTTTAGATTTAACCAATAAGTCTTGATAGAATGCGCTCGATTTTAATACCTGACAAAAGCGATACCATGCTAAAGAAGTTTTACAACACTCAAGATGACAAAATTTGGTTTAGTCGACAACAAGCAAGTGACTTTGCCAAACAAGTCGCCGACGACTTCAATCCATTACACGATATCGAAGCAAAGCGCTTTTGTGTTCCAGGTGATTTATTGTTCGCGTTGACGCTTGAGAAAGCAGGCCTTAACCAACAGATGAAGTTTGAATTTTCAGGTATGGTAACTGATAACATCAAACTGAACTTCCCTGACAGAATCGACCACACGTTTGATATCAATGATGAGAAAGAGAAGGTCTATGTCTCTGTAACTGCTGAAGGTGAAAACTCTCGGTGCAGTACCTTAATTGAATCGCTGATTAGTGCTTACGTTGGTTTTTCTGGACATACGTTCCCACATATCTTGTGCCAGCTCATGGCAGAAAAAGAAGTGATGATTAACCCTTCTCGTCCGATGATTATGTATGAGAGCATGGAAATCAATATGACCAATTTAGCTGTTAGCGAAGTAAGCCTAATACTAGCTTCTACCTCACTGACTATCGATGGTAAACGCGGTAATGCATGCTTAGCGTTCGATTTGTTTGACCCAAGCGGTGAGAAAGTCGGTAGCGGTGTTAAGCACATGGTGCTAAGTGGGTTAAGACCGTACTGCGCAGAAACTATTGCCGACATTACGTCAAACTACTTAGCAATGAAAGAGCGCTACCACCAAGCCGCTTAAGCGTCTGTACAGCACACCTCAAATAAAAAGCGCCATTAACTACGGCGCTTTAGTTTGCCCAGCATACGATCGGTTTGTGCTGCCCCTTTGCGCATCCATCGTTGACATTTTTTAAGCCATTTTTTGGCTAACGGGTATTCTAAACTCAAGATCGCCAAGCCTACTGGCAAAAACAAAAATGCTGGCCCTGGCACTAATACGAATACAAGCCCCATAAAAGCGAGTAATCCGCCTACAAGCGTAATTAAGATTTTGCGCATCGATGCTGTCATCATCATTCCCCAATAGTTTTCATTAACTGAGATTAAGCAAGTGACAAACCAACAACATAAAGTTGTTATTTATCAGAAAGATAATAAAAATAGCACTTTATACATTCTGTAAAAACCACTAATAATTAGTCATTTACTTCAACTTTCCTTGTTTACACTTTCGCCATGTTTTAAACGCTTTTTGCTCCTGTTCCTTGAGTTTATTGCTACGTTTTACCGAATTTGCTTGTCGCTGCTTTTTCTGGATGGTATCGAGCTTGGTTTTATATTTTCCACATTTTTTCGGTGTCGCTTCCAACGGAGGTGCAGCCAAAAACATAAACAACGTAAAAAAGAGAAGTGCTTTCATAATAACAGTCCTTGTTAGTGAGTTAATTTTGTACCACGATGGCTTTTCTACCAAATTGATTTTGCAATCGTCGTGGCGACAATGATTGATTGGATGAATCAGCTATTCCTTAGCTTTAATGCATCAGCTTTCGCTTTATCGTTTACTTTAGCTTCTACCGTCTTAATCAGCTTTCGTCGTTTGATTAAAAATGGCTGAGGTCAGTTGAGCATACATGAACGAATGTGAGCTTAGGAAAGCGTAGTACAACATTTAAAGATCGCCAAAAATCGTTGAAATTCACTCCTCAGTCGCCACTTTCTGTTTATTTGCAAAAATGTACTTTTCTTCTAGGCTAAGTCTATCAGGCACGGACGTCTGATAGCCCACAATAGGCCAAAGCATTGTGGGTTACATTTTTACATGGAGTTTTTATGAACCGAATTATAATTAAGCCCTTCGGCTTATTGGCTTTGCTTACTGTACTAGCCTCAAAAGCAGCATTAGCTGCTTCCCCACTGTCAATTGCTGACCCATTAGTCGCGAAGAGTATCGATAGTAAGCCTGCAAACACTCAAAGATTAAAAGCCAAAGCCCTCGATATTCAGCAGGCAAGTCAATATAAAGGGTCAACAGATATATCCGAATATTGGGTCAGTGAGAAACTTGATGGCGTGCGAGGATATTGGGATGGCAAAAAGATGTACACTCGCGCAGGCAATCAAATCAACCTGCCTGGATTTTTCACCGCTGGTTGGCCCACAGAACCATTGGAGGGAGAGCTTTGGACTAAGCGCGGCGACTTCGAGACCATATCAGGGCTCATTCAACGCAAGCAAACAAAGGCTTCACAATGGAAAAATGTTAAGTTTATGCTGTTTGATTTACCTACACATCAGGGAACCTTTACTGAGCGTATTAGGGCAATGCGAGCTTATGTTCAACAAGCCAAAAACCCTCATCTTCGTGCGATAGAACAATATCGAGTCGCCAATAATCAACTGCTCCAGAATTGGCTAGAAGAAGCCATCAGGGCTGGAAGTGAAGGTCTGATGCTACACAAAGCCGATGCTCTTTACCAAACAGGGCGTAGCGCAAACATTCTAAAACTTAAACCCATGTTCGACGCGGAAGCAGAGGTCATCGCACACTTACCCGGCAAGGGCAAATATCAGGGAAAGCTTGGGGCAATAATAGTAAAGGCTAACGACGGTATCGAGTTTAAAATCGGCACAGGCTTTAGTGATCAAGAACGCCAAGACCCTCCTCCAATTGGCAGTATCATCACATTTAAATACAGTGGTAAAACGAAAAAAGGTGTGCCAAGATTCGCTAGTTTTCTCCGTGTAAGATATTTAGCAAAACTAGAGTAAAGGTAGATTAATGGAATTTCATTTATGGCTGTCGTTATTGGCAATATGTATTATGGGGGCACTCTCGCCGGGCCCTAGTTTGGCACTAGTCGTCAAAAACACGCTTGCAGGTGGTGCTCCAGCAGGATACGCAAGTGCGATTAGTCATGGTATTGGCGTTGCTCTTTACGCAGCTATAACCGCTACAGGTATTGCTATTATTATCGTGCAATCCCCTACGCTGTTTTCCATTATTCAATATGCAGGCGCAGCATTCCTAGTCTATTTAGGTATTAACGCCTTGATGTCAAAGAAACAATCTCTAGAGATTAATGAAGAAGAAACCATTGGCGCTTCGCAAAAAGTTAATGGCTGGCGAGATGGTTTTCTCATTGCATTTTTGAACCCTAAATTAGCCATATTCTTTCTTGCATTATTTAGTCAGTTCGTTGATGCACAAGCGAGTATGGCGCAAAAGGTTATAATGACAGCAACGGTCGGCACCATAGATGCTGCTTGGTATTGTCTTGTCACGTTTCTACTGACCCGTGGACCTATTTTAACTAAGCTGAAAGCTAACAGTCACATCATCGATAAGATTACTGGCAGCTTCCTTATTTTGCTCGCTGCACGTGTTGTGTGGCAATAGCTAGGCAACACGCGAGCAAAAGTTTAGCTATCAGTGTTGGTAATAGTTAAGAAGAGTAGTTGAATATCATTACTTTAAGCCCGCAACCTGTGTGGGCTTCTTTAAAGACTTCTGGTGGCGAGATATCTCCCTCGTGCGCTAACGCTGGACAATGCGTTTTCACTTGTTCAAATATAAATTCTCGATCCAAATCTGGATTGTTCAAACAAAGCATCACCTGCGCGCCAGAATCAGCAAACTCAGGAATACGGCGGATAATCTTCCCATAGTCCTTTTCGATATTAACACTACCTTTTTGAAACGATGGTGGATCAACAATAATCATTTGATATGGGCCATGTCTTTTAAGTCGGCCAAACGATTTAAAAATGTCGACACCTTGGAACTTTACTTTGCCTGTATCCTGCCTATTCAATCGGTGGTTGTCACGCCCCCGCGCCAAAGATGCCTTACTTAAGTCAATATTAACCACTTGCTCAGCACCGCCTGCAATCGCCGCCACAGAGAACGCACACGTATATGAAAATAGATTAAGTACGTTCTTACTGGCTGCATGCGCCTGTACCCAATCACGTCCGTTTTTCATATCTAAAAATAAACCTGTGTTTTGGGCGCTCCCCAAACTGATGTGATATCTATTGCCAGATTCAATTGCAATAGCCTCGTTTATAGCGTCTCCCCATAAACATTCGAACGGTGCATTGCGCTGCCAACGATGTTGAACCTGAATGCTTTTGCAGCCTTCAACCAACTCTGCTAGCTGCAATGCAGTGTCGTTTAGCCATGCTACTGATTCTTCTTTATAAAGCGTAATGAGCACTAGCGGTTCAAACCAATCGACACAGATGTGCTCTAAGCCCGGAAATGCATGGCCTCGACCATGAAACAGGCGCTGACTTTCAGCAAGATTTTCAACCGAAATAAAATCAACAATAGCAGACATAGAAGAACCTAATAGCCAAGAATAACCATTAAAAAAGCCGCGCATTATCTAGTGCGCGGCTTTCTCATATTTTAAGTGTGCTAGTTTAGCACCATTTAACATTAACCAAAAATGTTGTATCCAAAGTACTTCACAGCAACCGTATTAAGGAAAATACCTAATAAGATGGCAGGAATAAAAGTACTTAATGAGAAGTTAATGTATTTTTCAGAAAATGAACCTTTGTAGCCTTCATTACCTGTCGCAAGCTCTTCAGATAAGTTGTGGTTTTTCCAGCGGTAGCTAACGAATAAACAAAGTAATAAACCATTTAGCGGTAGAATGGTGTCATAGAACACGTCATATACCACATCAAAGAATGAGCGAGTGCCACCACCGTAACTTGTAAATTCGGTAAAGAAATTCACCATACCAAACGAAACCGCAGCAAATAGCGTTAAAATACCTGCTGTCATCATTAGGATAAATAACGCTTTCTTACGGCTATGGCACTTCTCAGTCACTAAGTATGAAACCGGGACTTCTATAATAGACACCAAGGACGTAATCGCGGCAAAGAAAACCAGAATAAAGAAGAAAGCCGCAACACCACTTGCTGCTGCATAGCCTAAACTTGCTTGTAGTGACAAGAAAATCTTAGGTAAGAAGGTGAAAATTAAGCTTACCGAGCTATCGCTTAGCTCTTGCGGGTTAACCTCGGGATTAAATGAAAACACAGCAGGAAGAATCATTAAACCAGCCGTAAACGCTACCGCAGTATCTGTGATAGCAACAAGTTTAGCCGAACCAACAATGTCCGTTTTATTGCTAATATATGAACCGTAAGTAATTAAAATGCCCATACCGAGCGATAACGAGAAGAACGCTTGAGATAAGGCTCCATTGACAACCGATGGCGTGAGCTTGTCAAAGTCAGGAATAATAAAGAAAGCTACACCCGCCATAGCATTGTCACGTGTTAAGACAAAAATCACCATGATAACGAGCATTACAAATAACGCCGGCATAAGTGTTTTAGCGGCTTTTTCGATGCCTTCTTTAACACCAGCAACCAAGATGAAGTTAATGATGGCTGCTACCACAATCATGGCGCCGAATATCCAAGGGCTATTGATAAATTCATCAAACGCTTGAGGGCTAGCAAGGTACTCCAATCCACCGCCTAGCGTGATGACGATATAACCGAAAAGCCACACGGTAAGTACCATATAGAATACGGCAATCATGAATGGCGTAAGTACGCCGAGTAAGCCGGCAAAATTCCAGCCGGAACCACCATTGTTTAGCGTTTTGTATGCACCAACAGGCTCTTTTTGAGTCTTACGACCGATCGCCATCTCTGCCATCATAACAGGCAGACAAATTAAGAAGACGAATAAGGCGTAAACCAGTAAGAAAGCTCCACCACCATTTTTGGCAGCATTAACCGGAAAGCCCACTAAGTTTCCGATACCTACCGCGGAACCAGCGGCAGCTAATATAAATCCCAGACGGGAACTAAAATGTTCTCTAGGCGCAGTCATAAGTTTCCTTGATAATTTGAATAGTTAACCACTAAGCAATTAATTTTTATAATTCTCGGCTTAGGTATAAGCGCTTGAAGTAATGTAAAAGCCCGTAAAATAATTATTGATTTTTTAGTCCGCCAGATGCTATCAAGCTTTTTAGCCCTTGTCTTGCCCCTAGCTGTACAGTAAATCAGCAAACTGTATAGTATTTTGCCCACCCAATTTTCTAAAAACCCAAAAACATATATTTAACAACAACCTAAACAGGCTTGTTTTCATTTGGCATTGACAAAAAGTTGTCACAAAAAAGTTCTATGATTGAGGTTTTTGGTAAAATTTGGCGCCCATAATGCCTATGATGCCATCAACTTCGTCATAGGCAAACTCGGCAGCAGCAGCCAGATGATCTAGGCTAATCCCAAGAGTTTTACACATCGATTCATCAACGATATCGTCATAGGCATATAACTCTGGATGACTGTCCACTAAAGCCAATCGAGACGCTAAGTACATAACTTTCACATCTTTATTAATTTGGATATCACGCGCTTCATTGAAGTGTTTTATCGGCAGAATAACTTTGCCTGGTATGTCCCAAATTTTCAGTAACTCAGCTGAAACGTCGGTGTAGGTAAACCCGAGGGCTGCCTGTTGCACTTCCCATGGTAATTTTCCGTCTTGAGGCTGTTCGCAACGTTGAGCAACATCAGGGTTTACCTTAGCAACAATCAGTTCACCAAAATTCTGCAATAAGCCAGCGACAAATAAACGCTCGATATCGCGAATGCCAGTAGTAATCGCGAGGTTCTTTGATGCCAAACCACAATAGATGCTGTATCGCCAAAAACGTTTAAGGTCGATTGCCTGACTTGAGAAGTGCTTGAACGCGGATGCAACAACATCAACCAGCATCATATTGTAAATAGACTCAGTGCCCACTACTGTGATGGCTCGTGAAATCGTACTGACTTCTCCACGAAAGTTGTAAATTGCTGAGTTGGCTATTTTCAACAACCGGGAAGTCATCGATGGGTCGACACTGATAACGCCAGCAAAGTCTTCCACCGAAGATGTTTCGTCTTCAATTAGCCCTTTGACCTTAAAACAAGCGTCTGGCAAGGCAAAGGAGCCATTAGCTTGTGTTGCATAATCATGTGCTTGCATCGATAAATCCTTTATTTTTATTGCTTTAAATTTGTTGCGTTTTCTTCTGTGTTATTGAGTGTGATGCGATCATCACTGTGACCATCGCATCAATACATCACCACTACTTACAGTCTAGCACCAGTCTATTGATGCGCTCCAAGTCACTGTAAATTGATGACTTTGAACGGAGTACTAATTACTGAAGTCGAATTGACTAGTAACAAGCAACCCGCCATTACACAATCGCAGTTGAACGTTACACTGCGAAAGAGCATCAAATACGTCTATTGTGCAAATGTTTTACCAAAGAAATCGCCATCGTTCCATTTTGGGCGCTCTGCTTGGTTCGCAATCTCAAGACCAATCATCATATTTACTTCAGCAAACGATGCTGCAGCGTCGTAACGAATTGGTAAATCAATTTCATCACTATGATTGTGGTAGTGCGTCGTTAAGAACTCGCCAAATAACTTGCCACCATCAATTTCAGGATCTTTTGACTTAAAGCCTGTCATTAAAAATACTGACGGAATCCCCGCTTTCACAAAACTATAGTGATCACTACGTGTAAATAACGCCTGCTCTGGCATAGGGTCTGAGCTCAGCGATAAATCTAACTTTTGTGCTGCTGTTTCAACAATTGGACCAAGCGTTGAATGCGTTGAACCAAATGCGATAACGTCTGCGAATGGGTATAAAATTAATGGCATGTCTAAGTTAACATTAGCCACCATTTGCATTACTGGCACTGTTGAATTCTGAGCATAGTAGTCAGAGCCTAAAAGCCCTTTTTCTTCACCTGTTACCACAACAAAAAGTACTGAGCGCTTAGGCTTGATTTCAAGGCTTGCTAACATACGCGCAGTTTCTAACAAAATCGACACACCGGAAGCATTGTCTAATGCGCCATTGTTAATTTTGTCTTCGTGTTCACTATCTTCATGCACGCCGATGTGATCTAAGTGAGCACTGTAAACAACGTATTCATTTTTAAGCGTTGGGTCGCTACCTTCAATTGCCGCAACAATGTTTGGACTGTTAATCTCTTCATGACGGCTTTTGTTCGTTAACGTTACTGACGCGTTCAACGGGAAACCTTTTAAAACTTGGTTTTCACTGTCTAATGCAAACACTTCTTCGAGGCTTAACTCAGCACCTTCAAATAGTGGATCACCTGCATCAGCATTTACATAGGCTCCGCCTTTAAGCTCTGGGTATTTCCCAAATGGTGTACCGTCTTTTTGCAACCAGCTAAAGCGTGGGCCATCAGCATATTTTGCTGATACCGCAAATTTACGTACATTCTCACGCTTAGGTGTATGAAGTGTAATGATGCCTACCGCACCACGCTCAGCCGCATGACGAGACTTTTCACGAGAAGAACCAATGTGCGCGCCCTCTTCCGACGGTAGCGACTCAGGTCTACCTGTAAGCATAACAACCACTTTGCCTTTAACATCAAGATCAGCGTAGTCATCTATGCCAAATTCTTTGTTAACAATACCGTAGCCAACAAATACTGTTTCAGCAGTCACAGATGATTCTGTTGTTAGCGCCGAACCAGACGATAAAAATTGTTCGTTCATGGTTAACGGATATTCACCACTTGCAGAGGTGATAACAACACTTGCACCTTGATCTTCAAGAAACGCCTTGCGGAACGTCACTTGTTGTTCAAACGTGCCAAGGTCGCCCATCGGCGTTAAGCCATATTGTTTAAAGTGAGACTTCACGTAATTTGCAGCAATTTGATAACCCTCACTTCCCGTATCGCGGCCGGCCAATGTGTCATCGGCTAAAAATGCGATATGTGCTTTAATGTTTTGTTCTTTTACTTGCGGGTAAGCTGGTGCAGAGGCTTGTTCTGCTGATTGGTTACAACCTGATAAAGCTGTAAATCCTGCCGCCATTAATAGCGCGACAGATGCCTTGTGAGCAAATCTTTTCATAACACTGTCTTTTAAAATCATTAATACAAATCAACTCAGCACTATATCGGGCAAGGCTTTAAAACGCCAGCACAGCAAAACCCAATTAAGTTAAGTGGACTATTTTCATCGACAACAGGCAGGTTTCTACTCTATTACTGGAACGCCAGCATCTTTTTTCACATGTTCCATTACGACATAGGTATGTGTTTGCGATACCGCAGGCAATTCAACAATGACGCCTAACACTTCACGATAGGCTTCCATATTTTCGAAGCGCAGCTTTAATAAGTAATCGAATCCACCTGCTACCATGTGACACTCTGCGACTTCTTTAATCTTGACCACTTCTTCACGAAAGCGATTGAAAACATCAGCCGTCGTTCGGTCAAGTGTCACTTGAATGAAGGCAGACATACCATATTTGAGTTTGGCTGCATTCAACGTAGCGCCATATTTTTCAATGTACCCTTCCGCTTCGAGCCGCTTAACACGATCAAGGCATGGGCTAGCGCTTAGATTAACTTTTTTGGCTAATTCAACATTCGAAATACGTCCCTCTTTTTGTAGAGTGTCTAAAATAGTTAAGTCGATGCGGTCTAATACCCGAGATCTAGCAATCACCATAATTCAGTACCTTTTATGGAATTTTTAACTTTTTGCCGTAGATTATTTTGGATATTAGCAAATTAAGCCAAAATATTCTGATAATTTTTCAGTAAAATACCGCATTAACTATTATTACAACTATTGATTTCTTAAAGGTGACCATATGTTATTTAATGGCTCATTAACGGCTACTAGCAACATCCGTCAAACCATTCGCGATCACTATCGCGCTGATGAAAATAAAGTGTTGGTAAATCTATTGCCAATTGCCGAAATTAGCGTTGATGCGAAATCCCGAGCATGGGACTACGCACGCCAACTCGTCGAAAACATCCGTAAAGACCAAGTCGGTAAAGGCGGTGTTGACGCCCTATTGAACGAATTCTCATTATCTACCGAAGAAGGTGTGGTATTGATGTGTTTGGCAGAAGCCCTGCTTCGTGTGCCAGACAAAGAAACAACCGATAGCCTAATTCGTGACAAGTTAGCCGAGGGCGACTGGTCATCACACATTGGTAACAGTGACTCGCTTTTCGTGAATGCTTCATCTTGGGGCTTATTACTTACGGGTAAGTTAGTTAACTACTCAGACCAAAAAAAGAAAGCCCAATTTGGTTTATTAAAGAAAACCGTTGGTCGTTTAGGCGAACCTGTTATCCGTAAAGCCGTGCGTTACGCAATGAAAATTATGGGTACCCAGTTTGTTATGGGTCACACCATTGAAGGCGCTATAATGCGTGCGGTAGAAACAGAAGCTAAGGGTTATACCTATTCATATGACATGCTAGGTGAAGGCGCGCGCACAATGAAAGATGCAGACCGCTACTTCGACGCCTACATGAAAGCCATTGACGCTATCGGTTACGCAGCTAAGAACAAAGGTCCTGAGTGCAGCCCAGGTATCTCAATAAAACTATCGGCGATTCACCCTCGTTACGAGTTTTCTCATCGCGACCGTGTTATCGAAGAGCTTATCCCGCGCCTTAAAAAGCTCGCATTAGCCGCAAAAGCTTACGATATCGGTTTTACTGTCGATGCAGAAGAAGCAGATCGCTTAGATATCTCATTAGACATCATTGAAGCAGTATTCGCTGATAAAGATTTGGACGGATGGAACGGTTTTGGTATTGCCGTACAAGCCTACCAAAAACGCGGTTTATTCGTTATCGAATGGGTACGTGAGTTAACGCAAAAAGTCGGCCGTCAAATGATGGTACGTCTCGTAAAAGGTGCCTACTGGGATAGCGAAATCAAAATTTCTCAAGCCGAGGGCTTTGAAGACTTCCCAGTATTCTCTCGCAAGCCATCTACTGATGTTTCTTATCAAGCTTGTGCAAAGAAGCTTTTAGAATACCGTGACAGCATTTATCCGCAGTTCGCTACGCACAACGCTTATACCGTAGCTACGATTCTAGAAATGACTGACAACCACCAAGGTTTCGAGTTCCAGCGCTTACACGGGATGGGTGAATCACTTTACGATCAAGTTGTTACTGGTAAGAAAGTACCATGTCGCGTTTATGCGCCGGTTGGTGAGCACTCAGACCTTCTTGCTTATCTTGTACGCCGTCTACTTGAAAATGGTGCGAATAGCTCATTCGTTAACAACATTGTTGATGACAACATTCCGGTTGAGAGCTTATTAGCAGATCCAGTTGAAACCGTTCAAGCATGGCAAAACAAATACAACCCGCAAATTCCTCAATCAATTGAGTTATACGGTGACGAACGCGCTAATTCAAAAGGCATCGACTTAACTGACATAGATCAAATCACTGTGATGCGTGCCAACATGGACACATGGTTTGAAAGTACTAAATCATTAGCTATGGTAGAAGGTGCTGAACCTGTCACTAACCCAGCGAATCACAGCGAAGTACTTGGTTATATCAAACACGCTGACGAAGCAGAAATGAAAGCAATTGTTGGTCGCGCGCATGATGCGTTTACGACATGGTCTTCGACACCTGTTGAGCAACGTGCTGAGGTATTACTCAAAACGGCTGACCTGCTTGAAGCACATCGCGATGAACTTATTGCAATGTGTACCAAAGAAGCCGGTAAAACAGTTGCCGACGGCGTTGCCGAAGTTCGTGAAGCAGTCGACTTCTGTCGCTACTACGCAGCGCGCGCTAAAGAATTAATGGCAAACAGCGAGCTTGAATCACGCGGTGTTGTGCTGTGTATTAGCCCGTGGAACTTCCCATTAGCTATTTTCCTTGGTCAAGTATCAGCGGCACTTGTTGTTGGTAACACGGTAGTGGCAAAACCTGCTGAGCAAACAAGCCTTGTTGCATTACGTACCATTGAATTGATGCACGAAGCTGGCTTACCAGAGTCTGCGGTAGAAGCGGTTATTACCCGTGGTAGCAAAGTAGGTGAACACATTGTTCCTGACGAGCGCATTCAAGCAATTATGTTCACAGGCTCTACTGAAACGGGCACGTGGATTTCACAAAAACTTGCCGAGCGCTCTGGCGATCCTGTTCCATTGATCGCTGAAACTGGTGGTCAAAACTGTATGATTGTTGACTCGACAGCCCTTCCTGAACAAGTTGTTGACGATGTTGTTGCTTCTGGTTTCCAAAGTGCAGGTCAACGTTGTTCAGCACTCCGTGTATTGTTCTTGCAAGAAGATGTTGCCGATAAGATCATCGATATGATTAAAGGTGCAATGCAAGAATTACACATTGGCGATCCAGCGGTACTTACCACAGATGTTGGCCCAGTTATCGACAACCGTGCATTAACTTCATTAAATGCCCACGTAGATTACTTATCTACACGCGGTACGCTTCATTATGCTTGCAAAGCACCTGAAATGGGTGATGTAGGTCACAACTTCTTTGTACCGCGTCTATACGAGATCAGTGATTTATCTGTGCTAGAAAAAGAGGTATTTGGTCCGGTCGTTCATGTAATCCGCTACAAAGCATCTGAACTTGAGCAAGTTATCGACCAAATCAATGGCACAGGCTTCGGTTTAACTATGGGTATCCATACGCGTATCGAAGACAAAGCAGAATACTTAGCAGCCCGTTCTCGTGCAGGTAACGTATACGTGAACCGCAATATGATTGGCGCAGTTGTAGGTGTTCAGCCATTCGGTGGCCGGGGCCTTTCAGGTACAGGTCCAAAAGCTGGTGGTCCAATGTACTTAACTCGTCTTGTGAAAGAAAAAGCGACAACCGTAGACGTTGCAATGGACGACAATCAAGCGCGTGAATTAACGCAATTATTTGAAGCTAACAAATCAACTGTTTCAAATATTGCGAGCAGCTTAGCGAACGTAAAAAGTGCCGAACTTGCATGGAGCTTCACAGCGCTTAATTCACGATTGTCGATCTTAAGACAGTTATTAGCACAGCTTGCCTCAAACAAAGTGGTGTTAAAGCAAGAAGCTGACTTAGCACAAGTACTTACCGATTGCCGTGCTCAGCTATTATTTGCTGAAAATACGCTAGCCAAGCCATTGGAGCTTCCAGGGCCAACAGGTGAATCTAATATTCTGTACTTAGAGTCTCGTGGAACTGTTGCGGTACTTCGCTGTGAACAAACAAGCTTTAACTTCTGGTTAGTATCGGTAATTTCAGCATTAGCAGCAGGTAACTGCGTGGTAGCTGTTGTTGATGATGAGCACTACAATGAAGCCAACAGCATTGCTGGACAGCTTGCTAATATTGGCTTGCCAGCAGGTGTGTTCACCGTTGCTAAGCTAGGACATTTCCCAGCAGTGTTAAACCATGCGCATCTAGCAGGTGCAGTTGTCGATAACCAAAGCCCGCTGAAAAAGTATGTTGGAGAGACAATTGCTGCTCGTTCTGGTGCTATCTTGCCGCTAATTACGGCTTACACTAACCAAAGCTTGTTGCACCGCATGGTCACAGAGAAAACGGTCACCATTGACACAACAGCCGCTGGCGGTAACGCATCGCTGATGACAATGGAATCGAATGTCGGTTAATAGAAAGATTAGTTACAAATTGTTCAGTAAAAAGCCTGCATTCTGCCTGTCTCTTGATCACGTTTCTAGATCAAGAGACTTGGCTAGCTCATAACCTTCAAGGATGGTTTGCAGTTTAAACCATCCTTCCCATAACCGCTCCCACCCAACGCGACCATTACGTTTTGAATCATGCCAGCCAGCTAATTTACCAAGGTTAATGTAAGCCCA
>JAKVCY010000122.1 GCA_022448425.1 Thalassotalea sp. | reverse complement strand
AGACATCGCAGTATGAATGGTTTTACGCTTAATTTAATGGCCGGCTTGGTGGCTTATTGTCTTAAAGAAAACAAGCCATCCCTTAATATTAGTGACGTTGAGCGCAATGCTATGGTTGTTGCTTAAACCGATCTGGGGTTATCTAGGTTCTTGATAAGTGAGTTTTTAATGAGTAAGCGATAGTTTTCAGTAATGCCCCATTTTTTGGTGCTTACGCGCGTATTGCCAGAATAGTCCGAGCTATTGCTGTCATCAATAACTAAGTCATCAAGTGATAAATTGCCACCGTCAAGAATTTCGAAGAAGGTGCCGCGTTCAAACGTTAAAGAAGCTTTCTGGTTATGCTTTGCTTTAATCGTCAGTGTTTTATCAATAAAGATGACTTTACGTGCGTTGTATTGGCCGTTGGCAAGTTCGATGACATCATCGTCTTCCGCGTTAGCGACAGCTGTAAACAATGCGTCTTCACCGGCTGTTACTTTGATTGTTTTACCGCTACCAAACGCTGTCTCGCCAGCGGTCTTTGGATATCAGTTTGGGCCAGTTTGTGCCTTGGTAATCGGTGTTAAGTCCTTAGAGACACTAAGGTTTGAACTAGTGTTTTTCGATATATTAGTTGGGTAAAGTAAACCGTTTTCTGCGCGTTTTAAGGTTACTGGCTGCTGATCAATGCCAGTAGCTGATGATGCAAGCGAGGCAGTGTTGGCAACATTGTTTTCGAAAGCGATACCTGAAACGTCATCGAAAAGAGTAAACGGTTGTTTATTGTTTTCGTTAACTATTAGGTTCAATTCGACACGCGAACTAATAGGCAATGCGCTGCGCTCTGCATCGCTAACAGCAGCGAGTTGAACATGGTCGACACAAGAAATCTTTGATGCCGAAGAATTTATTCAGAAAGCTTTGCCGTTGCTTCATTCAGAAGAGGCAAAACAAGAGTATAGAAAGTTACTGCAAGAGCTCAAATTAATTGATAAGGATTATCAGCAACTCGATGAGAAAGTTAACCAGATCATTAGTTTGGGTATCAGTGGCAACATCGACGAAATGTTGAAGCAAGCTAAGTCTGTAGAGGGTTTAGAGGATGACATCGACAACCACTTAGTTGCAATACTCGATGAAATTCAACTCTTTACGCTAAATGCTGCAGTAACAGCTGAAGAGCATAAAAAAGCCCAAGGATTCCCTCGGGCTTTTTTGCGGCTCATAACTTAGTTAATAATTTCTCGAAACTAGCTCTCGATGTTAAATAGGTTTGCCTTCTAACTGCATAAAATTCCAAATCTTCCATTGTCCTTTTTGTTTAGTAAAAACGTATACTGATGTTGTTTCGTTATCTTGAAAAGCGGCTCCGCCGTCTCTTTGAAGTTTCATCGTTGCTTTGGCAAATGCGTAATTGCCTGATTTACCTAAATAGTCAAATTGGGTTAAAGAAACTCGAATTTTAAATTGTTGGAAACTCTGATTTAACATTTGTGTATAAGGTCCAAACGCGGGAGATATTGTATGGATTGTCGAACTTACTCCGTTAATATCTCGTTTATTCAGTCCCGTAACATGTGAGTCGAGCAAATTCTTTATTTTGTTTTCATTTGCTAACGCATTGCAATTTAAACAAAGTGTACATACCAAAATTAATATTATTTTTTTCATCGATTAATCTCCATTTAATACTTCAGTGTTTCTAGCATAGGTCATCTTTAAGGTATTTGCTGGGCCATATACTCCTAAGCCATATTTGTAATCGTTGAGTTGTGCTAAATTAGCTGCTATCTGAAATGCTTCAATTCTGAATTTATATACTTTTCTAGCTAAAACTTTTTTGTCGGAAAAAGCAGTCAGTGTTGCTTGGTATTCTCCTTGCCCCATATCAAAATTGTCATTGAATATTTGTTCTGCTTGTTCAACTAGGCTAACCGGTGCCTTTTTTAAGGTTTGAGTGTACAGGCCTTGTTGTTGAATATTTAAATCGTCAATGAATTTGAATTTTAACTCATTTATTCTGAGTTCTAGCTCAGGGGCAATATGAGGTTGAAATGTTACAACTTCCTTCCAATGTTCACCTGGCTTTATTAAGATTCTTGTCATTGGCGTTACAATAGGTTGAGGACTTCCTACGTAGCGTTCGATTGTCTCTGCACTGTACTTCTTTTGGCTCCCTCCCTCAGATGTAATAACTAGTTCCATTTTTGTGATACTTAGATCTGTATTACCTGTATTTCGTAAGTCAATAAGCATCGCATAAGACAGAATCCCAAAATAATTACTTATGAAGGTTCTATTTGAATAAAGTAGCGATAGCTCTTCTTTTTTAATCCACTGAGATATAGGTGGAGTTAGGGAGAAAAATAGGGCTAAGCCCGCAATGAATACGCTCCAAAAATTGGAGTTTTTTAAGAAGCCAAGTCTCATCAGTACTTTCCTTGTATCTTTTTAATTGAGTATAGGACAAGGGTAAGCGTCTAGGCAAAGCACCTATCACAGCTTAACATTCCATGGCAGCAAGGGTTCAATGTCACTCGGGTTTTCTGCAAGGCACTGTAAACAGGTTCGTAAGTAATCGGTGACGATAAGGTTATTCACCTTAGCGGTTTCAATAATACTGTAGAGAATGGCGCTGGCTCGAGCGCCATTGCAGGTATTGGAGAACAGCCAAGCCTTGCGA
>JAKVCY010000121.1 GCA_022448425.1 Thalassotalea sp. | reverse complement strand
GTTGGAAATGAAACCGGAACTTGTAGAAGTAAAAATGCGTTACAAATCAAATTTAATAAATCGAGAACTTATTCTAAAAAACCTTCTAGAGTCGACGAATCAAACATCTATTATCAGGCCTGCAATTGTCGATCGTATGGTAAACACCATGCACTTTTCAAGACACAGCAAAATAAAGATCTCGTAATTATATGCTCTGCTAGAGTAAATTGTTAATTTAAATAAAATATTTTATCTATTTTTGAAAATTCATAAATTACCTCTTTTATTATTAACTGCTAGCTTCTGTTCGCTATCTAGTAATCTGTTCGCAGAACTCTGCGCTGGTCCAATGCTAGGTCACGTTGGTATGAGAGAGGCAAAAGTATGGGTACAGACTTTTTCACCCGCAACTGTTAGGGTTGTTTATACTGAATCCAAATCTAATTTGCCTAACTGGAGTATTCCTGTTAAAACTAAAGTAAGCGAAGCAAACACTGCTACCATAAATCTTGATGCGGTTGAAGCAGGATTAACCTATTCTTACCAAATCGAAGTAGATGGAAACCTGATTGATAATAAAAACTCATTCACCACGCCAGCATTCTATCATGATCGCATGCCTGCACCAGATTTGCGCATAGCAATAGCTGGCGCACATTACCAAACAGAAAATGGCTTTGAGCCTCCTTACCAGATATTAGGTAATAATTATAGGATTTTTACTTCGCTAATGAAAACCAAACCAGAACTTATGATATGGACTGGTAATACTTCTCACTTAAGACAAAGTGATTGGTCTTCTCAAAGCGGTTACTTCAAGCGATACAGCAAAGCACGTTCCACGCCTCAACTTGAACCACTGCTTGCTAGTATTCCTCACTATGCAACTTGGAGTAGTGCAGAATATAGCGTAAATAATGATGGTAAATTTTACTCCCATCGTGAGCAGGCAGAGAAGACCTTCAAAGCATTTTGGCCCCGAGCAGTCGAAGTTTCACAACTTGAGGGCATCCCAACACGTTTTCGCCGCTCAGATGTAGACTTCTTTTTACTAGATGTTCGCAGTAACCGTGATGACCTTCCAAGTTCTAATAAGAAAGCTGAAATACTTGGAAGTGCTCAAATCGAATGGTTGCGCCAAGAATTAGTCCGTAGTACAGCAACATTTAAGCTCATCATTGCAGGTGCACCTGTCCTTAATCCAGCAGCTACACCAACTAATTTAAGCTATGCATCTGAAGAACAGTCCCGACTGTTAGAAATGATAAGGACTGAAAAAATAGCAGGGCTTTTGTTTATTAGCGGTGGAAAGTATCACGGTGAACTAACCCGCTTGGTACATATTAACAGTTATAACCTATACGACCTAAGTGTTGGCCCGTTAACCGCTAATCCCCAGCAAGTCGATGAACTCAACTATTTTCGTATGCCTGGAACAAATACTCTTGAGCGTCAATTTACTCTAATAGATTTCACTGGTACTGAAGAAAATCGTCAGCTTACTCTTCGAGTTATGAATGTTGAAGGTAATGAACTGTGGAAAAGAACTATTACAAGCAAGCAGTTGCAGGCAGTTAATTAAGCTCTTAATACACAAAGGATGCTTCACAGGCATCCCCTAAGCTAGGCTTATGCAGTGCTACTATCTGACCACTGTGAGAATCTAATATCATTAAACGACTACGCCCGTCTAAACGCTCTGTTAGAATTATGTGCCGACCATCATTGAGCCAGGTTGGTTCCACTGCAGAACCTTTAAGGTTAGATATGATTTTCGAGCTCTGCAATTTAGCATCATATAAGGCGATTTGAAATCCACCATTTACCGCAGCGGTAAAAGTAATTTGGCTCGAATTGCATGGATTCCAATCCGGCTCAGCGCAATAGCGACTGATATTGGTCGGTAAGCGACGGTGGGCACCTCCCGTCGCACTCGCAACGAACAATTGTGGTCTTCCTGGTGCATCTGATGCATAAACTATACTTTGACCATCAGGTGACCAACTAGGAGAAGTCTCCAATGAATTATTTTTTGTTATACGGCGCAATTCCCTACCAAATTGGTTTGATACGTACAGCTCAGCATTGCCAGACCCTGATAAGGTCATCGCAATCATACTTCCGTTAGGACTAAATTGTGCGCCGTTATTTGTTCCTTTAAAATTTGCAACTACTTGTCTGACACCTGCACTCAAGTCCATAAGGTATATATCTGGAAATCCTGACTTATGATAAGTCGTGTATAATAACTGTGTGCCATCTGGCGACCAGCTTGGACCCATAGCAAATGAACGATCGTTAGTGACGGCGCGCACCTTAGTGAACAATAAGTCACTTATATAGATTTCTGACGTCCGATGTTTCTTTACTACAAAGCTAAGCTTTCCTGCGAAAAACCCTATACCATTAGATGTATATTCAACGGCGCAGTCACACGCAAGACATACTGCATGTTGTAAATCATCACCTTTAAAAGTACTCGTATAGACTGCATTATTCTCTAAGTCTTGGAATATGGACAATTTCACCGAATTTGTTCCAGAAAGCTCTAAACTAAACCTAAATACTGACTCATTAGTAGTGACGACGCGATATCCACCATGCAGTCCAAATACTTGTCGGGAATGTGAGAGAATTAAAGAATTCGTACTCTCAATAACAATCGGTAGGACTTCAGAGTTTTCACGTACCGCCTCTTTTAGTTCAATGACACCCGATTGTGCATCTAGATTCGAAAAGAACTTAAATGTAATAAATATGATAAATAATAACGATGCAGATAAGCGCATGCTATGATAAGATTATACGAACCGACTGATCGCAAATGTAAAGCTAATGGAAATTAAAAATAATCATTTTTAATCACCGAAAAGACTTCCACATTTCAAAACAAATAATACTTTGACAATTGTGGAAAAACAAAAAGTAAAAGACGCCCTTAAGTTAGTTAAATTTCCTGGATTCAGCCGCGACATAGTTTCTTTTGGACTAATTCGTGAGGTAGAATTAACGCAGGGTGTGGTAAAAATAGGAGTTGAAATAACCAGCCGTGACCCGCAAGTACCAGAGCAGATTGCAGCTGACATAAAAGCAAAGGTAGGAGAGCTAGTAGGAGTTAGTGAAGTCAAGGTTCGCATGGAAGTTACCAGCCCGCAAGAGCCGGCGGCAACAGCTAGCGGGAGTGCCTCTACCCCTAGTACCCATACGACCATGCAGCAAGTGAAACATACAATTGCGATTGCCTCCGGTAAAGGTGGGGTTGGTAAGTCTACGGTTGCTGTAAACGTAGCATGCGCCCTGCAACGATTACTTGAAGCCGAGAATAAGTCAGGTGTCGGTATAATGGATTGCGATATTTATGGCCCATCGGTCCCACTTATGTTGGGTGTAAACGGGCAGCCAGAGATAGAAAATGATTTAATCCGACCCATTCGTAATTTTGGGGTCTCCTCTATGTCGATGGGATTTCTTGTAGATCAGGACACTCCAGTGGTTTGGCGAGGACCAATGATCATGAAGACGATTCAGCAATTTGCTCAAAATGTTAATTGGGGAGAGCTCAAGGTTTTAGTTGTCGATCTTCCGCCTGGTACGGGCGACGCACAGTTATCTCTTGTACAAACGATTCCTTTAGATGGAGCAATCATCATAACAACGCCTCAAGCGGCCGCATTTCAGGTAGCTCGCCGAGGTGCAAGGATGTTTGAAAAAGTGAATGTTCCTATCATGGGTGTCGTTGAAAATATGAGTTATTTAGAAGCTGCTGATGGTAGCCGCCACGCCATCTTTGGAGAAGGCGGTGGAGAGGAAACAGCTAATAGCCTTCAAACTGAACTTCTTGGTCAAATTCCATTAGAACCGGCCTTGAGAGTCGGTAGTGATAATGGTATACCAATCGTTGTTAGCGATCCAGATTCTCCTGCAGCGAAGGCTTTTATAAGCGTCGCTGAAAAAATTATTACATTATTAAATCTACGCTAGAATAATAAATAAAGAGTTTTAAATTAGCATAATACTGATAAAAGAAATAGTTTGAACTATTATTATCGTAGCCAAATTCTAGACACTTTCCTGCTTTTATACCAAATATGACATTTTCGACTACAATTCTGCAAAATAGTGCGGAAAAAAATGAAGATTTTACACAACGCTCGATTTTGTATCGTGAATTTCTTGCAGAGCGCGATGAAATATTAAAGCACAAATGGATAGAGTCAGAGAAACAAGGGCAAGATATCGGCTTCGAGCGAGCACTTCTCGACTGGATCCACAAGCACCGAAGCGCATGGCGCGTCGATCGCAAATGCCTTAATGATACTACAATCTAGTCCTCTCTCCACGGAGATAACAAAGCAAAAAAAACAGCTGTGATCAGCAGCTTTTTGAAGGATATAGTGTACTACCCGTTAACTTTTGATCTCACGGTGCAAGGTATGACGACGAAG
>JAKVCY010000120.1 GCA_022448425.1 Thalassotalea sp. | reverse complement strand
TAGTGGATTTAAATTATCAGGAACAACCGATTTAGTTGTACTTTGCCAATTAGCAACTACACCAATAGACATAGCTTGATTAACATCATAAATAGATGATAATTTAATTTTGGCTTAATGTTAGTGGCTAGAGAAGTCATCTCCATTAGGGTATTCTGATTCAACATGACTACAACTAAAGTTAAGTATTAAACTTTCTGATAAGTTACCTGTGGCGTCAAACTCATAACCTTGATGATTAGTACCCTTAACGCCACGGCTTGGTATCGTTCCATCAGGTAAAGGCTCAGTTGCATTTAGATCAACTTCAGCAACATTGTCTTTTTCAGCTTTAAAAATTGCAGCGGTAACTACCATAGCGTCATCAAGTAAGCTACTTTTGAAACCAAGTTCAATATTACTTCCTATTACAGGATCTAAAATATTATTATTGATATCTCTTGCTTGTTGAGATGAGAAGATTTCAGTGTAACTTGTATAAGCTGATATTTGATCGTTTTTTTGATAAACAATACCCGCATAAGGCGTATTTATTGTTTGATCTATATTATTGAGTTCATATTTCGTGTGTCTATTTCCTAGTGCCACATTTATCGAATCGGTTATGCTTAATTGTGAGGCTAAATAAACCTTTGATTGCTTTTCAGTATCAGTAGTTTCAAAATATTTTTCAACTGAAATTCTGGTTCTGCAACTGAACCATTCCATTCAAAAAAGTTTCCTACTTCTACAGGAGATAACGGTATATGTGAAAACGCGTAAATGTCTTGTTTAGTTTGAATTGCGCCTACCACAAGCATTTGCTCACGATCTAATTAATCAAATGAACCAGATGCAAAAGTTCGCGCTGATTGTAAGTCACGATCACTGATATAATTAGTGACACTTGCTTGCATCCCATAACTAGAAGGTTTATCAATGGCACCGCGCATATACATTAACTTATACCAATTACACTAATTTTGTGATCTAATTGTAAGTATGAAATATATTACTCAAAAACAATTATCTGAGAAATTAGAGCCGATTAATTTAAAGGCTCTTATTGCGCAAGAAACCAATGGCAGAATGCGAATTCGCCTATTAGCTTTATCACACATTAAAGACGGCGCTGACAGAACTCAGACGGCAAAATATTTAAAAGTAAGCAGGAAAGTAGTCAATGATTGGGCTAGAAAATTCTTCAATGATGGTATTGAAGGTTTAAATGAAAAAACAAGATCAGGACGCCGTTCAAAACTTACGACCACTCAATTATCCGAGCTTAAAGAATATATCCAATTGCACAGCATAAAAGAGAGTGGAGGCAGGTTAAATGCTGAAACACTTGTTTCACTCATTAATGAAAAGTTTGGAGTGAAATACAGTAGAACGAATGTTTATAGGCTGTTACATGCACTTAATTTTTCATGGATAACAAGCCGCTCTCGCCACCCTAAGCAGTCTCAAGAAATCCAAGAAGATTTTAAAAAAACTCAAAATGAGATTGAGCGAAAAGATCCCTGAAGATCAAGCCTTAGGTAGTGTAGATATCTGGTTTCAAGATGAAGCAAGGTTTGGTCAACAAAATACCACCACGAGGCTGTGGGCAGAAAAAGGGAGTCGTCCGCGAGCAGTTAAACAGCAGCAGTTTTTAAACGCTTACTTATTTGGTGCTGTTTGCCCCGCGAATGGAAAGACAGAGGCTTTAGTCGTACCATTTTCAAATAAAGAAGGTATGAAGCTCCACATGGAGCAAATATCAAAAGCCACACCAATAGGTAGGCATAGCGTTGTGATAATGGATGGTGCGGGTTGGCATACGGAAAATGTTGTTGGTGAATTTGATAATGTGAGCATGATTAAATTACCCGCATATTCACCAGAATTGAATCCTATTGAGCAAGTATGGCAGTGGT
>JAKVCY010000012.1 GCA_022448425.1 Thalassotalea sp. | reverse complement strand
TACGTAGCCAAACCGTTCAAGGTATTAAGCAAGAAGTATGGGGCTTGTTAATCGCTTACAACCTCATACGGGTAGAAATTAGCCAAATAGCGAAAGAGGCTGAGGTATCCCCATTACGTATAAGTTTTGTCATGGCAATGCGATATATTCAAGATGAGCTGATGTGGTGCGCCATCGCTTCACCCGGCAGTATACCGAGGAAACTCCGCGCTATGCGGGAAAATGTGAAGCAATTTGTACTGCCTGAAAAAAGAAAACGGCCCAAAAGTAGGACCGTTAGATTTTCTAAAACTCAGTACACCATTCGGTCAAAACATGCTTAACTGAATGGTGTTACCTTAATTGGGGCTTTTTAATATTTGTTAACACATACACACAGGGGGACATACTTAGTTAGCATACACTGGCGAAAAATATAAATAATAGAAATAAGAACGACATGTTATTAATCCCCAGTCATGTATTAAAGAACTCGGAAATTGCTGTATTACGCTATTCTTTAGGAAGTCTTATGGACCGAATAATTGCCAGAACGATGAACTTTTCCCGCCTAACCAAAAGTGTGTGTCTATTTATCTTTGCCACCACGATAGCGCCTTACGCTGAAGCAGAAAGACTGCCAAGCGACTTGCAACGAGATGCAACCAGTAAAGGAAGGGAAGTTGTTGCATTGGCTGGATTATCTAAGGGGATGACAGTATTAGATTTACTTGCAGGAAGTGGCTATTACAGTGAGATTATAGCCGGAGCTGTGGGTCAGTCAGGTAAAGTGTATTTGCATAACAACAAAGCATATTTACCCTATGTAGAAAAAGACTTAACCCGTCGTTTACAAGCCAATCGCCTAGATAATGTTAAACGCCTAGATAGAGAATTAGAGGACTTAGGCATTGAAGACGATTCTCTCGATGCGTTGTTTTTTATCTTAGGCTACCACGACATGTATCATGTCGCAGAGGGGTGGAAAGTTGACAAAACGGCTTTGCTCTCTCAAATCGAAAAGTCGATCAAGAAAGGCGGTAAACTGATCATTGTTGATAATGCAGCTAGAATAGGCTCAGGCACGTTAACTTCACAGAACCTTCATCGCATCGATAAGCGTTATGTAGTCAATGAACTTGCTGGCTATGGCTTTAGTCTATACACCGAAAGCCATCTGCTCTCTAACCCAAACGACGATTACACGTTATCGCCGTTTGATCCTAAAATTCGCCGTAAAACAGACCGGTTTGTATTGGTGTTTATTAAACGCTAGCAGGCATTCAGATGAATTGTGTGAAGAATATTTCATCAAATATGTCAAAGTGTGTCTGTCGATTACAAACCGTTTCGTAGTTGCTACTTATCTCAGATTAAACGAATTTCGTCCTATCGCTTGTAGTGAATAAATTAGTGGTTGCTACAGTTTCATCATTATAAAAATACGCTGCACCTAGTAAATACCAATGGGTTTTAATTGGTATTAGTTGTCGGGTACAGGAATGGAGACCAAGATGAAACTCACGTCAACAGCATTGCGAAGTCCCGCGGCAGTATCTGTCGCCGTCGCATTAATACTACTGGTAGGTTTGCTGAGCCTAGTTAAATTACCTATTCAGCTTCTCCCCGATATTGAACGCCCTCGTATCGCTATTCAGACTTTCTGGCGAGCGGCGTCTCCTCAAGAGATAGAATCAGAAATTATCGAACCACAAGAACGCGTACTTAAGGGCATTCCGGGTCTGCACTCGATGAATGCCTTTGCTAACCGCGGTGCGGCATTTATCAACTTAGAGTTTGGTGTTGAAACCGATATGGACCAAACACTGATTGAAGTGATAAGTCGCATGACGCGTGTTCAAAGCCAACCACGCGATGCGCTGCCACCAAGAGTCATGCTAGGTGGCTTTGGTGGTGGCCAACCTGCGCTAACTTGGTTCTTCTTACAAGCATTACCGGGTAACGACAGGCATATTAGTGATTATATTGAGTTTGCTGATGATGTTATCAAGCCAAGGATTGAATCAGTGCCGGGTGTTGCTTCTGTACAAACCTTATCTGATCAAAATCGTGAAGAGCTGCAAATTCGCTTCGACCCAGTCAAAGTCGCTCAATACGGTATTGAAATTCCACGCCTTATTTCACTTGTTAATGCGAGCAACGATATTTCAGGTGGTTTTGTTGATGTCGGCAGGCGTCAATATACCTTGAGGTTTAACGGCAAGTACAAAGTTGATGAGTTGAGTAATCTCATTCTCGAATCCCGTGATGGCATGACTATCCGCTTAAGCGATGTCGCCAAGGTTGAAGTGCGTCGACCAGATCGCCAACAAATGGCGATACAAAATGGTAACCCTGCATTTTCTATGCGAATTGATAGAGTCAGTGGCGCGAACGTTTTGGCGACACTGAATCGCGTTAAAGCCGAAGTCGAATTAATTAATGAGGAATTGTTGCAAGAACGACAGTTGACCATGGTGCAGTCGTTCGATGCCTCTGTGTTTATCTATCGAGCTATTAACCTAGTGCGTAACAACCTTTTTGCGGGGGTCGTGCTATCGCTATCTATTTTGTGGCTGTTCATTCGTCGAATGCGTGCCACCATGATTATCGCTACTGCAATCCCGATTAGTTTATTTACCACCTTTATCGTGCTGCATATTACAGGACGCAGCCTAAATGTTATCTCTTTAGCGGGCTTAGCGTTCGCTGTTGGTATGGTTCTCGACGCCGCTATTGTTGTGCTCGAGAATATTATTCGATTGGGGGACCAAGGTAAGGACAATCATGAGGCGTCAGAAATCGGTGCTAAACAAGTATGGGGGGCACTTGTTGCTTCGACAGCGACTACAGTTGCCATATTCCTTCCAGTGTTTTTCTTGAAAGACATCGAAGGCCAACTGTTTGGCGACTTAGCGTTAACTATCGCGATAGCGGTTTCCGTGTCGCTATTGGTCGCCGTAGTGCTGTTGCCTGTTTTAGCGAAATATCTGCTTAAACAGCAACGAATCGATGACCCAAATAAAGCTCTCTGGGAGCGAATGTCTGGTGCGGTAATACGCATGACTAATGCTCGTAGAAGCCGTTTAGCAATAGCTGCAACATTATTAATTTTACCTGTGGCAGTGACTTACTTGGCGATGCCTAAACTAGATTACTTACCACCGGTTAAACGCGATGCCGTTGATGCCAATTTACAATATCCTCCTGGTGCTAATGTTGCGACGACAGAAAAAGAAGTTGTTGCGAAAATTGTAGAACGATTAAAACCCTACATGGACGGCGAAAAACAGCCAGCACTTAAAAACTACTACATTTTTAATAACCCGTTTGGCGGCAACTTGGGCGTGCGTGTGCAGGATCAATCTCGAGTTGAAGAGTTACTGGATATTATCCGCAACGAGGTACTAGTTGATTTGCCTGACACTCAAGCGTTTGCTTTCCAAGGTAACTTATTCGGAGGTTTTGGTGGTGGCAGACAAGTGCAAATGCAATTGCAGTCAAAAGACACCAAAGGTTTACAAGAAGCAGCGAAACAGGGCTTACAACTGGTTCGCGATGCAATTCCTGATGTGAGTGTTCAAGCTAACCCTGGTGTTGAAATGGCAGAGCCAGAATTACGATTAACGCCAGATGATCGCATGATCTTGGAGCAAGGCTGGGACCGTCGCCAATTAGGCAATGTCGTCAGAACCTTAGGCGATGGCTTGTACGTTGGCGAGTATTTTAATGGCAACAAACGCATCAACATGATTCTGCGAGCCGATGGTTGGGCAGATCCTGACACCCTAGGTGATGTGCCTGTTGTGACGGGTAACGGCAGTATCACACAGCTTTCTGAACTAGTGCGTATTGACCGAACAGTTGGTCCTACGCGTCTAACCCGAGTTGATGGCAACCGTACTATTCGCCTAAACATTAACCCTCCGCAAGGTTGGTCATTAGAAGAAACCATTGACGTACTTAAGAACCAAGTAGAACCTCAGTTAAAAGCTTACATGCCAGAAGATGGCAACATTCTATACGGTGGTAGTGCAGACCAGTTAGAGAAAGCGCTTAGCGTAATGAGTGAAAACTTTGCTTTCGCACTGGTTATTCTGTTCTTGCTAATGGCAGCACTTTTCCGCTCAGTAAAAGACAGTTTGCTAGTTGTAATCACCATTCCATTGGCGACAGTTGGTGGTATTCTGGCGCTGCAACTTCTTAACCTCGCGGTATTCCAGCCACTAGATTTACTTACCATGGTCGGCTTCGTCATTTTGCTTGGCCTAGTAGTAAATAACGCCATTTTATTAGTGCATCAAACTCGTCAAGCGGAGATGCAGGGCATGAACCGAGATGATGCGGTACATCAGGCATTACTGCTACGTTTACGTCCAATTTTTATGAGTACGGCGACAAGTTTCTTCGGCATGCTACCACTGTTGTTAATGCCGGGTACGGGCAGTGTTATTTATCGCGGATTGGCGTCTGTTATTGTCGGCGGTTTGGCCGTTAGCACTATCTTTACTATCGTATTATTACCTTGTTTGCTGCGTATTCGAGGCACCGATTTCGGCGGTGCCTTTAACAGATTGCCATCAAAACGCGCACTAAACCCAACTAAATCAATTACTGACAATGAAACAGCTACAGTTTCAGATCACTAGGAGCTAACAATGAAAACATTACCACTCATATTATCTGCGAGTGTAGCTGTGTTAAGCATGCTACCGTACAAGTCCACATTCGCACAGGAAGGGCCTAAACCACACCTAGTCAGTGTAGAGTTTGTAAAGTCTGAACAAGTTAGCCCAACTATGTGGTTACCAGCGAACGTAATAAGTCGACGTAACTCTCCGCTTTCAGCAGAGCAAACAGGTCAGCTATTGTGGGTCGAAGATGTCGGTGCACAAGTTGAAAAAGGGCAGATATTAGCGAAGTTGGATAATCGTCACTTAACGTTAAGACTTGCACAGCAAAAAGCGCAGCTAAAACAGCATCATGCGGATGTGACGTATTTAGAAAAACAAAAAGCGCGCATGTCGGAACTTAACAAAACCAACAATACGGCATTAAGCGAGCTTGAGCGCATTATTAAAGATTTAGCGATTGCTGAAAACGAAGTTGAAGCACTTAATCTGCAAATTAAGCAAACCTTATTAGCGATAGAAAAGACCGAAATTATCGCGCCATTTAGCGGCAGCATCAGTGAGCGCTTCGTTAATGAAGGTGAGTTGGTGACCTCAGGTCGTCCAATGCTGCAGCTGGTCGATACTCATCACTTAGACGTGAAAGTGTCTGCACCGTTAACAATAGCGCCATATATTCAAGCTCAGAAAAAGGTGATGGTGAAATGGCAAGGGCAACTATTAGAGTTGCCAGTTCGCACTTGGTCACTGGCAGGCGACCAAGCAACTCGTACCTTTGATGTGCGTTTGTCCGCAGACGGTAGCAATATGATGGCAGGTACTGCGGTTACGGTATCTTTACCGAAAAATGCAACTGCAAACGCCACACTAGTACCGCGCGATGCATTGGTTTTACGTGAGCAAGAAACCTTCGTGGTTACGGTAGGTGAAGGCGACGTTGCAAAAAAAGTGAATGTGTTAATCGGGCAGGGCGTAGGTCAATGGATTTCAGTTTCTGGCGATATTCACGAAGGTGACGAGGTGATTATTCGCGGTGGTGAACGGGTACAAATGGGGCAGAAAATACGACGTGACCAAGCGGTAACTGAAGTGGCGAAGGTTAACTAAGCCATATTTACCAAGATAAATTAACCCTTTATTTATCTGAAACGATTCCTACCAAGTGCTGTCGCAGTCAGTAAAGATCCCAACCAGCTGGCTGCGACTCATTGATAATCTTATAAATATTCGATATTTTAAGTTCTACCCTTACTGTGCTCTATGGAAAAAGGACTTATCATGAGAAAGTACATTTCGCTCACTTTATTTCTACTATTACCGTTTTTTCTTCCGCAAATGATTTGATTCACCATAGCAATGCTCTCAACTAAGAAGATTGTTTCAATTCTGTCTTTGCAGATTACGATTCCTGGTTCAAGGTTATGAAAGTTAAATATGAAAGACGAGTAAAATCTGAAGAAGCGTTGGAAAGGTTATTAACTCATTTTAAATTGATGTATAGCAGAGAGAAATACGAGACTTTCAAGGAAAATTTAGATTGCAGAAAGTTTGAATATAAAGTCGACACGCATTATGTGAAAGGGTTTGTAATTAAACCTAAAATGGCTATGAAAAAACTACCTGTGCTGATTTATAACCGCGGTGGTAATGGAAACTATGGCGGAGTGACTTTTGGAACCATGATGGGACATTTGTTTGCGATTGCAAATGAGGGCTTTATCGTGATCGGTAGTCAATATAGAGGAACATACTTGATGTTCGATACCCTTGATGAATTTGGCGGTAGTGATGTTTACGATGTTACATCACTACTAGATTTTGTAGCGACGATTGAAGACGCAGACTTCAATCGTATCGGTATGTTTGGCGCAAGTAGAGGAGGGATGCAAACGCACTTAGCGGTTAAGCAATTAAAAAATATCAAAGCCATTGCGACAATCGCAGGAAGTACCGATTTATCAAAAGGCTTGGTCTATCGTCCCGCTATGGAAAATGTCTACATCAAAAGGATTCCGGGCTATGAAAGAAATAAGCAACAAGAGCTCGATAAAAGATCGGTACTTAAATGGGTTGATAAGCTATCACCCGATATTCCTATTCTGCTATTGCATGGTACAGATGACAAAAGAGTATCTGTTAAGCATTCTGAAGATTTCGCAAAAGCGTTAACCAAACATCAAATCCCACATAAATTAGTGCTATATCCCAACGACGATCACCGTCTTTCAAAAAACAGAGACAAAGCAAACCAAGAGATAGTCAATTGGTTTAACAAATACCTGTAGTAAATACCTTTAGGTTGAGAATTCTCTCCACATACTATACTTAGCTAAATGTAGTAACCAACTTCTGTTGTAGTGCTTTATCAATGTAGGTTTGTACTTTAGCTAAAGCTTCCCTTCAAACGTTTTTAGGGAAATTACTGTCAACTTGGGAAATTTAGTCTCAGACAAACCATGTTAGTAGAGGTGTCTTTATGAAAGACACAAATGCATAAGAAAAGCACCTCTTTGATTAGGCTAGTAACTGTTTGCTCTAGGTAAGCATAGTTTCATGTGATGAAGAGGCAGAAGTTGGTCTTATTCGTTGATTTGCGTCGTATGTTGTTTAAGTAGTTAGGTTGAACGTTGTTGATGAAGAAACTGAGCTTGGGTTTACTATGGCTTTGTAGCGCTATATTACCAGTAAAAGGTTATAGCGAAGAATCTTTTGCGCTGTCTGTAGTGGTAAACTCGCCTGGTACACGACCACATTTGTATTTTAATGAAGTTGAGAAGAAATACGACGGCGTTATCCCTGATCTACTGCGCTATGTTCAAGAAAATAGTAGCGTAACCATTGATTTCGTCGATTCTCACCGCAATCGAAATGAATACTTTGTCGCTACCGGTAAATTCGACATGTTTTATTCGAGTACTGACTGGGTTAAGCAGCCAGAAGCCTTTATTTCAACTCTGCCTATCTTTCAACATATAAGCTATATGTATTCGCTTGAGCCATTTCCAGAAGGCTTTGAACTTAATCTCGATACCAAAGCGAATGTCTGTGCCAGACGCGGGTTTATCTACCCGTCATTAGAGCCTTTGTTTAAGCGGGGTAACCTAGTACGCATTGATTCCAACAGCCATCACGCAATGCTTAAGATGTTATCACTTGGACGATGTCAGATGGTTGAAATGAATGCCAAAAATGCGCGTGCCATGTTTCAGGATGAGCCTTTCAAAGACCAAGTTTTTTATCAACTAGACAAGCCAACAAGTAAGGTTCCAGCATCATTTATTATGAATTCTAATCTGGAAGCAGAGCGCGATATACTCAATAAGTTCATTCTCGAATTTAAGAAGAAAGGCTTATACGAGAAATCTTTGGTAAAGCACTTAGGTGCTGGCTAACCATGCTATGAATGACTGTTTAAAGTGACAGTATCATTAATTTCAAGCCATCAGATGAAAGCGGGCGCTTGTCCAACCTATATCCCTGCTTAGTATGTAGCAACCATGAGGTAGCGAATCTCGCTAGATCTTAACTATTACTGTAAAAACCAAGAGCCATTTGAGCTTGAGACGGTAAATGTTTAAGCACTACTATGCTGTGAAAGCTTATCTATAACCACTCTAGGAATTTGAGCGGTATTCCTTTTACTATCGCACTTTGGATAAAAATAATAATGTTGAAAAGAGTGATTAAAAGCAGTCTGCTGATGTTATCTTGCGCAAGTTTTGGAGCCCTAGCTTCAGAAGGTTTTGTGAATATTGATAATGATAAAATTATAGGGAAGTAACACCCATCTTCGTCTCATGAAAAGAAAGTGGGTGTTTTAGTTTTGGGTGGCTCTGAATGAGGTATACCTGAAAAACTAGCGAAAGCAGTTGCTGATGCTGGCTATCCAACACTCGCTTTAGCCTACTTCAAAGCAAAAGGCTTACCGCAAGAGCTAGAAAAAATCCCATTTGATTATTTTGACAGTGCTAAGTCTTGGTTACAAACCAAGAAAAATGTAGATGCGAGTAAATTGATCATTGTAAGTTGGTCAAAAGGAGCGGAATTAGCACTGCTACTTGCCTCTCGTGACGAAAAGGTTCAGCGAGTTATCGCCATTGCGCCTAGCTCAGTTGTTTGGGCGGGAGTTTTAAATGATTGAACAAAAGTACCTGGTTCTAGTTGGACAGAACAAGGTAAGGAGCTCGCGCATGTTGAGTTTAAGCCATCTGGACTTGTAAATGGATTATTGGATTTATATATTCGGTCTCTGGAAAACCTTTCAGACAATGGAGAGGTGGATATTGCTGTTGAGCAAACCAAAGGCGAGGTAGTGCTTTTAACTGGTGAGAAAGATGAAATATGGCCGTCACCATAAATGGCAGCATCAATTTGTGAAAAAATGAAAACGCAGCCACTTGGTCAGTGTCTACATCTTAATTACAAGGGGGGAGACCATTTATTCAATTACAAATTCTTAGACAAAGCCGATCCAATCGGACAAACATTTTTTGATATGCTCAAAGGCGAATAATAAGCCTAGTCATATGGTTAGATAAAAATGGAGCTCATTTTTTTAATGAGTACTTACTCTCCGTACCTAAACTTTTGTGAATAGCGATAGAGTACCGCTATTCACAATCTCCTTTCTTAATTTCGACCCGCCATCAATATCCCAAACTGCGCCAGTAACCCAGTCAGACTTATCTGAAAGTAGAAATATAATTGAATTGGCCACATCTTGCGGAGTGCCAAAGCGGCCTATTGGGTGAAATTCGTTGAAACCTTGCAAGGCGGTGTCAACTTCCTCTTTTGGAATGAAGCTTTCATAAATAGGTGTATGCACCACTGCTGGTGACACAGCATTAACACGAATATTGTGCTCGGCAAGCTCCATTGCGAGGTGCTGTGTTAAAGAATGTAGACCAGCTTTTGCCATTGAGTATGCAGAAGATGGTGTGGCAGCAATTGCTTGTTTTGCCCACATCGAACCGATGTTTACTATCGCACCTTTACTCTTGTTTGCGACTAGGTTTGATGCAACTTTTTGGGTGATAAAGAAAGTTGCACGGTTGATATTCATATATTGGTCATAATCCTCCGCAGCATGTTCTAGGAAGGGTTTCGGGAAGAATATTCCGGCAGCATTAACCAGCATGTCGACGTCTTTGTGTTTCTCATCAATCATACTGAGTAGGTTCTGTAAGCCTTGCTCTGACGTTAAGTTTGCTGTTAGCGCGCTCACTTTACCGAACTGCGCTAGTTCTTGATGCGCTGTTTCTGCTTTTTCAGTGTGGTTGCCGACAACAACTACTTCACCACCTTCTTGCAGAAACAGTTTGGCAGTTTCAAAACCCATGCCGCTTGTGCCACCGATTACTAGCAGCTTTTTACCTGTAAATTGTTTGTTCATCGTGTCATCTCTCTTCATCAATTTGATTGAGGACGTATTTCACTGAAATACACCTTGTGTTTGAAAACATAAGCCGTCGATTTGCTCTGTTGTGTGCGAGCATTGTTGTTCGATTTACTAAACTTTACAAACGAGTTAATCTATAACGACGATAAAGAAAAAGTTTAGTGATATGAAAATCCCCGTCCATCTAAATGCATTGAAAGCATTTGAAGCTAGTGCAAGGCATCGCAGTTTCTCGGGAGCCGCCGCTGAACTCTATGTAACTCCCGCGGCAGTGGGGCAATTAGTTCGTTCATTGGAAGACTGGCTAGGTGCTCCGTTATTTATTCGTTCCAATAGTGGCAAATACCGTTTAACGCTAACGGAACCGGCAGAGAGAGCGTTACCTGAGATTAAATCTGGCTTTGAGAAAATTGCGTTGGGGCTTGAGAATATGAAGTTGGCGCCGACGAGTGGGGTGTTAAATGTGACGGTGAGTCCAGCTTTTGCAGCCAAGTGGCTACTGCCGAAACTACATCGCTTTCAAAGCGAATGTCCTGACACAGATGTGCGCCTCGATATGAGCCTAAATACAATAGATTTTCTTGCGCAGCATATTGACGTTGGTGTCCGTTATGGCCTTGGGCAGTGGAATGGACTCAGTGCAGAAAAACTAATGGACGAGGAAGTGTTTCCCGTATGCTCACCTACATTGCTGAAGGAAAAAGATTTTCAATCGCCAGAGACATTAGTGAAAGAAACGTTAATTCATGACCTTTCTATCGAGACACACGACGCGTTCCCCACGTGGCAACAATGGCTGGCTCGAGCAGGTTCCTCCGAATATTTGGCAAAGCATAACCTGAAAATCAACAACTCAGCTGGTGTACTGCAATCTGCGATTGACGGCGCAGGCATTGCTCTTGCTCGCAGTGTTATGGCGAGAGATGATTTAGCAGCTGGTCGGTTGGTGCGTTTGTTTTCTGATATATCTTTTGTGTCGCCATTGGCGTATTACATTGTCTACAGACAAGAGAACGCAGAGGTAGCAAAGATAAAAATGTTCAAATCATGGCTGTTAAAAGAAGTCGAAAGCAACGCCTTCCGATAAAGTTTATCTATCGATTATAGAAGTTGTGTTCGTCTTGAAAAGCGGCCTGGGGTTCACATGCAATCATTCAGTAGCATCTGTGTAGGTTGGAATGGTTTCCCAAAAGAGAGTTTGCAAAGAAAGGCAGGCATCTCTCGAAGTTCTGAGTGTTGAATCTACATTTAATTAGATATCGACAGATATCAGCTAACGTTCTTCAAAGCTGACTTCTAAAGCAACACCTGCCGGTGATTTAAAGAATACTTGGGTAATGGCCAATTCTGGTAGGAATTTCACATTGAAATTAACGTCATTAACTTCAAGTCGACTTACAAATGCGGTTAAGCCTGTCATAGAAAAAGCTACGTGATCTAAGCAGCTTGGTTTATCAGTAGGTTTATGATGATCACTCTCAGTTAAGTGGATAATCGCTTGCTCTTTAGCATATAACCAATAGCCATCGCGCGAGAATTTGGGTCTGTATCCTTCTGTTAATCTAAATATTCTGCATAAGAAATCTTTTTCTATATCAAGAATTTCCTTTGGTGCACTGATGTTAATATGGTTAAACTGCATGTTAAATTCCTTTTAAAGTTTGGCTTACCGAAAGCTCATACTGAACAGCTTTTAAATTCGACAGACGCGGTGTGTTAATCCTCGTCAAATATTTCATCCAAGACAAAGTACTCAACTCTATCTTGCTGAAACGAACGAGTATCAGTTGCGACATTGACCATCTTACGTGCTACCGTTTCACCTTTAATAGGGCGATACTTTTGTAAAAACGGTAACTTACAGAGTATAGGCAAAATTATGCCTCCTAGCACTTCGCCTAATCTAAAGTGGTTGCGATCGCCTAGTAGCAAGGATGGCTGGAATATATTGATTTGCTCAAATGACAGCGCTTTAACTTTCTCTTCTAATTGGCCTTTCATTAGCAGGTAGGCGTTTTTACTCGTGGCATTAGCAGCGCTTGATGACACCAATAAGTAACGTCTAACACCATTCTTAACGGCTATTTCCGCTACTTTGTATTGATAGTCAAGGTCAACAATACGCTGAGCAGCAATACTGCCGGCTTGCTTTTTAGTTGTGCCTAAACAAGAAAACAGCACATCACCTTTAATGTGAGACGAGAAGTCATTTAAGCGTTCAAAATCAATAACCAGGTTTTCAACTTTTGCTGAACTGAATAGGGTTGGTTTGCGAGTTATTGCGATAACTTTTTCAACGCTGTCTTGTTCGACAAGAAACTCTGTCGTGTATTTACCAATTAGTCCTGTTGCGCCTAATACGATTGCGGTATTGTTCTTATGCATACTTTGTTTATAACACGTTCCCGTTTTTCCGTAGTATATCTGTCTACGTTTTGAATTTAGAAGTAATTTATTGTTTTTATTTAGAATATAACGGTTTGATTAATAAAGAAGATTAAAATGAGTAAGAAAAATTTGGTGATCTTATCTGGTGCAGGCATGAGTGCCGAAAGTGGTATTAAGACCTTTCGCGATGATGATGGCTTGTGGGAAGGACATGATGTAATGGCAGTGGCCAGTATTGAAGGTTGGCACAAAGATCCCGAGTTGGTACTCGATTTCTACAATCAACGTAGAAAGCAGTTACTAACGGTAGAGCCCAACGAGGGACATAAGATAATTGCAGCGCTGGAGAACCAATTCGAAGTTACCGTTGTTACGCAAAATGTTGACGATTTGCATGAGCGCGCTGGTAGCTCAAACGTAATTCATTTACATGGTGAACTACTAAAATCACGCAGTAGTGTTGATGAGAACTTAGTTTACGAATGTCGAAATGACATTGTACTGGGAGACAAATGTGAACTCGGTACCCAAATGAGACCATTTATTGTTTGGTTTGGTGAAATGGTGCCAATGCTAGATCACGCTGTACCTGTTGTTGAAAATGCCGATGTTATCGTGATTGTTGGCACGTCGATGCAAGTTTATCCTGCTGCTAGCCTTGCAGGGTTTGCTAAATCCGATACGCCAATTTACTACATCGATTTGAATCCTACGGTGAATGACGCCGTTTCCCACCTCACTAACTTAACGGTGATTAAAGCCACTGCGTCTTCGGGTCTAAATCAATTAGAAGAAATATTGGTTTAAGCACAAAGCCATTCTTAACGAAGGCTTATATGAAATACGCTCAAATTTGGCTGATACTTTTGGTATGCAAGCAACCGTGCTTCAATCGATGACGTCAGAATTCCTTGGTCATCAGCGTTTACCAGAGTGAATTGATTGCCAAGGTAAAAATTAGCTAGTTTTGGATCGCTAAAACATACGATTGAATTTATACCGACAATTGACGGGCTAGATTCACGTTTTTTTATATCTCTAATTGCAAAGGATATTAGTCGGCTTGCGATGCCTTTGCCTCTTGCGGATGACGCCGTCACTAATCCGTGTAGCAATGCTTGGGTGTTATCTTGATGTAATTGACTGATAATGACCGATGCGACTAAAGCAAGTTCTTGCTGTGCAGTGGTATCTGCACTGTCTAAAATTCTACTCTCATCATGATTTACATCGCTTTTCGCGCCAGCTGAAAATGCTCCATAGGCTAAATCAAATCCTTTAAATTTTGCACTATAGCGTTCGTTCTTATAAAACGCTTTTATTGCTTTTTTGTCGACAGATTCTTTATTGCATAGTCGCTGAAAAGTGAATGTTGATGTCGTTAATTCGGAGCTCATCGAGCATTCCTACTAATTTATTCTAAATAAACAGAAGCTAGACACAGCGGGCGATCCCGCCATTTTTGATATGTCTGGGTTAGTTACATGGATATCTGTGTTTAAAAATAAATCAAAAATTTTTAAACCTTTTTCCAACTGCTCTCAACATTACCACTGATTGTTCAAAAATATTTCGGGATAAATAGTGAAAATAGCAGACACCAGTGGTCAGGACGTTGTACTGAACCCAAAAACTAAGAAAAAAACATGGATAGTGAGTGGCTTAATGTTGCTGATTATAATTTCTGTATTTGTTATTGCAACGCCGACTATCTCTAGTTGGAGCTCAAGTGACACAAGTATTTCAAGCGACCGCATTCGCATAGCGACTGTTCAACGTGGTGACTTAATACGTGACTTATCAGTACAGGGGCGTGTTGTTGCAGCGGTAAGCCCGCGTTTATACGCAACCGGTCAAGGCACTATTACGTTCAAAGTAGATGCTGGTGATGAAGTTGCAAAAGGGCAGGAGCTTGCGGTCATCGATAGCCCTGAGTTAACCAATCAATTAAAACAAGAGCAGGCATCGCTTGAAGAGCAGAGCTTAGCGTTAGAGCGTCAAAAAATTCAAGCGCGCAAGCAAGGCTTAGAAAATCAGAAAGCGGTTGATATGGCGAAAGTAACGTTAACTGCAGCTGAGCGAGAAAAGCGCCGAGCTGATAAAGCGTTCGAGTTTAATTCGATTAGCCAAATTGATTATGAAAAAGCGCAAGACGATCTTCAAAATGCCAAGCTGGTTTACCATCACGCGGAACAAGATGCTGCCCTTAACCAAGAGAGCTTAGCATTCGAAATTCGTTCTGTGCAGTTACAAGTTGACCGCCAAGCGTTACTGGTTAAAGAGCTTCAACGCAAAGTTGATGAATTAACGTTACGTTCTCCGGTTAACGGTATTGTTGGTAACTTGGCGGTTAAACAGAAAAACCAAGTAAGCCGCGACCAACCTATTTTAAGCGTGGTTGATTTATCTGAGTTTGAACTAGAAGTCGATATTCCAGAAAGTTATGCCGATGATCTAGCCATTGGTATGGCAGCAGAAATCACTGTTAACGGCAAAGCGTATGCGGCGAATCTAGTCACTATCTCGCCCGAAATCGAGGACAATCAAGTGTCTGGGCGCGTGCGTTTTGCCAATTCATCTACAGAGCAACAAACGCTTGGGCTGAGACAAAATCAGCGTTTGACGACGCGCATCTTAATGGAAAACAAATCTGACGTATTAATGGTGCAACGTGGCCAATTCCTAGAGAGTTCTAGTGGTCGATTCGCGTTCAAGGTTTCTGACAATATGGCTGAAAAAGTTGCGATTGAAACTGGCGCACGCAGCCTTTCAAGTGTCGAAATTGTTAGTGGCTTAGAAGTTGGCGATACCATCATTATTTCCAGCACAGACCAGTTTAACAAAGCCGACAGCATCTTAATTACGAATTAATAAACACATCAAAAAGCGGGCAGCGCGTTTGATGGCTGCCCAATAAATAGAATAACGATAGGGAAGCAAACTTATGTTAACCATGACCAATGTCAAAAAGGTATTCCGTACTGATTTAGTTGAAACTCATGCACTACGCGACTTTAACTTGCAGGTAGATGAAGGTGAATTTGTTGCTGTAACGGGGCCGTCGGGCTCTGGTAAAACAACCTTTCTTAATATCGCAGGTATGTTGGAAACCTTTAACGAAGGCACATATCAGCTCGATGGCGAAGATGTTAGCCACTTAAATGACAACCAACGCAGTAAATTAAGAAACGAAAAAATTGGTTTTATTTTTCAAAGCTACAATTTAATTCCAGATCTGAGCTTGTTTGACAATGTTGATGTGCCGCTTCGCTATCGTGGCTTTGACGCAAAAGAGCGTAAAAAACGTATCGAAGAAAGCTTAGACATTGTTGGTTTGGCTAATCGCATGAAACACTTGCCTTCACAGCTATCGGGTGGTCAGCAACAACGTGTTGCGATTGCAAGAGCACTGGCGGGCAATCCTCGTTTCTTATTGGCTGATGAACCAACAGGTAACTTAGACTCTGCCATGGCACAAAGTGTGATGGAATTGCTAAAAGAGATTAACAAAAAAGGGACGACCATTGTCATGGTAACTCATGACCCGCAACTAGCGACGCAAGCAACACGAAATATCTTCGTTAAAGACGGCCAAGTGAGCGAAATTAACGATGTAGTTGCTATGCATGTGGCAAATGGATAGGTGGCGATATGTTTGGTTATTACGTAAAGCTCGCATTTAAGAGCATTAAGAAAAACCCATTGTTGAGTTTTTTGATGGTGTTCGCTATTGCACTGGGCATAGGCGCAAGTATGACGACAATCACTGTTAATTATTTGATGTCAGCAAATCCAATTCCTGATAAAAGTGAACAACTTTTCTATGTACAAGTAGACAGTTGGGACCCACATAACGCATTTAACGACGAAAGTGGCGATCCTCCGAATCAATTGACTTGGACAGATGCAAACAACTTATTCGATGCACAAAAAGCGGTTAAACAAGTATTAATGGCGAAGTCTGGCGGCATTGTGGTGCCTGAAGACAAAAACATTAATCCGTTTGAAGTGCAAATTCGCTTATCAACTGCAGATTTCTTTCCTATGTTCGATACACCATTCTTGTTTGGTAGTGGCTGGGATATGGCTGTTGACAGCAAACTAGAGCAAGTCGTTGTGCTAACTAAGAAAATTAACGATAAGATTTTTGGTGGCGAAAACTCTGTTGGCCGCAACATCACATTGGCAGGCCAAAATTTTAAAGTTGTTGGTGTTTTAGATAGCTGGGAGCCGGTACCAAAGTTCTATGACGTGAATAATGGCGCATTCGATGAAGTCGAAGATGTTTTTGTGCCGTTCAAGCTAAAGGAGACATTGGAGCTTCCAAGCTGGGGTAATGTGAATTGCTGGAAAAGCCCTGATAGCGAAGGGTTCAAAGCCTTTTTACGCTCTGAGTGTATTAACTTCCAAATGTGGGTGCAGCTTGATAACCAGGAGCAACAAAGCGATTACTTAATGTTTTTGGACAACTATGTGAGTGAACAAAAGTCGTTAGGTCGTTTTCCTCGCCCAATGAACAATAAAGTGTCTGATGTAATGACATGGATGGAAAATCAACAAGTGGTAGAAGACGATGCGAAGATGATGATGTGGATGTCATTTATGTTCTTAATTGTTTGTCTACTTAACACTGTGGGTTTATTGCTAGCGAAATTTATTGGTAAATCGTCGGAAATTGGCTTACGACGTGCAATTGGCGCATCGAAAGGCCAAGTCTTCCAACAACATATTATTGAGTCTGCGACGATTGGTTTATTAGGCGGCATTGCAGGGCTTTTACTGGCACTACTTGGTTTGAAAGGTATCGAAAGCTTATACGGTGACTTTGTTAAAAACCTGATTTCCCTCGATTTTACTATGGCTGCTACTGGCTTACTTATCGCACTGCTGTCTAGCGTGTTAGCCGGTCTATATCCTACGTGGCGAGCTTGCAATATTCAGCCTGCAACTCAGCTGAAAAGCCAATAATAAGGAGCAAATGATGTTAGAACTAGGACCTATTTTTCGCGCTTTATTACGCAATAAAATCGGCGCAATCTTAATCGCGGTGCAAATAGCATTCACTATGGCCATTATTGTTAACGCGGTATTTATTATTTACGACCGTAGTCAACAAACTAAACGTCCAAGTGGCATTGATGAAGCCAATACATTTTTCATTAGTAGCAGTGGTTTTGGCGACGACTTTGATATTAAAGGTACGATTACGCAAGACTTAGAAGCCATTCGAGCCCTACCGGGCGTGATTGACGCGATACAAATTAATGCTATCCCTATTAGTGGTAGCGGTTCGTCGATGGGTTTACAAACTAAGCCGGGTGCAGAGCACGACGGTACGGGTGTAGCGGTTTACATGGTAGACGAGCACGGTATAAAAGCGCTTGATCTAGAGCTAATCGCTGGTGAAAACTTTGCAAAAAGTGACATTCGCTGGCGTGGACCTGCTGGCAGCAAGTGGCCAGCCAAAGTGATTGTTACGGAAGCGATGGCTAAACGTTTGTTTCCTGATTTATCGTACAGTGAAGCTGTTGGGAAAACAGTTTACATTAACGACGTTGAGCCAATGATCATCACGGGTATCATTGATAAACTTCAAGCGCCTTGGGTAGGTTGGGATAACCTTGATAATGCCATGCTTTCACCAGAAAAAATGGAATTTCAGTCAACACGTTATTTGATTCGTACGGTACCTGGTATGCGAGATCAGCTAATGAAAACTGTTGAAGAGTTGTTAGCTGAAAACAAATCTCGCGTAGTGGATGGGATGCGCAGTATCGATTATGTGCGAGAACGCAGCTACCGTGGTAACACGGCAATGATTAAGATTCTAACGACAGTCATTGTTACTTTAACGATAGTAACTAGTTTAGGTATTGTTGGTTTGGCAAGCTTCAGTGTTAACCGCCGTAAAAAGCAAATTGGTATTCGTCGAGCGCTAGGTGCGACAAAAGCGGATATCCTTAGTTACTTTATGGTGGAAAATTTCTTAATCAGCGCGTCGGGCGTGGTGCTAGGAGCTGTACTAACGGTAGCGTTAAATATGCTTCTTGTTAGTGCCTTGTCGATTCCTCCATTAGACTGGTTCTACATACTTGCTGGCATGCTGGTGTTGTGTTTGGTAGGGCAGGCTGCGGTATTTGGTCCTGCGAAAAAGGCGACTGAGATTGCACCTGCAACCGCGACCAGAACCGTTTAGTTATTAAAACTAAGCGTTAATGTTTAAAGCAAAAAAGTCCAGTCATGACTGGGCTTTTTCTTTTTATATAGACGAATTTAGTACTTAGGCCGTTGTACTTGCTCTAAATACGGTAAATAAGTGTTTAATACTCGCTCTAGCTTCGTCTTCTTCTGCGGACGATACGATACCAATTGGCACAATTTCGACGAGGCGAGCAAAGTCTTCTACTGTTAACCCAGTGACCGACATGGACAGTCTTGAGTGCTCTAGCTCAGTTCTTAGGCGCTTTGCTATTGCATCTCTTAATAATTGACGGTCGACGGTAATAATGTCTTTGCAAAGTTTCTGTGCGTTATGAATAAGCTCCGACCGTATGGTCCCATTGGGTATATCGTCAAAGATTCCTTGGCATCTGTCGACGATGAGTTGTTCGGTGTCTTTCCAAAAGTCTTTTTTACTATTTTTGTAGTCGGCCAATAAAACTTGTTCTTCCGCGATGTGATGTTCGAGTAAAGCTCTAAATAATGTCTCTTTTGAACTAAAATTTTTATAAATGGTTGCGCGTGAAATTCCTGCATATCTGCAGATTAACGATACATTAGCAGCGCTATAGCCGTGTTGAAAAAAGCATTCACTTGCGGCCGCAATGATTTTTTCGACTGTATTTGGCAAAAGGTTACCTTTAAGAAGTTCAAATTGATGAGGTAATGATAAACCTAGCGTTTCAATAAAACAATACAGGTTTACACATTGTGTAAATGTGTAAACCTGTGATAGCATGCAGCTAAATTTCCAAAACTACGTTTGCTGTCGCAACGTATTTTTTAAACAAGTCTAGTTAAGGTTAGAGTAAAGTGTACCGATTAATTGCAATTTCTATGGTGTTCTTACTTCAAGCGTGTTCTCAGCCTGAAGAAACTGTAAAAGAAGAAAAGCCTTTGCTGGTGCAGCTTTCCGCTGTTCAAGCATACAATGCTAATGAGAGTTACGAATTTCCAGCAACAGTTTCTGCTGTAAAGAGTGTTGACCTAAAGTTTGAAGTATTTGGTCGTCTAGTTTTCGCAAACTTGGTTGAAGGCAGTGAAGTGAAAAAAGGGCAGGTACTCGCGCAAATTGATCCTGCACCTTTTGAGCGCAAAGTTGCAGAAACTAAAACTCTTCATGAAGACGCGCAACGTGCACTGAAGCGTATTCAAGAAATGTTCTCCCGCAACGTTGCTTCTCAGCGTGAACTTGATGATGCTAAATCTCAATTTACGATCACGAAAATTGCGCTGGAAAACGCAGAGCAGGACTTAAGTTACTGCACTGTTAAGGCACCATTCGATGCTGTAGTCGGTGCTCGTTTTATCGAAAATAATAGCTTTATTCGTGCGGGCGACAGCGTTGCGAACTTGCAGGATAGATCAGAGTTACACTTCTCATTCGAGGTTCCTGAGCGCATCATGACCCAAAATGCTGGCAACCGTAACGTTAAAGCGACGGCTTATATTATTGGTCAAGAAGACAAAGTGTTCGGTATTCATTATGTGGAGCACAAGACAACGCCAGATCCTGTGACGCAAACTTATACGTTAACTTTCGCTATTGATGGTGAAGTGACCAATCTTTTCTATCCAGGTTCTCGTGCAACCGTAAAAATTGAATCACAGGACGCTGAAGAGCGAGCGCTTATCGTACCGTTACGTGCTTTAGTCGGCGAAAAAGCGAGTGGTTTCTTCGTGTGGCGCTTTAACAGTGATGCTTCGCAGGTTGAAAAAGTCGCCGTTAGCGTATCTGGCTTGAATGATAATTTTGCGGTTATTTCAGAAGGCTTAACTGAAGGTGACAAAGTAGTTTCTGCTGCTGTTAACCAGATGAGAACTGGCATATCGGTTAAAGAATATAAGGCGGATTTCTAATATGGATATCGCTCGTTATTCTTTAGAAAAGCCCATAAATATATGGCTTATTGCGGTTTGTTTTATTCTCGGTGGCCTAGTCGCCATGGGAAAAATAGGGCGCTTAGAAGATCCTGCTTTTACCATTAAACAAGCTGTGATCATGACTTATTACCCAGGCGCAGACGCGGAGCGGGTAGAGAAAGAAGTTACCGAACCTTTGGAAATTGCCATTCAACAAATGTGGCAGCTAGATAAACTAGAGTCGGTAAGCAAACCGGGGTTCTCTCGCATTATCATGGAAGTGAAACCTGAGTTAGATGGCCCACTGTTGCCTCAAATTTGGGATGAACTTCGCAAGCGCCTTAGAGATGCGCAAAGTACATTACCAATTGGCTCGAGCGACCCTATCGTAGTTGACGATTTCGGTGATGTTTACGGTCTTTATTTCGCGCTCACTGCACCAGATTACACTGCATATCAATTAAGAGAATTTTCGCGCATTATTCGTCGTGAATTATTGACTATTGATGGCGTGAGTAAAGTTTCGGTTGGAGGTATCTTAGAAGAGCAAATCGTTGCCGAAATAGATACTTATCAAATTGCCGGCTTGGGTTTATCTTTCCCAGACATTCAAGACATATTAGCCGTGAACCTTCAGCCTTTTGCTGGTGGCAGGATATTAGTGGGTGATAAGAGTATACGCATTCCTGTTCAAGCCGCGACTGACAAAATAGAAGAAATTGAGAATATTTCTTTTGTACTTCCCGGTAAAAAAGCATCAATCAAGATTAAAGATGTAGCTCGTTTAAGTATTCAGCCTGTCGATATTCCATCTGAGCTTATTCGCTACAACGGCCAAAGCGCTATTAGTTTGAGTGTTTCAGCGCAAAGCGACGTTAACATCGTAGAGGTTGGTAACCGCGTATCGGAAAAACTCAATGAAGTACTTACGACATTACCTGCTGGGATTTATGTTTCGACGATTTACAACCAAGCAGACGTCGTTGATGAAGCGGTTGAAGGGTTTATTTTAAACCTTGAGATGTCAGTTTTGGTGGTAACCATCGCATTGTGTATTTTTATGGGCTGGCGTTCAGGTATTGTTGTCGGTGGAACACTAGTTGTCACTGTACTCGGTACGATTTTAATCATGTGGCTTTACGATCTACAACTTCAGCGGATATCCCTTGGCGCCATGGTTATTGCCATGGGTATGTTAGTTGACAATGCCATTGTTGTCGCAGAAGGCATGATGCTGCGCATGGAGAAAAGTAAGTCAGCTATGGAGGCGGCGCGCTTTATTGTGAAGCGTACCCAATGGCCATTACTAGGCGCGACGATTATCGGTATTGCTGCATTCTCGGGCATTGGTCTTTCAGACGATGCGACTGGTGAGTTCTTGTTCTCTTTATTCGCCGTAGTACTTATTTCGTTAATGCTAAGTTGGATACTCGCGGTGACGCTAACACCTTTACTAGGTAAATATTTTTACAAAGTGGGAGAGAAACAAGAGACTGAAGAAGAATCTCATTCAGTCTTCCATCGCGGTTATCTATCTCTATTGCGTAATGCACTTCATCACAGAGGCTTAACAATTATTGCCTTAATTGCGGTGACAGTGGTTGCATACGGCAGTTTCGGGTTGATTAAACAGGGCTTTTTCCCAGCATCGAATACACCTATTTTCTTCGTTCACTACTGGGGACCTCAAAGTGACGATATTCGCGCTACAGAGAAGTTTGTTGCTTCGGGTGAATCAAGCATATTGGAGACAGAGGGCGTTGATTCCGTATCAACCTTTATTGGCCAAGGTGCTAACCGTTTTACATTAGTTTATGGACCTGAACAGCCAAATGAAAGTTACGGTCTTTACCTCGTTCGCGCTGACGATGCCAAAGATATCCCACGCTTAACACAAGAGCTCACTGAAAAACTAAGAGCTATGAATCCCAATGCTGAATACTTCGCTGAGGTGATTCAATTTGGCCCGGGTGGTGGTGCTAAGTTGCAAGTGCGCTTTAGCGGCAGCGATCCTGTCGTGCTTCGCGAATTGACTGAGCAAGCTAAGGCTGTGTATCTTGACGATGGCCGTATCCGAGATGTGCGAGATGATTGGCGTGGCAAAGGTGTTGTGCTTATGCCGCAATACGATGAAAACGCCGCTGGTATTGCAGGTGTTTCTCGCAGTGATTTTAATCAAGCGATTCAGTTCTATACAAGTGGTTTGACGGTAGGTCAGTTGCAAGAGAAAGACTACTTGTATCCGATTGTTGCTAAGTCGATGACATATCGCGACGAACCGTTATTAGCATTAGAGAACGGTTTAGTTTGGAGTGCAAGCCAACGTACGTATATTCCATTTAAGCAAGTGAGTGGTGAAATGACGTTTGATAGTGAAGAAATGCTGATTAATCGTCGCGATCGCGTTCGCACTGTAACAGTGATGGCGGAAGGCGGTATCGACGAAACTGCGGGTGCTGCATTTGCGCGTGTTAAAGAAAAAATTGAGGCAATTCCTTTACCTGACGGTTATGTATTAGAGTGGGGCGGCGAATATGAGTCTTCTAGAGATGCCCAAGCAGCTCTAGGCCAAGGTTTACCGTTAGGCTTCTTAGTTATGTTTATCATCAGTGTCTTACTGTTTGGTCGTGCAAGACAGCCGCTCATTATTTGGTTAGTTGTACCTATGGCAGTTGTTGGCGTAGTTGCAGGCTTGTTACTGGCTGATATGCCGTTCGGCTTTATGTCGTTACTCGGCTTCTTGAGTTTATTTGGCATGTTGATCAAAAACGCAATTGTATTGCTGGAAGAGATTGACTTACAAATAGGCGAAGGAAAAGAGAAGGGCTTAGCCATTGTTGAAGCAAGCTTAAGTCGTTTACGTCCGGTATCACTAGCGGCAATTACAACGATTTTAGGTGTTATGCCGTTGATATTTGATCCATTCTTTGCTGATATGTCGGTAACAATTATGGGTGGTTTGGCGTTTGCAACTTTATTAACGCTAGTCGCAGTTCCTGTGCTATACAGTATCTTTTATCGCATTAAAGTAACGAAGTACTAGTGTACTAACGTACTGACAAAGTTTGAAAAGGCTTGGCATTAACAACCAAGCCTTTTTTGTATCTAGTTTTCGTTGTTAGTTTTACTGCTAGTACAGTAATATATGTCACAAGCCGCAGCTAAGTCGCTTTCTTAAATTAGAAGGCTATAACAATCAGCTGCTTAATGATTATGAATTTAAAGGATTGAACGGAGTCGTAAAATGGATGTAATTAAGGCTGTAGCGGTTATTTTATATGTAGTACTTTCGATATGGGGTTACCACAAAAACGATCGCAAGATTATGTTATCTGCTGGTATCGTCTTGGCGCTCGCGTTTGTTGGGCTGGAGTTTGCACTAGGCTTTACCGAGGCTATCGAAGGCGTTTAGCCCTTGAGATTGATGCCTTATCCTAATACTAGATTAACTTATATTAGCTTAGTCGAGCGATCGAGTTTCTCTCAATTAGTGTTGGTTCAAAAACACGTTCAATTTTAAGTTTTTTCTTCTTGTAAACATCGGTTAAAACAAGTTTTGCAGCCATGTGGCCCATTTCGTTAACAGGGTTATCTACTGTGGTCAATGTTGGGTACAAATAGTTGGTAAAAATAACGTTATCGAAACCGATAATGGAAAGGTCATCAGGTAAATGGTAACCGTGCTCACGAGCGTATTTCATTGCTCCTGACGCCATTTCATCATTGGCACAAACTACTGCTGAAAACGGAATCTTTTGCTTGATGAAATGTCTGAGACCGTCATTACCGCCAGTTTCTTTAAAATCGCCAATGTAGAACAAGCTCTCATTGAATTCAATATTGTGCTCTATCAAGGCGCGTTTATGACCTAGAAGGCGGTTACTCGCATCAGCTTTAAATTGTGGGCCGGCTATGTAGGCGATGTCCTTATGACCTCTGTCAATCAGGGCTTTAGTGGCAAGATAGCCACCCACCTCATTGTCTAAGCTAATACACTTGTCTTCCATGCCATCGACATGACGACTCATTAAGTAAACCGGTACTTTGCCCTTATTGAGTTCTAGTAAGTATTCATCAGACACCGCTTCTACATGCGCAATAATGGCATCGCAGTTTCGACCAATCAAAAATTCGATACCGTCTTTTTCTTTTTCTTCTTCAGAATGACCAGTGGTGATGATGACATGCTTGCCAGCAGCGCGCAGCTCGCTTTCAATGCCTGCCATCATTTGGCCAAAGAATGGGCCGTGCAATTCTGAAACTAAGATACCTACTGAATCGCTACGGTTTGATGCTAAAGAGCGTGCGGTCGCATTTGGGCGGTAACCCAAGGTCGTCATTGCATCTACAACTTTTTGCTTGGTTTTATCGCTAACACGGGCATTGTCGTTCATTACGCGAGATACAGTTGCTAGTGAAACGCCTGCTAGCTTCGATACTTCATAAATGGTTGCCATTGTTGCAATAAATTCCTTGAATACAAAAAAGAAAATGATACCTAAGTCAGCTAACATTCACCAGCGATTAGGCCGTATTAGGTATTTTTTCTGTCAGTTTTAGCTTATCTTGAATAGTTGTTATCTTGTCACTAGTTAACGTGTATTTACGCATTACGATAGCAACGATAAACGAACCTATTGCAGGTAAAACAGTAAATGACAATAAGATACCTTGCTTTGTTGCTTCAGTTTGTTCGACGTCTGCTTGGTAATCGTAAAAGGCTAGCATCCACCCCGCGATTGCACCGCCTAAGGCGACACCTATTTTTAAGAAGAATATAATCCCTGAGTAAACAAGACCTGTTACACGAACACCTGTTTTCTCATGTCCGTAGTCAATTGTATCAGCCATCTTTGCCCACAGCAGCGGGGTAGCCATATCAAGGAAAAACTTCCACAAAATAAAGGCCGCAAAGGCGAGCACCAGTTGGTCAGAGCCAATGAAGAAGCTTAGTGCGCAGATAACCGCCGAGATAGTTTGCAACCATATATAGGCTTTAATTTTACACACTCGCTCGGCTAGTGGTTGGGCAACAGCACAGCCGATCATGCTAGCAATAACCCCTAATGTCATAAATGAGGTAATTAAATCTTCACGCCCTAAGTAATATTTTACGTAATAAACTGCCAGCGTGAAGCGCATGACCTGTCCACCTAGCAAAAATAATACGGCGATACATAGAATACGCCATTGATCGTTTTGCCAAAGCGATTTTGCAGTGTCAATAAAGCTTGCTTGTTCTTCTTTTGGCTGCTCGATACGCTCTTTTGTACCAACAAAGCAAAGTAAGAACATCACCAAGCCCATTAAGCTCATGGCTGCCATGGTATATTGATAACCTTTTGCTTTGTCACCTTCACCAAAAAACTCTACGAGTGGCATGGTTAAAGCTGCAACAATTACACCGCCCAACATTCCAAAAACGAAGCGGTAAGATTGCACGGTAACACGCTCTTTGGCATCTGCTGTCAACGCACCGCCGAGTGCACAGTACGGAATATTAATAGCGGTGTAGGCAATCATTAGTAGCGTGTATGTGGTGAACGCGTAAATAATTTTATTCGTGCCTGTTAATTCAGGTGTGGTGAACGCCAAAATACTGATGATGGCAAACGGTAACGCCAGCCATAGCAGGTAAGGGCGGAAGTGCCCCCAACGAGTATGTGTGCGATCCGCTAATGTTCCCATTAGTGGATCGGTAACAGCGTCGATAAACCGAACGACAAGGAACATGGTTCCCACAACAGCTGGTGATAAACCTACTACGTCAGTGTAATAGAGCATTAAGAACATCATCACTGTTTGGAAAATAATGTTGCTTGCGGTATCGCCCAGTCCGTAGGCAATTTTTTCTCTTACGCTAATTCTTTCTGCTTGTGTAGCCATGTTGAATAGATTCTTTTATTTATTTTTATCGTTATTTTTAGTTATTGTTGCGGCTGTGTATTTCGCTCATTAATGAGTGCTTTATATGCTAGGCCACTGCGCTTAATGGTACGTTGCTGAGTTTTATAATCAACATAGACAATACCGAATCGTTTCAAATACCCCTCAGCCCATTCAAAGTTGTCCATTAGGCTCCATGCAAAGTAGCCGTGGATATCGACACCTTGCTCAATCGCTTTATTCACTGCGTTTAAGTGTAATTGATAGTAATTCAGGCGATCTAAGTCGTGAACTTCTCCAGCCTCTATTTCATCTGCCATTGCAGCACCATTTTCCGTGATGTAAATAGGGGGTAACTCGTAACGCTCGTTTAACGAAGTAAGCAAGCCGGTAAGTGCTGCTGGGTAAATTTCCCATCCGATATCGGTTTTCGGCGTCATATGTTCATGTTCGAAGTAGAACTCGCCAGCTTGTGTCGGGGCTGAGTAGGTTAAACGGGTATAGAAGTTGATACCTAAGAAATCTAATGGCTGAGCAATGATATCGAAATCACCCTCATGAATATCCGGTTGGTGCGCTAGCGGCAACTCTTGAAGGATTTCGGGATAAGTACCATGGAATAGTGGCTTTATATACCACTGGTTAATATATTGGTCCGCATAATCCGCAGCTTTAGTGTCTTCTAGTTTTTCTGACCGCGGGTAACACGGTGTAAAGTTTAAGACGATACCATTTAACGTATTCGGGCTGTTTGTTTGAAGCACTTGCATACCTAGGCCATGTGCGAGCAAAAGGTGATGAGCGGCCTTTCTACCGTATTCTTTACCGACTTTGCCTGGTGCATGTACACCTACTTCATAACCTAAAAACGCACTGCAGAAGGGTTCGTTCAAAGTTGCGTATGAATGCACACGGTCACCAAATGCTTTTGTTACTAAATCAACGTAATCACGAAATTTGTAAGCTGTTTCTCTATTTAGCCAACCACCGTTGTCTTCCAGGTGTTGCGGTAAATCCCAGTGATAAAGCGTTACGTAGGCTTTAATTCCTTTAGCCTTTAAACCATCGAGAATATTGACATAAAAGTTAAGGCCGTCTTGGTTTGCAGAACCGTCTTGGTGCATTACACGTGGCCAAGATATAGAGAGGCGATAAGCATCAACACCCAGAGAATCAATAAGTTCGATATCGTCCTGCCAGCGATTAAAGTGATCGCAAGCTATGTCGCCATTTGAATTGTCAGCAATTTTACCTTCGGTAGCGCAGAACGTATCCCAGATACAAGGAAGACGTTGCTGACTGGCTCCTTCAATTTGAAAAGAGGCTGTTGCCACACCGTAAACAAATTCTTTCGATAGCATTTTGGAATTTGTAGGCAGCTGATATTTATTCATTAATCTGTATCCCATACGAAGCTTTTATTCTAGGGTGAGACTGACAACCGCACGCTGTATTAGTTTTTTTACTAGGGTTAGTTACGCGTTATCAATTCACCCATCACATCTATTTTTGAAAGCGCTTACAAAATAATTGAAAAAAAATCTTTATTCGTTTTAAATAAGGGTGAAAGCGCTTACATTTACTGATGTAGGTTAGTGTTAATTTATCGTTTGGTCAACCGATTTGTATAAATCTTATGCCTTGAGTAAACGATAGCAAACATTGCTTTATCGGCTCAGCTGTATGCAGGAATCAATTAATGAATGCCTGTTGGAAATCGTCTAGAAAAGACGAAAACAATAAAACGAACATAAATTTTAGCAAGGGGGAAGTATGGCAGGAGCAACTGCGATACCCGGACAATCAAACAACTTAACGCCAAGTGAGCCTGCGGACTATCGCTTTGCGCTAACGTCATTAACATCACTATTTTTTCTGTGGGGTTTCATTACCTGCTTAAATGATATCTTGATCCCACATTTAAAGGCGGTTTTTGACCTTTCTTATGCGCAGGCAATGTTGATTCAGTTTTGCTTTTTTGGCGCCTACTTCATTGTTTCTTTACCAGCAGGTGCATTGGTAAAAAAAATGGGTTTTCAAAAAGGCATTGTGATTGGGCTTGTGATTGCAGCTCTCGGGTGCATGACTTTTTATCCAGCGGCGTCCTTGCAAAGCTATCCTGTGTTCTTAGGGGCGTTATTTATACTGGCTAGTGGTATTACTGTATTACAGGTTTCTGCAAACCCATATGTGAGCATATTAGGCAAGCCAGAAACGGCGTCTTCGAGACTCACACTCACTCAAGCATTCAATTCTTTTGGTACCACTGTAGCCCCTTTCTTTGGCGCGTACTTGATTCTAGAGCAAGCTGCCCATGATGTAGGGAGTGCAAGCGCTGATGCAGTGCAAGGTCCATACCTTCTGCTGGCTGGCATGCTACTCGTGTTGGCTGCAATATTTGCGTTCTTGAAACTACCTGTAGTCGAAGAGTTACAAAGTGAAACAGTAAACGATGATGCGCAGTCAGAAGGTAGCGCATGGCAATACCGTCACCTTGTTCTGGGGGCCGTCGGTATTTTTGTTTATGTGGGTGCAGAAGTTTCTATTGGCAGTTTCTTAGTCAACTTTCTAAATGAGCCCGCCATTGCTGGGCTTGAAGAGTGGGAAGCGGCAAAATACATCGCTTACTACTGGGGCGGTGCAATGGTAGGACGCTTTGTTGGTGCTGCTGTGATGCAAAAAATTGCTGCTGGAAAAGTACTAGCGTTCAACGCTTTGATGGCAATCGTATTGATTATCACCGCCATGACAACGAGTGGACAACTTGCCATGTGGGCTATTTTATTAGTTGGTCTATTCAATTCAATTATGTTCCCAACCATCTTTAGCTTAGCGCTAAGCGGTTTAAAACAGCATACGTCACAAGGCTCTGGCATTCTTTGCCTTGCCATTGTTGGTGGTGCCATTGTGCCATTAATTCAAGGGCTTTTAGCTGACAACATAGGATTACAAATCTCATTCTTTCTGCCGGTACTTTGTTACATCTTCATCGCATATTACGGTGCGAAAGGTAGTAAAACTGCGGCCCCAGTTAATTAGGAGCGAAAAGTGGACACATTATCAACAAACAATAGCAGTTTCTTTCGTCAGAATAGATTAGCGGCAAGTATCACATTAGGTCTTACGTTTGGGGTTTTGGCCTTACTAACCCTTTCAGGCTGTGGGCAAGAACAGACCAAATCGGTAGAGAAACCAGAAAACTCGGCAACAACAAGTGATAGCAAGGCTATATGGCCAACGCTAGATATCGAAGTAAAGCGCGATGATAACGTTGAAGCACGGGTGGAGAGTATTCTAGTAACGATGACGCTGGAGCAAAAAGTTGCACAAATGATCCAACCAGAAATTCGCGATATTACGGTAGAAGATATGCGTAAATATGGCTTTGGTTCCTATCTCAATGGCGGTGGCTCTTTCCCAAATGGCAATAAGCAGTCAACTGCGCAAGATTGGATAGATCTTGCAGAAGCTATGTATCAAGCATCTGTGGACGATAGTGTTGATGGCAGCACCATTCCTACTATGTGGGGTACTGATGCTGTGCATGGTCATAACAATGTTATTGGTGCTACGCTTTTCCCTCATAACATCGGTTTAGGGGCGGCAAACAATCCGGCACTTATTGAAAAAATCGCAGAAGTAACGGCAAGAGAGGTGATGGTAACGGGTATCGACTGGGTATTTGCACCTACGGTAGCTGTTGTCAGAGACGACCGTTGGGGTCGTACCTATGAAGGCTATTCCGAAGACCCTGAAATTGTCAAAAGCTATTCAGCGGCGACTGTTAAAGGTCTACAAGGGCATGCTGATGGCGACTTTTTGAGCGAACAGCGTGTTATTTCCACGGTAAAACATTTTCTGGGTGATGGCGGCACTATTGGTGGAGACGACCAAGGTAACAATATTGCTACTGAACAAGCATTATTTGATATTCATGCTCAAGGCTATGTAGGTGGTTTAACAGCTGGGGCTCAATCAGTGATGGCGTCTTTTAACAGTTGGCACGGCAAGAAAATTCATGGCGATAAGTATCTGTTAACCGATGTGCTTAAAGACAAAATGGGCTTTGATGGTTTTGTGGTTGGCGATTGGAATGGTCACGGACAAATTAAAGGCTGTAGCAATGACAATTGTGCACAAGCAGCCAACGCGGGGCTTGATATCTACATGGTGCCAACTGGTGCTTGGAAGCCACTTTATGAAAATACGATAGCTCAAGTTAAATCAGGCGAAATATCTCAATCTCGAATTGATGATGCTGTACGCAGAATTCTTCGCGTTAAATTAAGAGCAGGCTTATTTGAAAAACCAAGTCCAGCGAAAAGGCCGTACTCTGGCAAAACTGAACTTATTGGCTCTGAACCACACCGCGAAGTGGCGCGTCAGGCGGTTCGTGAATCCTTAGTTTTACTAAAAAACAAAGAAAACGTTTTGCCACTCTCACCTAAGTTAAATGTGCTAGTAGCTGGCGATGGCGCTGATAATATCGGTAAGCAGTCGGGTGGCTGGACGATTACGTGGCAAGGTACCGGTAATGATAATAAAGACTTTCCTGGCGGTACTTCTGTGTATGACGGAATTGAGGCTCAAGTTGCCCAAGCTGGTGGCAAAGCGGTGCTCAGTGCTCAAGGCAGCTTCGATGAAAAGCCAGATGTTGCTGTTGTTGTTTTCGGTGAAGAGCCATACGCAGAAGGACACGGGGATCGAGAGAACTTAACCTATCAGCAGGGTGATAAGAGTGACTTGGCACTACTAAAAAGTTTGAAAGCTCAGGGTATTCCTGTCATTTCATTGTTTATCAGTGGTCGACCTATGTGGGTCAATGCGGAACTTAATGTATCTGATGCATTTGTCGCTGCATGGCTGCCAGGCACAGAGGGTGGCGCTATTGCCGATGTTCTTTTCACTGATAAGGCTGGTAATGTTCAGCATGACTTTAAAGGAAAATTGTCTTTCTCTTGGCCCAACTCTCCATACCAGGCCACTGTGAATCGCGGGGATAGCGATTATCAACCATTGTTACCTTATGGGTTTGGCTTACGGTACGGTGAAGAAAACACGTTAAATGACGCTTTAAGCGAAGAGGTTGTAATTGATGAGAGCACAATCAAGCAACGTGATTTATTTGTCGCGGGTAAGCTCCATAAACCTTGGTTAATGGAGTTGTTTTCTGGTGATCAAAATATGCTAACCAATGCTAATACCCATCAGATTGGCGCTTTATCGTATCGTACCATTGATAAGAAAGTTCAAGAAGATGCTGTACTGATATCGAGCAAAGGTGGCGAAGTTGCAGGGTTGCGCATTGAAAGTAAAAGCCATTTTAGGGAAGACATATTTGCCGTTACGCAATCTGAGTCTGCTTTGGTCTTTTCTATGAAACTGACTACGCCGTTAACGGGATCACTAAATGTTAGCACTGAATGTGATATCGCTGAAGGTGTTGAAGACGATTGCGGCGGCAAGGTCGACATTAGTGAATTAGTAGGTGGTATGGCCATCGATACATGGGAAGCCGTATCAATCGACTTGGCGTGTTTTACACAACAAGGCATGGATTACAGTAATACAGTCATGCCGTTTGTTGTTTCATCAAGTGATGCTTACAGCCTTGGTATTGCAGATGTTTCAATTGTTCCCAATACCGCGTCTCAAGCCAGCATTCAGTGCGAATAGGGCCTAGTAGTCACGTGAATTAATACCCAATGAAATAGGTAGCAATCGCTGCCTATTTTTTTATGAACTTCTTTTCGTGAAATATTTGTAGGGGTTAAACATGAAAAAAACAACCGTGCTTTATCCATTTACCCTAGTCGTTAGTTTTTCGCTCACTGCTTGCGGTGGAGGCGCTGGAGAAGCAGATGCACAGCCTCCCATCGCTAATATTCCACCATCTAGCCAGCAAGCACAAGAACCTGATTCGTTTGAAATACCTGAAGTCAGTGATAAATGGCAGCTAATTTGGTCAGACGAATTTGAAAGCTCTTTTATTGATATGAGCAAATGGGGCTTCGAATACAATTGCGCCGGCGGTGGTAATAATGAACAACAGTGTTATACCAAGCGACTGGACAATGTGTTTATTGAAAACGGCGTATTGGTAATTCAAGCGTTGCGAGAGGACTATACGGGGCCTGCTGAATTTGATGATTCTCCAAGTTACGATACGAATGTCACTAAAACCCAACCATATACTTCAGCGCGACTCAGAACAAAAAATAAAGGTGATTGGCGATATGGACGTTTTGAGGTCCGCGCGAAACTTCCTTCAGGGCAAGGCACTTGGCCAGCAATTTGGATGCTACCAACGGAGTGGGTATATGGTGGTTGGGCTGGTTCAGGTGAAATTGACATTATGGAAGCGGTTAACTTAAAAGCGCGCTCTGATGCGCTAGGAGCCACCAGCACTGGTCAAGAGAACCGAGTTCATGGGACCTTGCACTATGGCAGGGCTTGGCCAGAAAATGTGTATTCAGGCACTAGTTATGTGTTGCCAGATAATTTAAATCCTGCAGACGATTTTCATACCTATACCATTGAATGGCAAGCTGGAGAGATTAGGTGGTATGTAGATGGTGCACATTATGCGACACAAACAGAAAACGGTTGGTATACCCAGTATTCAAATGAGCAAGGCTCAATGATTAATGGGCAGGATAGTGCACCGTTCGATCAAACCTTTCACTTAATTGTTAATTTTGCTGTCGGTGGCAATTGGCCGAGTGAAGTTAATGAAGGAGGAATTGACGAATCTGTCTTTCCGCAACGTTTTGAAATTGACTATGTGAGGGTCTATCAGTGTAGTATCGACAAGGAAACAGGCAAGGGCTGCGAAGCAATTGGTGCTGATGCGAAGTTTGTAGAAGGGCATCAAGCACCAAGCCTATAGTTTGTGAATTTTGCAGTTAATTGTTTTCTACTGCTTCAAGTATTGTATCCTTCTTACGCGTTGATAACACTGTGATATCAACAATAGGTTGGTTTCTCACGCACATCATCTGCTGAGACAACAATTGGCAAGTACCTTTGTAAACTTGCTTGCCGTTTGGGCTTGTGTAATGACTGCCTTGGTCACTGTGAAACATGAAGTTTTCAGGTCGCCCGCGAAGCTCATAAGCCATCGTTAATGCTTTGGTCGTTAATTCACTGTCAGGTGAATGTGACATTGCCCAGCCAATAGGTTTACGAGCAAAGAAGTCAATCACCACCGTTAAATAAGCCCAACGGTTACCTGTCCAAATATAAGTGACATCGCCACACCAGACTTGATTTGGCTCAGTCACATCAAACTGCCGGTCTATTAAGTTTGGTGCTCTTTAGAGCCTTTCTTATAAGCGTGCTGCGGTAACTGGCAACTCACTAGCTCTAGGTCATGAACCTTGTCGCTTGATATCGGCTTAACTGAAAGCCTCGCTGCGTCACTATTTCAGCAATGGTTCTTGCGCCTGCTGAGCCTCCGCTTAATTCATGCGCTGATTTAACCTCAGCGCGTAATGTCACTTCTTCGACTGATAATGACGTATTACGCAATTGCCAGTATTTATAACTGCTGCGGTGCACATCAAATACATCACACAGAGTTTTAACTGGATATCTGGCTTTATGGCTCTGATTGAGTTTTTCGATTAATTCGAATTGTTCAGTGAGTCCGACATCAACAGAGCCGTAGCCTTTTTTAGGATTTCCTTTTCTAATTCAATGCGTTCTATCTTCTTCTCAGGCTCACGTATCTTAAGCTGCTCAGGTGTCATTGGTGTTGCTTTAGGCGCTTTACCTTGACGTTCTTCTTTTAACTGTTTAACCCATTTGCCAATGGTTGAAAAACCAACATTCATGGCCTTGGCCGCTTCTTCATGGGTGTAACCATGATCGACCACCAATTGTGTCGTTTCTAATCTAAATTCTGGGCTGAAATTTTTACGTGATTTCTTAGCCATTATCTTCACCTAATATTGCTATGAATGAATCATAACATCCTCTAATTAGGTGACCAAAATCACTATGCCACTACACAACGAATAGTAGTGTTCACACAATCGACACTTACGCATGATGTGATACCACTCGTCTAATTCAACGTTCAGCGTTGAAGTGCTCTCATCGATTAATTGTTTGAGGGCACTGCAAAGCTAACGATTTCAGCGCGCTTGATGCTGGTCAGCGTTAATCCTGATTGACTGCGAACTGTTTAAGAAACTGTTCGTGGGTTGGCAGTTGGTTAACCATGCCATCGATATTGGATTTTATGTGGTTCAAAAAGCGGCTTAGCTCTTCGTTACTCATATTATCAACGATTGGGTGATAGCTTTCAGGGGTTAAGCCTTGGCCAATCATAACTTGCATCCATGAGTCATCAAACAGCTCGTTGTTTTTACGAAACACACGGCCTGTTTTTTCAAATAATTCAATACGATGGGCAAGTTTTTCTGGAATTTCCATTTGTCGGCAGTGTCGCCAAAAATCTGCATCGTCACGCTCAGTTACTTTGTAATGCAAGATAATGAAATCTCTTGTGGTTTCCCAATCAAAGCGCGTTTGCTGGTTAAATTCTTCGATGTCTTCCGCGATAACACCATGTTGGGGGAACATACGTAATAGGCGAACGATAGATTGCTGAATCAAGTGGATACTCGTAGATTCGAGAGGCTCTAAGAAACCACTCGATAAACCTACCGCAATACAGTTCTTGTGCCAGTGTTTACGCCTTGTTCCTGTTCGGAACTTGATTACTCTTGGCTCAGTAATGGCTGTACCTTCGATATTGTTTAGCAGGGTTTCTTTAGCTTGCTCATCACTAACATATTTACTGCAATACACGATGCCATTGCCGACCCTGTGTTGCAGTGGAATGCGCCATTGCCAACCAAAAGGATGCGCAATAGAGCGTGTGTAGGGTTTTGGTGTTTCCACCGATTCCGTCTGTACAGCAATAGCCGAATCATTTGGCAGCCAATGCGACCAATCTTCATAGCCTGTATGAAGTGCACCTTCGATAAGTAGCGCCCGCTGGCCAGTACAATCAATAAATAAATCGCCGCTGATGGTTTCGCCATTATTCAATGTAAGCGATTTGATAAAACCGTTTTCGTTGTTTAGGTTAACGCTACTTATTTTACCCTCGATACGCTTAGCGCCACTTTCTTCTGCAATTTTTCGAAGAAACTGGCCATAGCGTGTAGCGTCCATATGATAGGCGTAATTAAGCCCATTATTAGGTAACTGGGCAAATTTTTCATTTACTGCTGCAACTTGTTCTAAACAGTATTCACCGAAATCGCCGGCTAGTCCCTGTTGGCGTCCTCGTAGCCAGAAATGCTGAAAGCCTGCCGCCCAACAATCGTTACCTGTCACACCAAATGCGTGCAGGTAATCCTCACCAAGATTGCGCCAACCTTCAAAGTTAATGCCTAGTTTAAACGTGCCGTGAGTTGCTTTAAGAAACTCCGACTCATTAATCTTTAGTAGTTGATGAAAGTACTGAAGTGTTGGAATGGTAGCTTCTCCAACACCTACTGTACCAATGTCATCGGACTCAATTAATACGATATCTAAATGCTTACCTATGGTTTTAGCAATACCAGCTGCGGCCATCCAGCCAGCTGTGCCACCACCGGCAATAACGACTTTTTGTACGCTATTGTGCTTAAGTTCATGACTCGTATCAGAATTGCTTGATGAAGAATTGTGGTTCATGGTAACTGCACTTCTTTTTATGAAAATTTATTGATTGAGTTTATTAAGTAACATGGCGCGAAGCTTGCGAATGGCTATTTCATCTTGGTTATTTAATAGCCCTCGAGCCTGTTCTGGAATATGTTCAAATTGTTCATTCGGCGATTGTTCGTTAAAGACATAATAATCAAATAGAGCTTTGATTGCGTCTTTTTGGTTTACCGGTAAATGACGAATGTTCATAAATGCATGGAGTAGGGCGTCTATTGGCGCACCAATTGCTTGACTTGCCTGCTGTTGCTTTTGTTGCTCGCTATGTTGACAGCTTTGCGTTGTCGGTTGCCACCAATAATTAATGAGTATATTGAATGCGTTCAAGCTTTCGACACTATGCCACCAAAGACTCGGTAATAGTAGTGCATCTCCAGTATCAAGCTCAGCAACTTGCGCATGTGCGAGTGCTTCTTTGTATTTGGGATGCGCGTCAAAATCCGGCGCTTGATGATTAACTAAACTAATTGCTTGCCCTGCGGGTGTAAGATCTAAAGGTCCAATGTAAAGGTTGTCGATTTGCTCAGGCGGAAACAACGTAAACCGCCTTTTCCCCGCAACACACACCGCAAGGTTGTGAGGGAGATCTTGGTGCGCGGCAACCTGTGTTTGATTGCTCATCCACATATTAATGAGCGGCGAGTAGTCAGTAAGAGCCCTAATGTCATTACCGTCATCTCGAAGTGTAGGAAAGAGCATATCAACTTTTGTTGACCCTAAGTATCGCTGTACATCAGATTCTGCATTGGATGAGCTATCAAATAACTCTTTCAAGAATTCGCTAAACGCTTGTCCCTGACGAGTAAAATTAAATCCAGTAAAGTCTTGGTTGTAGAATAAGCGCCCACCATGTTCACTAGGGATTTTGCCCGTGCCCACCATGAAGTCGTTTTCTGTAGATAATTGATGACCCCTCAGATAAGACTGTAAGCCGCTCAATCCTGCCTTGCTAGCGTTCACTATGGGCCACGCATTCGCAAAACCTTTAAGCAGTAATGGATGGTTCGCGTGATTAAGTTCGTCTATAAGCCCAGTTAACTGTGCTTCGTTGCAGTTACTAATGACCTTTACACTAGGCAAAGCTCCAAGTTCTGCAGTTGCAAAAGCCGTTGTTGACGCTAGTACTTTATTTGATGCCTTCATTCGAATATCAATTGGTTGTTGAGTTGCTTGCCATTCTTGTCTTGTAAGCATGGCAGCTAAGCTATCAGCTTTTCAACTCAACAACTTCCTAATTTAATATAAAGCGCTGCTAAAGCATTGCTGCGCTATTGAGTTTATCTTTTTTCTGAATCAAAGCGGTTAAGTTTGCGTGTGATGCTATCACCATATAAATCAAATGGAGTAAACCGGACTTGTTCAATGAGGCCAATTGGTCGCCAGATAACTGGGTTAACTTATCTTCGTTAATGGTGTAAAAGCCTGTCAAACGATTATTGCTGCCGTCGTTTAGCTGAATATCTAAGTTGAATGGTTCGAGTAAGTCGAGTTCCTGAACTGTCTCCATGAAAAGGTCTGTCGACTGCTTACTGTCATGTATTGTTTTTAAAATGGTACTGACACGATTGATGAACTCGCTGTTACCGCCGTGTGGTAAGAATACGTCAATGCCTTCACTTTCACTTACGCGTGGGCTGTCCATATCGACATGAATGACAGGATTAGGTTCATTCTGCTCATTTTGCTGAAAACCGATTAAGAATGGTTCGCGCTCAACCATCAAAGGAATGTAACTCGCTTGCCAGCCCTCATTTGTTAGGAATAGGTTTTCACTTTGTTCAAAACCGAATAGGGCAATAGCTGAAAACTGCTCTTGATTATCCTTTAGGAAGAAAATCGGATAATCTGCCTGAGCGTGTCTGAATTCAAACGGATACACAGTGGAATAAGTTTTGTTGTTACCAAACTTGGCAGATTTCTCGGTAATGATTTTCAAATCTTTGTGTTCAATGTTGTTGAGTAGCACGTGGTTGCTCATAAATTTCCCCGTATTCTTAATATGCTCAGTTTGGCTTTAGCTTTTGTATTTGCATTTGTTTTTTAGCTAACTGACTAAATTGCTTGTTGTTTATTTAATTCGTGTTCTTTGTCATTTTGTCGCAGATATTGCTGAACCAGCGCATTGATTAATTCGCGATTTGTCGGCAATCCTCCTAAATATCTGTCGATTAATTGTTTGTTTTCTTGAACTAATTTTTCACTTAGTAATGGATTATCAAATTGTCGCTGCCAATGGCGAAGGTTTGACTTAAAGCCCATACCATAAAGTACATATTGGTAGCTCGCAGCTGGAAAAATTTCTTCTACTTGAGGGAAATCGTTGTAGCTTGGCTCTTGGTGTTCCCATAAAGTTAGTAATTCTTGAAGCCTTGCGGGAATAGAACTCCTTTCCCTATTAGCTTGCCAATAGTCGCTGGTGCGCTCGCTTAAAACGTAATGTAATTTTAAGAATTCGATAATACGTTGCCAGCGATATTCAAATCGATCATTAAAGCGATTGGCTGTAATTGGCATAATCGACTTCACACTTGGTAGCTCTTTGGCGATCATTTTGGCTGACAACTCAATTAGCGCTAATGCTGAGGCTTCTAAGGGCTCGATAAACCCAGCAGCCATGCCTACTGCAACACAATTCTTGTGCCAAAATTTCTCTCTGTAACCAGGTGTAAAGGCAATATGGCGAGGTTCTAGTGTTGAGAAGTCAATGTCTGGAGCTGTCTTAGCAATATACTCTTTTAGTGCATTAAGAGCTGTGGTTTTATCGCAATATTGGCTGGCATATACGCAGCCAACACCACGACGAGTGGGTAATCCTATATCCCAAATCCAGCCGTTATCATGGGCGGTTGCATTAGTTTGGCTGCTAATTGGGTGTGAATCGCTTGGGTAGGGTACTTGTACTGCAATCGCACTGTCGTTAAAAAGTACATGGCTCTGTTCACGCAGTGGTATTTGATAATGCTTACCGATAAGCAATGCGTGTTGACCGGAGCAGTCAATAAACAAATCACCCGCTATTTGGCCGTGCTGCTCTGTTAATACCGCTTCTATACTTTCATCTTCACCTGCGCTGACACCTGTAACGACATCATCAATGTGATTAACGCCAAGCTTATTGCAGCAATGCTGTTTTAACAGTGCAGAAAATTTTCCGGCATCTAAGTGATAGCCATAATTGGCGACAGCTGCGTAAGGTGGTGTTTGAATTTGTTTAGGCGCTTTATTGTAATCACATAAATGGGCTTGACTACCTAAAGCATGAGCGAACGATGATTCATTACTAGTGTTAGAGTTAGTCTCAGAGTCAAGGTTAGTGGCTGACGTATCTCGGTTTTGGCGAAGCCAATGCTGAACTAGATCGGTTTGTCCGAAACCATGCGGAGCAACGAAAGGGTGGTAGTAGGTATGCGTGCCTTTAATCGATGCTTGGTGACTTTTGTCCGCATCGTTTGTTGTTTCTTTTGTTAAATCTCTTGCCCAACCAATAAATTTAGAGCCTTGCTTAAATGACGCGTCGCAACAGGCAATAAATTCAGATTCTTTAATGCCGATAGCGTTTAAGGTATCTCGCATCGTCGGCCAAGTACCTTCACCCACGCCAATTGTCGGTATAGCACTTGATTCAATTAGGCTTACCTTTATCCCACTGTCGAGATGGCTGTTATGCTGCGCAGCAATAATACCGGCTGTTAACCAACCTGCTGCACCACCACCAACGATGACAATATGTTTAATGGCATTATCAGATGAACAACTCATACAACCTATTTACCAGATAATTCTCTCTATTCAATTAAGCATACAGAGAAATTAAATAAAGGCAAAAGCCATTAATAAGCTGCTGAACTCGCAGGATAAAAATGGCAATTGCCCTTGGGGGAGTCGTTAGAACTTGTAACGAACACCAAAGTTATAACGAGGTCCAATTTGCTGGATGTTCTTCACCATTAAAATATGGCGACCGTAAGAACGAGTGTACTCGTCTGTTAGGTTTAAACCTTCAACAAATATCGTTAGGTTCTCGTTGTAATCGTAGCTGATGTTTGCATCTAACTGACCATAGTCTTCTACATATACTGGGTTTGAACCCTGACCATCGTTCAAACCTTGTAAGAAGTCGTCACGCCAGTTGTATGCAAGTCGCGCTTGAATACCGTCTTTGTCGTAAAACGCTACAATGTTGTACGAGTCACTTACACCCAATAATGGTGTGTTTTCGTCACTGGTACTGGCATTGTCATATTCAACGTCGCTATCAACAATAGTGTAGTTAACAATTGCACCAAAGCCTGAGTCACCGAATAAATGCTGAATCGCAAATTCGAAACCATCAACTTTATTTGAACCTTGGTTGAAAGGTTGAGTTACGGTAACGCTTAACGGTGAGTTCTCAGTAGGGTGGCCCCAGATCTGGTTCTTAACTGGGTCTCCGCCCGGATCAACAATAACATACTGACCATCGGCGTAATTAGCTGACAAGTATGCACGAATTGCAGCACTGTCAGACGGATCGCCACCCGTTGCAGCAACAGCTTCTAAGTAACGTGCACCTTCTACTGGGCTTGTTACGTCATATGGCTGCTCGGTAACTTCACGTGAACCGATAACGTTATCGACATCTTTCTGGAAGAAACCAATTGACGCGTAACTACCTTCCCCGTAGTAGTACTCTAGTGATAAATCGATATTGTCTGATTCTAGTGGCAGTAGACCTACGTTACCGCGCGAACCACGACCATTGTCGACGTTACGTACTTCATCCAAGCTCGCACCTGCCGTTAGGTTACCGTAACCAGGGCGAGTGATTGTTTGGCTATATGATGCACGGAAAATAACGTCTTCAACTACTTCAATATCAAAGTCGATATTAGGTAACAAGTAGTCATAATCGCCTTCGTCAGTGAAGAACTGAGCTTCACCGCGAACGATGCTAAATTCGTTCGTTGATACCCAGCCGATTGCTTCAATATCTGGCAGCAGCGTTTCAGATTCAATATCTGTTTGCTCGTAGCGCAGGCCAATGGTTAAGTTCGCAGGCATTTCACCAATATCAAAACTCATGTTGGCACTAACATACGCACTCATTGATTCTTCTGTCGTACGGCGGTCAGTTTCGTAAGTGCTTGGTGCACAAATTACATTGCCACAAGGCCAAGTAACTGGATCGCTTGGGTCACCATATAATGAACCAACTAGGTCAGCAATGGTTTCAAAATCTACTGCCCAGAATTGGTTAATCATACTTGATTTATCGCCTGGTAGGTTATCAAAGCGATCAACCATAGTATCCATGCTCGCTAGTAAGAATGCGTCATCGATATCGTCTGGTGAACCTGTGCCACCCCAGTTAGGGCGCTCAGCACGACCGAATGCATTGCGGTTTTCTACTTTGTTGTAACCAATACCAAAATCAACACTTTCAACAATGCCATCGTCAAAGACATATTGACCAGTTAACTGAATTTGGTCGATTTCAGACTTCATGTAACTGTTACGGAAGCTGGTACCTGTAGTAACAACGCCTTCAGGTGTTAAACCTGGTGTACCGTCAGGGAAGACCACTTCTACAACTGGGAAGCCCGATGAGAAATCGACAATTGTTTCAGCACGTGTCCAAGTCGCCAATTGGATAGTATTACTATTGCCGTAAATACTGTCAGGTTGAGACTCTGCACTTGAACTGTGGAAATCTAATTCAAATGAAAGGTTCTCGTTGACGAGATACTCAAGATTAAGACCAATTGATTTGTTTTCATTAACCTTAGCGCTTTGCTCTACTTGGCTAACTAAATCAGAAGGACCGTCAATGTCATGAATTAGCAGGGGAGCAGCTACGTTGTCGCCATTTGGATCTGTCCAAGCTGAGCCTGTAGGTTGGCCTGCAAAGTTCCAGCTCATCCAAACAGAGTGGATGTTTTGGTTCAGTTCTTCTTCAAGCTTAGAGTAGGTGTAATCTAATGTTGCTGTTAAATTTTTAACAGGGCGGTATTGCAGTGTTAATTGACCATTCGTACGGGTACGTTCATTTTCACTGAAGCCATAAAGTACATTATGTGGCACCGCATAGGTTACGCCATCTGCAGGCACATTAACTTGGTTAGGGCCTTCACCAACTGAACCCCAGTCACCAACACCACCTGTTTGTGGACGCCAACCATTATCAACGCCAGCACGAGCAGAGCCGCTGTCACGTTGTTGGTAACTGGCTGTTACTGCCACACCAAACGTATCATCAGCAAATGTATTACTGTATAGCGCAGATAATTCAGGTGTAATGCTTGACCCGTCTTCAGTTGAAGTGTCGTGCACGCCTTTAACTGCGATAGATGCGCGTTCTTCACCAATAACTAATGGTTTAATTGTTACTAAGTTAATCGTTGAACCGATACCACCTGTCGCAACAGTTGCTTTACCTGTTTTATAGACTTCTACGGCATTAATACCTTCAGAGGCTAAGTTTGCAAAGTCAAAAGAACGTGAGTCAGATGCGCTGGTAGCATTAATGTTTGCGGTCGGCATTTGACGACCATTTAAAGTGACAACGTTGTAGTCTGGACCAAAACCACGTACGGTTACTTTAGAACCTTCGCCGTTTTCGCGGTCAATTGATACACCGGTAATCCGCTGTAGTGATTCTGCTAAGTTAGTATCAGGGAATTTACCCATGTCTTCAGCATTTATGGCATCGACAACACCTTTAGAGTTGCGTTTGATATCCATCGCTTTGACAAGACTACCTCGAATCCCCCGAACCTCAATAACTTCGACTTCGTCAGCGCTTTCCTCTGCCGCAAAAGCAGGACTGACTACAGAAGCACCTAGGATCAAAGATAAGCTAGTCGCTAATTTTGATCTGTTGAATCTGTTAGACATCATTATGATTTCCCTCGATTTCTGTTTTTTATCATTTTTTATCATTAGAATGACTGTTGTAAGCGCTTACATTGGTGCTTAAAAAAAACCGAGCTCTCGAACGGCTATTTAATATTGAAAGCGCTTACATTAACTTAGATGAAAAAAAAATAATGATCAACAATAAAGTTAACAAAAGTTAAACATTTCCATATTTAATTGCCGTTTAATGTGATTAACCCGCAGGCAATGAATCAGATATAGCCATGAATACTCTTGTTTTATTGGTTATTACGTTGCGCGCTTCATAGGCTTAACGACCGATGTATCAGTGGTTAAAAATATACTTGTATTTTCATAAGCCCACGCTTATATTTTTGTAAGCGCTTACATTTGATCGTAAAATAAACTGATTGTAAGAATTAACTTTCCATATGCTTTGTCAAAAATCATAAATGAAAGCGCTTACCTAATTTCTATGTTTAATTTATTAGCTACCGGGGGAGGTAGCTAGTAGAAGTAGCTGATGAATAGGACTAATTCCAAGTATTCATTAGTCATGTTGCTGAGTTTGATACAGATTGGGTTAATAAAACTTTTTGTTTTCGGAAAAAGATATCGTTGAGATCGCCAAGTTCTTCAACGAATAAATAATTATAAACGGAGCACAAGGTGTTAACGACTTCAATGAATAAACTCTCGATTAGAGAGAAGCTAGGCTATGCCTGTGGTGATGTCGCGTCTAATTTTTACTGGCGCGTTTTCGATGTTTTTCTCTTTATTTTTTATACCGACGTTTTTGGCCTTCCTGCCGCTACAGTTGGCACTATGATGCTGGTGACCCGTGTGATTGATGCCGTATCTGATCCCCTTATGGGAGCGGTTTCTGATAGAACACGCACAAAATACGGGAAGTTTAGACCTTATCTACTCTGGGGAATTTTACCCATTGTGAGCGCAGGTGTTCTGACCTTTACCGTGCCAGATCTTGATGAGTCAGGTAAAGTTATTTGGGCCTATGCAACATACATATTTATGATGCTGGCTTATACCTTCATCAATGTACCATACGGCGCTCTGTTAGGGGTGATTTCATCGGATAGCCAACAGCGAACGACGTTAACCAGTTTTCGATTTATCGGCGCATTCTCTGGTGGTAGTTTGGTCGCATTTTTTACGCCAGAACTCGTATCTTCGCTAGGTACTGGTGATGAAGCTAAGGGCTGGCAGTTAACCATGATGGTTTATGGTGCAATAGCCGCCTGTTTGTTTGTGATCACCTTTGCATCTGTAAAAGAGCGTATTAGCCCTCCAATAAACCAGAAAACACCTGTTAAAACAGACATAAAAGATCTATTCAATAATAAGCCGTGGTGCATTTTATTTGTGCTGGCACTTGTCATTATGGTGACAATTTCTCTACGAGCAAGTTCGGGCACTTTTTACTTTAAGTATTATGTAGGTGAAGAGTCGTTGATAGGCAGTTTTACCACTGTATATTTGGTCTCACTTGGCATAGGTGCCGCATTAACACCGGTAATGACTCTGTATCTGGATAAGAAGAGATTACTTATGTTGTTGATGACGGTTGTCGCTGTACTGTCATTTGCTTTCTATTTCATCCCCAAAGAACAAATTACATTAATGTTCGTTATGCAGGCTTTAATAGGCTTGGCATTAGGCCCGAAATCACCCTTAGTTTTCTCCATGTATGCGGATACAGCAGATTATTCTGAGTGGAAAAATGGCAGAAGGGCCACCGCGATGGTTTTCTCAGCAGCCGCGTTTGCTCAGAAGTTGGGTGGCGCGCTTGCTGGGGCAACAATAGGTTGGGTGTTGGCAAGCATGGGATACGTAGCGAACACCGCTCAGTCAACCGATTCAGAATTTGGCATTTTACTGCTGATGACGGTTATACCAGCAGCTTTTGCCATTGTCGCAGTTTTTATCATCAGACTTTATCCTCTCTCACAATTGCGCTTAGCGCAGATTCAACAAGAGCTTAGCAATCTTCGACAAAAAGACGCTCAGGCGCTTAACGAGCAAGTCGCTGATGGATATGAGTCTACTTCGGATAACTTGACGCTGGCGATAGAAACACCCGCAAGCAATGAAAATGTGGTTAAGCCTAAATGAAACAAGTAACACGATCGCAACCTGTATTCACTCAAGACGATCAAAGCGTTACGCTTTTTTCACCGACTTCGATGCCATTGAGCTATGGCTATTTGTATAATGAGGTGATGTTATTGCAGCTCAATTGCCAAGGGTATGCGCGAGCGCAATTTATGCAGCCCGAGCCCGCTAAATACAGTTTTGCGCCTATGATGGAAGCCAAAACTTTTATTCAACCTGAGCAGAATTACTTTGATCATCATCCGGGCAGGTTCTTCTACGTGAAAGATAAGCATAACCAGCAACTTTATTCTGTGCCTTTTGCGCCCTGTAAGATTGCGCCAGGGGAATACAAATTTAGTCAGCGGAGTGACAAGGTTCTGTGGGAAATATCTAGTCATGGACTTGATTTTGAGCTTTCTGTCGAGCTATCCGACAAGCTTGTCGCCGAGTACTGGCAGTTAACAGTGATTAATAGTGACTCAGTACAAAGAGAACTAAGCCTCTATCCTTATTTTTCAATTGGCTATCAATCTTGGATGAACCGAGAGGCCTGTTTTGATAGTGCATTAGACGCAATTATCGCCTCATCTATAACGCCATATCAGAAACTTGAAGAGTACTATCAAAATAAAGCATTGAAAGACACTAGCTTTTTACTGTCTGAATCTACTCCAGATAGTTGGTGTTGTCTTCGCAATGCGTTTGAGGGAGAACAAGGCTTACATCAGCCGCAAGCCTTGCTATCTGAACAACTGCCTAAGAAAAACGCTTTTTATGAAGACCCAGTTGCTGCCATGCAGTTTGATCTGGCGCTACAGCCAAAACAAAGCCGAACATTTCGTTTCGTTTTTGGCGCTGCGAAAGATCGTGCTGAGGTGCTTGGGGTCAAGAAACAAGGGTTTGCTGCAAAGAAAGGTACAGGATTCACCACACGATTCAACGTAACTGATGATTCAACATTGGGGTCTATGATAAATACGTGGGTGCCTAATCAAGTGAACTATCATATCAAGCTGCACCGTTTATCGACCGACCCACAAACTAGAAACTTATTACAGGACGCAATCGGTAGCTGTTTCATGGAGCCAAGCCTAGCTAAAGAGGCACTGATTCTTGCGCTGTCACAGCAACAAAGCAGCGGAGAAATGCCCGATGGTGTGATACTCAATGCGAATGCAGAATTAAAGTATATTAACCAGGTACCGCATGCAGATGCTAATATTTGGCTGCCAATTTTGCTTCAAGCCTATTTGGATGAAACGAATGATGTTGATTTATTAATGCAGCAAGTCCCATTTGCTGACACCGATAAGTTTGAACCTGTGTATCGACACATTGAGTTAGCACTTTATTTTATCCTCGGCAAACGTGATCAACGAGGGCTCTGTTATATTGAACAGGGAGACTGGTGCGATCCGCTCAATATGGCAGGTCATAAAGGATTGGGCGTATCTAGTTGGTTGACGATGGCACTGTCTTTCTCCATCAAATGTTGGATAGATATTGTTTCGTACTACGGTCAAGCCATTGCAGAGCTGAAAGATAGAATAGGCGAGTTAGAACAGCAGCAGGCGGCGCTTAATGACGCCATTAACCAATACTGTTGGCATCAAGATTGGTATAGCCGAGGCATAACTGATGAAGGACGACCATTTGGCACTGCCGATGATAGAGAAGGACGAATTTATCTTAATCCTCAGAGCTGGGCATTGCTTTGCGGAGCCGCGACATTAGCGAAAAAGTTCAGCCTGCTAAATGAAGTGGAGCGTCAATTGAATACGCCATTCGGTACCATGATGCTTGCCCCAAGTTATACCAAGGTCCAAGAAGATATTGGTCGTTTAACTCAAAAGTATCCGGGTACCGCTGAAAATGGCTCAGTTTATAACCATGCTGCGATTTTCTACGCCTACGCGCTGTATCAGGTTGGTGAACACAATCAAGCATATCAAGTACTCGTCAAGTTAATGCCCAATGAGCAAGATATATTGCAGCGCGGGCAATTGCCGAATTTTATCCCTAATTACTATCGTGGTGCTTACTATCAATTACCAAGTCATGCTGGTCGGTCGAGCCACCTAATGAATACTGGTACCGTCGCTTGGTTTTATCGGTGCGTCATAGAAGAGCTTTATGGTCTCAAGGGAAGGGCAGGTAAATTACAAGTTAATCCCAAGCTGCCAGACTGTATTAATCGATTGGCTGGACAAAGGGAGTTCATGGGAGCTAATTTTGAATTCGTTATCGAAAAAGCTTCAATTGAAAAGTTAACAGTTTGGCTTGACGGTCAAAAGTTAGCTGGCAATATTGTCAGCGATTTTAAGGCAGGAAAAACGTACCAGTTACAGGTTAAGTTGCCCAGTCTATGATTAGTCTAAAAACAATAAATAGGCAATTGAAGAAATTGAACAAAAACCAAATATTAATGAAAAGCACATTACTCTCTCTGACTATTGCTAGTACAGTCCTATCTACGGCAGCAACAAGCGCTGATAATGATGTATATATTGAGCATGCACCCATATATGTAGAGCGAACTTCTACGCCGATAACTATTGACGGCAAAATGACTGAGACTCAATGGGACAAGGCGAGATGGCTGCCTATCGATAATCTTTTATTGGGTGAACAGCCTTCGAAATCTGACTTTACGGGTGACTATAAGCTGTTGTGGGACCAAGATTACTTATACTTACTCGCTAGGATCGTTGACGACGTTTTGTTTGATAAAGAACCTGAACCTACTAAAGCATATTGGGATGATGACTGTTTAGAAATATTCATTGATGAAGATAATTCTGGTGGTGATCATCTAAATAATTTCAATGCCTTTGCTTACCACCTAGCACTAGATACGCAAGTAGCAGATATTGCCCCTGCAAAGGACGGTGGTATGCCAGCCGTATTTAAGGAACACGTGATTAACCGTTGGCAGCGAAGCGGTACGAGTGCCAGTAGTGATAGTGAGCCTGAACAGCAAGCGATATATTGGGAAGCTGCAATCAAACTTTATAGTGCCGACTATGTTCATCGTCTCAATGAACCAGAAACGCACCGTGTTTTTAATCAGCAGGGGAAAAAGCTAGGCTTTATGCTTGCGTATTGTGACAATGATGGTTCTGACTACCGCGAGAGTTTTATCGGCTCTCACCCAATCAAACCAATTAATGGTGATAAAAATTTAGGTTACAAGACCGCTGATGTTTTTGGTGACATTGTCCTCAAATAAGCAAGCGATTAGTCATTAGTTATCGGTCAACAATACTAGTATTTTTGATGAAAAGAGGGCTTCGTTCAGAAGTATTGGATTTTATGCTTTAGCATTTAATAGCTAGCAAAGTTTTGCGAAGACATGGTATTGGAAAGAGTTTTTGGTCTTAAGTATTTGTGAACTTGTGTCAAGGTGCTATCGTGGGTTTCGCGAAGCAGCGGAAAAAGAACCACTAGCACTGCAGCTGCGATGCCTATGGCTTGAGTAGAGACTAAACATCGCCTGTCTTCTATCGATAACCCAACCGAATTTATCAATGCATGTCCTATTTTATATGAACTAAGTGATAAGAAATCCGGCTGGTTAACTACCGCTGAAATGGCGTCTAATGTCTGGTCAAAATGATTATTGATAAGTGCCAGTATGGGTGTTGCTCTTGAACCGACTACCATAGGTTTTACGATATCTTTAGATACTTCTTGCCAATAGTTTTAGTAAAAGTGTCAGTAAATGTCAGTGTGTCAAAGGCTTTTACATCAAGTGTTACCAGCGGCGACATCAACTTAAAAAACTCTTCTCGAGTAAAATAACGATGGAACTGATACGGGAAGAGGCCCTTACGTGCAGCCTGTAATTCTTCCATATCCTTGGCTCCTAAATACTAATGCTAATGTTTATATAAACGTAGAAGGGTGTTGGTAAATTCCGAAACTGGTTCCTCAATTATGAGTATATTAGGGTGCTTAACTTCTGATGCTAAACGCTCTTGTTATCACTTGAGCGTATTCTAGGTATCGAGAATATTCATCATTTTTTTATGCCAAGCAATTAGATGCTCATTTTTTTCAGGAACCGACTGTTTAACCCAGCCTGCAAAGTTGCATGCAACATATGCGTCGATATCTGCTTGGGTAAGCTTGTCACCAACGATATATTCATGGTTTTTTAAGCGTTTGTCTAGCATGTCGAAAAATGCGTTAAGACGAATTAAACCTCGCTCTGCTAACGCTGGCAGTTGTTCAACACTCAGTGTGCCAGGAATCGCTCTACCTTTGAAAAATTCACTGGTGTTTCTCAATATTTCTGCCACAGCCCCAAGGCCGTCAACATAAATGCGGTGTACCCAACCTAAAATTACGGCAGTTTCCTCGTCTGTCTTACCAAATAAAGGTTTTTCTGGAAACTTTTTGTCTAGGTAATGACAAATTGCAATACCGTCTACCAGCGTACAATTTTCATCGATATATAGCGCAGGAACGGTTGCTGATGGATTAATATCTAGGTATGCCTGATCAAAGTGCGCTTGTTCTCTCAAATCGACTTCTTGTGTTTCGATTGAAACACCTTTGTACTTTAAAAGGTAATTAACGCGTTGCGGGTTTGGCGCTGGTGAAAATGTGTAAAGCTTCATAGATGTTCCTTGTCATACTTGTGTTTATTAATCTTCTTTTTAAATTACTGCCGAGCTAATGTTAGCGTTATAACTTATGTGTCGCTATATACTTAACTTATAGCCAGTATGCGAAAATTCAACTGAAATGGTTAAGGTTTTTTGGCGATGAACTGAAGTACAGACGTTAACCCTGTATGATATTTGCCTTCTTTAACGACTCTTTCCAGTTGACGCTTTCTTAAGAAATTCATTTGGAGAAGTTCTGACGTAATTGTGTCGACTGTTTGCATTGTGCGGCTGTCTTTGCCACCACCTGTACCAAAATTTATCTGCTCTGGGGTGTATGCCTCCATCAAATATACCCCATCGTTTTTGAGGCTTTCGGTGAGTCTAGGGTACAAGTTCAAGCGGTCTTGTCGAACAATTGGTAGGAAAATAGAGACAATGCCTTCCCATTGGTTTTCACCAAAATCAAACGATAACAAATCGTTATGAATAAAGTTGATACCTACCTGATGCTGGGGGCAAGTTGCTCAGCTTTGTTGATAGCGACAATAGAAGAATCAATAGCCGTAACTTGATAACCTTGTTTGGCGAGAAATACCGCATTTCGACCTTCACCTTCTGTAATACTCAACACTTTTCCTCTCTGAATAGTACTAAAGTTCTGTTTCAAAAAGTCGTTTGGTTCGGTGCCATAAGCGTAACCTGATTCACTGTATCGTTTATCCCATTCGTTCACTAAATTTTCCTCGTAATTTTAAATAGATTGAATTTGATATATTGAAGCTTACAACTTAAAGTCGACTTTAAGTCAAGGGATGTAGATGCATGTAAATGCTGATTGTAGGAGGAGGTAATTGATGGATATTAGCCAGGTAGCCAAAGCGACAGGTTTGCCTAGTTCAACGTTACGGTATTACGAGCAAAAACGGTTGATTCGCTCTATTGGACGTGTTGGATTAAAGCGGTATTTTGCAAGTGACGTGATGGAGAAATTAGCGCTAATTAATTTAGGGCAAAGTGCCGGACTTTCTTTAGATGAAATTGGTCGAATGTTTACTCTCCAGGGTGTCGTGGTTGACCGGGAGTTGTTGGTTACAAAAGCTGACGAAACTGATAAACAGGTCACTAGATTAGTTGCGATGCGAGATGGGCTTCGCCATGCTGCGAACTGCAACGCAGATAATCATTTGAATTGTCCTAAATTTCTTCGTTTGCTAAACATTACTAGCAAAAAAGCGGGCAAGGAAAAGAGCAGAAAACCGAGAGAGCAGATAAAAAAGGTAGTTTTGCAGAAACTGTCCATACGTAAAAAAAACTCAACTATGAATAACTTACCTAGAAAACGCTTTATTGCTAAGCTCCTGTGTTAGGTTTGGAATTTTTCACGAGAAAAGTTCAGCAGTAAACTCATTTCAACATAAGAAAATAATAATGAATATATTATCCAGTTCTCTAGTAAATCGCTGTATACAAATCGTCGCGGCTTGCTTGGTTGTATTAACCCTCTCGGCATGTCAGTCAACCCAGGAAAGCGCATCGCCTCTTACAGTAACTAACCTGTCTTCAGTTTATGGTCCCAAAGCTTATGCAGACAACGTCGAAAGTATGACGGCAATCGTTGTTGCATATGAGCCAGAAATGCTCGGCGTACTAAATCGTATTGCGCAAGACCCTAATGCAGAAATTACCGATACGTTAACGTTTAAAGGGATAAAATATCGAGTAGGGACCTATGGCGGTAAGCCTATTGTGGTATTTGCGACGGGTATGAGTATCGCCAATGCTGCTATGTCAATGCAGATGGCATTTGACTACTTCCCTGTGAAACAAGTGGTTTACATGGGGATAGCCGGCGCAATTAACCCTGACTGGCAACCCGGCGATGTGATTGTGCCAGCTCGTTGGTATTACCATGACGAGAGTGTGTATACCAATCCGAGTAAAGAACAACAAGGTGAATACATCTTACCTGCATATTACGCGAAAGGATTAGCAGAGTTGCCAGCACGTCGTGCTAAAGACCCTCATGTGCCAAACTATAAAAACTTCCGTTTTATTCAGCCAGACGAGGTGCTGATAATCAAAGATGGCATGGATAAACCAGAAAATACGCCTTATTTTTCTGCGACGCCGAGGTTACTAGAGGCGGCTCAAAGAGCCATGGAAAACTTACCAGAACAATTAATATTAAATGAGCGGAAAGCTAAGTTGTTTGTGGGTGGCAATGGTGTTACTGGTTCTGTATTTTTGGATAACCGAGAATACCGGAAATGGACACGAGAAGTCTTCAATGCGGAAGTGACTGAAATGGAGTCGGCGGCGGTAGGCCAAGTTGCAACAATCAATAATATAGATTGGGTCATTATTCGAGCGATCAGCGATCTAGCGGGTGGTCAAGAGGGCGTGAATGTTGAACACATTTACGATAAGGAAGTGTCTCGGGTAGGCGCTAATGTGTTGTTCGCCGTTTTAGATGAGCTTGCTAAATAATGTCCTAATAAATTCTAACAATTTCAAAGGATTAACTTGTTTGGCAGCGTCCTAAAAAGGTCTTTAACCTAACGATAGTTGGAAAAGACCTTTTTTATTATCTAAAACACGCCTTACGTGTTGATAAGTGAATTCAAGGATGAAGTATGGGAATCAGAAATACCTTATCGAGCCAGAGTAAGTTAAACAAAAATGCTTTAGGTGTCGTCGTTGCAAGTGTGCTTTTTAGTCAGCAAGCTTGGGCACAGTCGCCCCCTGACCATCAATCTCATTATGATAATAATTCTCCATTGTGTGAGACTAATAAAGGCGAACACCCAAAATCTGTACTGGTAGCCAAAAATAAAATTAGCCAACTAGAGCGTGTTGATCTTTGCGGTATGAAAAGTAAACAGCAATTGGGTCGGTTATAATGATTTCGCCAAAAAACAATTTAACTTTCCCAAATGCCGAGACTAATGCTAACAGATGACAGCTGGAAACTGCTATCCAGA
>JAKVCY010000119.1 GCA_022448425.1 Thalassotalea sp. | reverse complement strand
AACGCATCCTGATGACGTTCAAGCAGGGCAAGGGCCTGCTTATCTTGTTGAGTCGCCATGTAAACTTGGCTCAACATCAATACCGCCTGTAAGTCATCAGGCTCTTGTTGCAGATAAGCGTTAAAATCTTTCGCGGCTGTTTCCATGTTGTTGTTAAAGAAGTTTGTTAAACCACTTATGTAGAGCAACATGGGTTGAGAAGTAATAAGCTCAGGATCCAGTTGAGCCATGAAATCGTTAAGCTCTTTTAGTTTTTCGTTATCGATAGCTTGCTGGTTGTCTCTGCTTTGTAACCAGCTATTAAGTAAAATGGCCAGAGGATCATTAGGCGTGTCTTCAATGATCTCATCAACGAATAGCTTTGCTGTATCGTAGTCTTTCGCTTCTAAATACAAGTCTACTAGATTTCGCAGGGCAATGGGGTCGTCTCGGTTAAACGTTAGGGCTTTTTGTAAATGTGCAGTTGCCGCGTCAGTATCTCCCTGTCGGTATGCCAGTTGCCCTTTCAAACGCCATGTTATTGCGTTTTCTGGTTCTAACGACATGGCTTTATTGATAAGCGAGGTCGCTTTGGATAAATCTTCATTTTGAAGAGCAATGGACGCCAACCCGTTTATTGCTGGTACGAAGTTAGGTGTACGTGAAACGATAGTGTTGTAGTCACGTAAGGCGCATGACTCATCCTCCAGTCTAATACACGCCGTCGCGCGAATTAAAAGCCACTCACGTTCTGCATCGCCCGACAGTTTGTTTAAATCAGAAAAGTCTACAATCTCTTTGTATTTGTTTAAGAACAACCATGTGTTGCCAAGCGGCTCTGCCAAAAGGTTGATATCGGCACCCATTTCAAGCGCTTCTACGAACTCCATTTCAGCGGCAGTTAAGTAGCCATTAATAAGCAAAATTTCACCCATCAGTATTTTTGCTGCTAGGTTTTCTGGGTCTTTTTGCAAGCTGTTTTTAAGATGGATATAGGCTTCATCGTAGGCATTTTGATTAAACGCAGTTAGCGCTTTTTCATAGTCTTCAGATGTTGTAGCGTGGCTGCTAAATGAGAGAAAAGAAGTGGCAACTGCAGAAATAAGTGCACGACGTACAACACCCTTTTTATTATTACAAAAATCCATATATACCTTCGAAAATTAGCCTAACTGCTGGCTTAAAAATAGCATAAAAAAAGGTGGCTTAAGCCACCTTCTAAAGATACGTGTTTTCTACGTGTTTTTAAACCATTAAACGAGACGCTTGCGGCGATAAAGCATCAGTCCGATACCCATTAGCATTAGTGCCATAGCACCAGGCTCATTGACGTCGGTTGTCGTGTTTTCGCCTTGTCTAGAAATACCTAGCGAGGCTAGTTTAAAGCCTGAACCAGTGAAGTCATCCATACTACCGTTTGGATCAAAATAAGTATTGTATGCGCCGATAAGCCAATATTTTGCTTCGGTCAAAGTAGGATAGGTTACTTCATACTTCCCAAGCCCTTGCGGTGTTCTAGAAATATTCTTATGTGTGACCGAAGTGATGGCACTTGATGAAGCAATATTTTCCCATGTAGTTACAGTGTTCGATGCGTTTTTAAATATGTCGATATCATTGAATCCAACAACGGTTAACTGTTGTTCGTTCCCGGCACCAGTAAGATAGTTGAACTTCGTATTAGTAAGTGCTACTTCTTCACTAAATGAGAAAAGCACCATGTCGAAATCGTATTTCCAGTCACCTTGGTTGTTATCAATAGTATGCCAATCAGTAAGGTTGCCACCATGGTCTCTATTGCGCATTGACAAGCCGTATGTCTTCGAATAACTAAGGCCGTTTTGTCTCACTACACGGTCATCACCGTCGGTGTCAGAATATTCTGTGTCCGCCCAAGTCGTATAAGAAACGTAGATATCAGAATTATCGATTTTAATTGAGTTAGTTGTAGGCTCAAATCCTTTGCTAACTTTCTGAGCAATCATATCGTAGTTGTAGTATTCGAGCATTGAATCACCAGCGTAAGACGCTGACGTACAGATTAAAAGCAACGACGAAAATGAAAATTTTAACAGCTTGTTCATAGTTATTGGCCTTACAGCTTAAATTCAACAAAGAGGCAATTTATTTTTTTCTAAGCTGGAATTGTGCCAATTTTTCAAGTATATGTTTTTATGGGGTTTTTGTTGTATTAAGGTGCGAGGGAAAGGAAGTGAGTAAAAAAAACTGACAGGTTGTACCACCTGTCAGTGATCTAAAGTCTAATTTCTTCAAATGGTTTTTTTACGGCGCCACATTACGAAAAGTGAACATGCCATAAGTAGCCCAATAGTGCCAGGCTCAGAGACTTTGGTTGGATCTGGTGTACCCGCAGTTTCTGTAACTGAAAACCCAATGTTGGCGAGTTTGAAAGCGTCGTTGTTAAATTCTCCACCAATATTTCCAAATACTGTATTGTATGCCCCTACAAGCCAATATTGTGCTGACTCAGTAAACGTGAAATCTGCACGGTGATCTAAATATTCACAACTCTCAATGTCGAATGAAGCTGACGTTAGTGCATCTTCAACGATATGACTCCATGTGTTAACGCCAGACGTTAGTTTAGAGGTGTTACTAAGCGCAGCCACAGACACTTGACTATCTCTACTATCATAAAGCCAAGAAAAACTGGCGCCAGTTAGTGTTACCGCAGAATCAAATGAGAGCAATATAAAATCATAATCTCTTTCTACATTTGTGAAGCGGTAGTTTTTCGAGTTATCGCTGCCGCTAGAGAAGTAATTGAGGTTATCAATAGCGTGATCGGCACCGCCGCGATAGTACGCTTCATCATTGTTTGTTATGCCGTAAGCCCATTTATCTGAGATTTTTTCTAACTTGGCGCCAACGACTGTTTCGCCGGTAACTCCTTGTGTGTCAGAAAAGGCGGACATACTAATATTTAATCCGTCTATTTGAACAAAGGAATTATTCGTCTTATTGGTTTGTGTCACTTTGTCATCGACTAGATCGTAAGTGTATTCTCCCAACGGAGAGTTACATACATTGCTTTGTTCGTTGCTTTGGCTCGATGACCCACAGTGAGAATACCTTTGCTTTTTATAGTAGGTAGCGAATGCTGAATTAGCACTCAGGGTAGATAGCAAAGCTGTGGAAAGTAATAGTACAGTTTGCAAAGAAAACGTTTTTTGTAGCGTTCGCATAATTGCTTTCCTATATATGAAGCGCAAA
>JAKVCY010000118.1 GCA_022448425.1 Thalassotalea sp. | reverse complement strand
AACGGTAAATTCACCTTCGGCCAATTCAGTGGGTACATCAACGCTGTAGGTGCCGTCTGCCTGCACAATGGCAGTTACGGTTTGAGTATTGCCTGCACTGTCGGTAATGGTTAGCGTAACTGTGCTGCCAGGAGTGGCATCGGTTGTACCTGAAAGGGTAGGCGTGGTGTCGTTATCAGAACCCGGCGCATTAATGGTAATGGTTGGCGCGGTAGCGTCAATTTCACCGGTAGTAGAACCATCTGCAGTGTTACCAGTAGGTTCTAACACGCTAGCATCTACCGTGAACTCACCGTCAGCCAGTGCATTTGGTACGTCTACACTGAACGTACCGTCGTCTTGTACTATGACGGTTAGAACTTGAGTGTTTCCAGCGCTGTCGGTAACGGTTAGTGTGACTGTACTGCCTGGAATTGCTGAAGTAATCCCTGAAAGTGTTGGTGTAGTGTCACTCGTTAAGCCTATCGCATCTAGGGTAAGTGAAATGTCTTGTGCTTGCTCGCCTGTTCCAGAAAACTCAATTGGCGTAACATCGTCGTTGCTATTAGCATTTTGATCAAACTGAAACCCCACTGGGTCGACTTCTTCATTTATGCGATCAATGCGAACAAAGTTACTACCGCCATCGGAACCTGCGCCTCCGTCAAGACCTGCGGCCGTCGCTTCCAACGATTCTAAAATATCGCCTTCACCAGCAAGCACATCAAGGAAATCGGCATCTCCCTCTTGAGCGTTTCCTTCAATATTTTCTACGCCATCAAGTAATGCTGCAAGTTCATCAACACTTTCGTCAAACACAGCGAATTCGTCATCAGAACTACTGTCAGTAAAATCTAGCTGAAGTGGAAAAGTAACGCTTTGTCCAGCAGGTAGCGTGCGAAGTTCTCCGTCCACGCTAACGGTAACCACACCGTTGGGTGAAATAGTTAACACATCACCTTCAGCGACAGTCATTCCAACTGTTACATTGACTTGTTCACCTGTGTCACCACGAGCCAAGGAAGCCTCACCGTTAACTTCTGCAATGATTACTTCAGCCATCATTCCCTCTCAATCGATAAATATTCACGCTATACAAAAAGCGTAGCAGGGCTTTTTTATCTGGTTACCGGACCGTGGTACGGGGGACACATATCCTTTGGTATAGGTTGTAGGGAGTTACCCCTAATTAATTAATTTTTAGTCTAATATTTGGCTGTGAGGTTTGCAGAAATACACACAGCGTCTACTTTAAAAAAGTAAGAAACGACACAAATGTCGCCTAGGGTTTACATAGTGAGATGCATATATGAAGTTGATGAATTCAGTGCTTTCCAAAGTTGTTATTGGAGCAACTGGCGCTGTGCTTGCTCATGCAGCTATTGCTCAAAGTAATGGTGTTAGTGGTTCGTCAGTCAGATTGGAAGACTATGTTCGCAAGGTAGTGAACGAAAACCCAGAAGTGCAAGCCAGCTGGCGTCAACTTCAGGTTGCAATGTCAGACGTAGACATTGCGCGTGGCGGCTTTCGTCCGCAAGTCGATGTATTGGCATCGAGTGCTTATACTGATAGAAACTATGGGCTAGATCGTGAGTATATGGGTCATACCGCGCAAATCGCTTTAACTCAGATGCTCTACGATGGTTTCTTAACAAGCAGTGAAGTTAAACGATTTAAGCAAGCACAGGTTGTACGCTTTTTTGAGCTAATGGGAGAAATAGAGCAGAAGTCACTTGATACAGCCCTTGCCTACATGGATGTAAAAATGTTTCGCGAGCTGTTGAAGCTTGCTGAAGAGAACCTGATTACACATGTAGATGTGTTTAAGCAAATTGAAGAAAGCGTAGAAGCGGGTGTAGGTCGACGTGCCGATTTGGAGCAAATTAGCGGCCGTTTGTCTCTGGCTGAGTCTAATGTACTTACTGAGCTGTCTAACCTGCACGATGTTACAGCGCGCTTCTTGCGTTTGGTAGGCGAGAAACCTGCGAACAATTTGCAACCGGTCACCTTAAATTCCGCTTATGTTGATGCCAGTGTTACAGACATTCAAACCTTACTCACTAGCGCCTATGGCACCAATCCACAATTCAATGCCGCCATTTACAACATTGATGCCCAGCGCTACGCCGTGGACAGTGCGAAAAGTCTCTATCATCCACAAGTCAATTTGACCGCAAGCTATGGTGCGCAAACACGAGATCAAGCTGCATTAAATAACACCATTACCGAGGCGAGCGTTGGCGTTAATTTTTCTTATAACTTATATAACGGCGGTTCGGACCGCGCAGCGATTCGACAAGCATTGTCGCAGGTTGATTTAGCAAAAGACTTGCGGGACAAAGCCTGTATCGATATGAGGCAAACGGTACAAATTGCTTACAACGACATTATCAATATATCCGAGCAGCTACCTTCACTTAATGCCCATCGCTTATCTTCAGACCGAGTGAAGTCTGCGTATATGGACCAATTTACCATAGGCGAACGCTCACTACTGGATTTACTTGATTCAGAAAATGAGTACTACGAATCAAGTCGCTCGTATTTAGAGGCGCAATATACACTGGAAAAACCTCGCGTAAGGCTGCTTGCAGCTTCTGGGAGCTTGGCGAATACATTAGGGATCACAAAAGAAGGCGTGCCTGATGTATTAGACAAAGCAGAAGAAAAAATTACTTATGATCCCAACTATGTCTGCCCAGCCGTTCGCACCAACTTTGAAGATGAGTTGAATATACTCAAACGGGACACTGATGGTGACGGTATTGTTGACTTATGGGACGACTGTGTTGATTCAACGCCGGGCGCTATGGTAGATGATTTCGGCTGTGAAGCCAAAGAGCCTGAGATGGTGCCAGAGCCAAGTGCTGCAGACTTCACGTTAGACAATGCGAACATAATAGAGTCTTTCAACGTCAATATTGAATTTGCATCTAATTCAACGGAGGTTTTGCCGAAGTACGAAAATTCGCTGCAAGACGTTATTAATGCGCTCAACAACGATCCCAATTCTGGCGTCATCATTCACGGCCATGCTTCTTTAGATGGCGATGCGGCATACAATCAGCGCTTGTCTGAACGCAGAGCAAAGGCGGTTGCGTCGTTGCTGACGACCAAAGCCAATATAGAAGCAAGAAGAATTACTGCGGTT
>JAKVCY010000117.1 GCA_022448425.1 Thalassotalea sp. | reverse complement strand
TGTTGAGGCATCAGCGTTTATGACGAGATTGCCGCTAATTCACAAAAACAACAATATCAATAACTAGGCATATTTGAAGGAATAGCATATGCCTAAGACTATCAAACATCTCTTATCTACCTTTGCAGGTATGACACTGCTACTGTCAGGCGCTAGCCAAGCAGATGAGAAAAATCTACCAGAAGTTTTTCAAGGGCATGACCGCAGCTCTACCTATGAAATTAACTACGATGATTACACCTATTTACTGCGAGCAAGTGTGCTCAATGCAGGCCGCTCCTCTCGTGCTATTGCAAAAAGTGGTAAAGCTAAAACAGGAACGCGACTAAAAGCCAACATCAACAAGTTAACGGCGCTGGAAGGTAACCGTTTATTGTACGAATCATTTAAGAAAGATGAGCACAAAAAAACACTTCCGAAATAATTAGTGAAAGTCTGCAAAAAGTACCTTCAGAAGTGCCGTTAAAGCTTTTTAGCAAAGACGAGAAATTGGCGTATTGGTTGAACCTATATAACGCCACCATCATTGCCGAAATCATTGACGAGTACCCAATTCGCAAGCTAGAAGATTTCCTAACCGATAGCGACTTGCCAATGAACGAAAAAATACTTACTGTTGCTGGTGAAAAACTAAGTTTAAATGACATTAAGTACAAAATTGTGCCTGAATAATTCGGCTACAAACCAGTACTAATCTACGGTTTCTATCAAGGTATTATTGCAGCTCCAAACATATTGAATCGTGCATTTACAGGTGAAACGGTGTGGGATGAGTTAGATCGCAATACAACAAACTTTGTTAACTCAAACCGTGGTACTTACGCTGATACCAAGAAAAAGATTTTCCGTGTTTCAAGCCTTTACGAGCGTGATGAAGCTTACTTCCCTAACTTTGATGAAGACTTAAACCGTCATATTTTTCAGCATTTAGAAGGTTCTCTTCGTTACGATCTAGAAAATGCTAAGCGTGTTAGAACGAATATCAGCAACTGGAAAATTGCAGGCGTTTACGGCACTGAGCGTCAATTCGGTGGTGCTATTACCAACAACAATGCGGCGTTAATGGATTCTGCGAACCGCGCTAATCAAAACATTGACCGTGATTCAAGTGGCTGCGGTAATATCAACCTGACAGTAACATCGTCATTCATGGAACAGCGAGCGATTAACTTTGGTCTTTTCTCACCAGAGATGGTAACAAAGCTTAAAACAATTCACGCTGAACATTTGAGCCGCTCAGGTCAAGTTTCTATTATTGATATCGCATCAGAAGAGGAAGAATACAAGAGTGATGAAGGTTCAAACTAGCAGCTAGCTGCTTTTCCAGATAGCTTCTAAACCTTATTAACAAAAAGCGGAGCCCATTTATATGGCTCCGCTTTTTTATGTTTTTCTTGAGCGCTTTTCTTGAGTGAATTTATTAAATGCGAGTTTTATTGCCAGTAAAACATCAATTTTTACTTGGCTAATACGCTAAGGCTGAGCGCCCAACTATCAGCTATGCTTTCGCCATGTCAGGCAAATCGCCACTTAACCCTAACGCTTGCTTAATCATTAAGTCTTTAACTGGGCCTAAGTTACTAATTGCCGTCATCCCAATACCACGTATGAGCTTTAATGCGGGATGCTGAGGGGTAAACGCTTGCTTTATCAGTTCCATCGCAGCAACCATATCTGCCGCGCCTGCACGGCGCCATCTTGAGTACTGTGCTAGCTGACGTGCTAACGGGTCGCTTGCCGCTGCATATGATTCATTAGCGAGACTTTCAGCCAACGCTATCGCATCAAGTAAGCCTAAGTTAACACCTTGTCCTGCCAGTGGGTGAATCGTATGTGCTGCATCACCGACAAGTACTGCCTTTCCTTTAACGAAACTGTGAGCTAGTCGCATACTGACTGGAAAGTTAATTACCTCGCTCTCTATGCTAATATTGCCGAGTTTTCCGTCTGAAGCAGCGGTGAGTTCTTTTGCCATAGCTTCCGAAGACAGTGTACTGATACGTTTTGCTTCACTTGGTGAAGTCGACCATACAATAGAGCATAAGTTGGACTGATAAAGCGGCAACAAAGCTAATGGGCCTTCCGGTAAGAACACCTGCCACGCAGTGTCTTGATGGCCAAGCTCAGTTTTGATCGTCGCTACAAGCGCATGGTTGTCGTAATCGCGAAAGGCAATAGGCATATCCATCTGCTGTCTCAACCAAGAATGGGCTCCATCGGCACCAACAACTAGCTTAGCTAATACCGGCATCCCGCTTTCAAAACTGGAAAATACCTCATGCTCGCCAAAGGCGATACTAGTCAATTTACTATCGGTTAATAGCCCAATACCGCTATCCTGCTCCGCTTTTTGCCATAGCGCGTTGCGAATAACCTTGTTCTCGATAATGTGTCCTAACGACTCTCTATTGCGTTTTACACTGAGATCGTTAATGTCAAAATCCAGCGCCCCAACACCTGACTTATCCCAAACGTGCATGTGTGTATAGGCTTGGCTGCGTTGTGCGACAATATCTTGCCAAACACCAAGCGAAGAAAATAATTGCTCGCTCGCTGCGTTGATCGCGCTCACTCTAAGCTCTGGTTGACCATTGAGTGGTGTCGGTGTATTCGTTTCAACAATAGCAACGCTTTGACCTGTTAACTTGCGCACAGCAAGTGCCAGCGTTAAGCCAACCATGCCACCACCAACGATTAATAGATCATATTTTTGCATTACATGTCTCCACAACGAATATCATGCTCTATTAGCTGGAATTCGTCGCATTTAAATTTCGTGTTTACTAATTCTGTTTTTCCAACGCTGTTTTAAATAGTGCTATTTTTCGTAGCATTATTTCATGGCTTAACGTTAAGTATTTCTCTGCTAAGCAACGGATAACTTAGGTTTAGTAGCCCATAGTTTTGTTAACAAAGCGCTGCTGCAATGGGTTTAGGTAATTCATTACTTTCAAACCAATATTACGCCCAGCGACTAACGGTGCATAGTCGTTAGAAAACAGATGCACCATCGAGTCAGTTAAAGTGATTACCCGTTGCTGATCATCCGCTCGCTGTGTTTGGTACTGATTGAGTACTTTACCTGCGCCTACATCTACTGAATATCTACTTGCTTGTTGCATTAATTTTGCAAGTGCAACGACATCTCGAACCCCAAGGTTAAATCCCTGACCTGCTATTGGGTGAATGGTATGAGAAGCATTTCCTACAAGTGCTAAACGTTGATAAGTCTGCTGCTCAGCCTGCACTAACGACAAAGGGAATATGGTACGTTTACTCGCAGAAGTAACGGCACCAAGCCAAGTTCCAAAAGCTTTTGTTAATGCTTGGCAAAACGCGTTGTCATCGAGTTCACTAACTTCATTTGCCTGTTCAGGTGTTAAGGTCCATACCAAAGAACACTGTTTTCCTTGCATTGGCAGCATAGCGATAGGGCCTGACTCTGTAAAACGTTCAAATGCCCTGTGCTGGTGATGTTTTTCAACACCGACATTCGCGATTACAGCAACTTGTTGATACGCGCTTACCTTCGCCGCAATATTCGAAGCTTTACGACAAACAGATTGCCCGCCATCACAGGCAATAACCAATTTAGCCGTTATAGTTTCTTTGTCGTCTAGTTCAATTTCAACGTGTTCTGGCTGAAACGTCATCGCATCAATCGTGCGTGGCGTAAACCAATAAATAGAAGGAAGCTGATTAAGCCTAGATAGCAAGCCATTTGCAATGCTAGCCAGTGGCACAACATGTCCCAATGCGTCGACATTATGGTCTGTCGCTTTAACTCGTACCTTTCCGTAATAACCACGGTCGGAAATATGGATAGTTTCAATAGCGGCCGCATCTTGAGACATATATTGCCAAGCATCTAGAGACTTAATAAATTCGACACTGCCATGAGCAAGCGCGATTACACGATCGTCAAAGGCTGACTTACCGGCTTGTGGCTCAGCTGCCACCTCATTTGCGTCAACAATAGCGACGCGCAGAGAAGCCGTCACTGGATGATTCATTAAGCTGGTCGCTGTCAGTAGGCCAGAAAGGCCACCGCCTACGATGACAATATCGAAGACACTATTGCCGCTCGATTGCTTTAGCTCATTACCTTCTTTCTTCACGTTGTTTTGGCTATATTCCAACTGCATTAACCCATGTTACAAATACTATTCAAGCTCAGAGAAGCTAAAGAACTGGAGCTTTTAAAGCTATCTTTACGTGCAACCGCCCTTGCTAGTTCAGGCGTTCAGCCATTAAACGTTCAATGTCATCAATAGTCTTAGGTGCGTTTACGGTTAGGTTTTCGTACCCATGCTCGGTAACAGCAATATTATCTTCAATTCGAATACCTATACCGCGCCACTTTTCATCAACATCTGCATCCATAGGGATATATAAACCTGGCTCTATGGTCATCACCATACCCGGTTCAAAGGCCCTTAACTGCTGACGTTTTTCATTCGACTGGTAATCGCCCACGTCATGAACATCTAAGCCTAACCAGTGGCCTAACCCGTGGATGAAATACTGCTTACACGCTTTATTCTGAACAAGCTCTTCAACGTCGCCCTTCAAAATGCCGAGCGACACTAACCCTTCGGTTAATACCTTACAGACAATATCATTCAAAGCAGACAGTGTTTGCCCAGGTTTAATTGCCTCAATAGCAGCTAATTGCGAATCTAAGACCAATTGATAAATCGCTTTTTGCGGCACTGTGAATTCTCCACTAACAGGGAAAGTACGCGTGATATCAGCGGCATATCCAGCCAGTTCACCACCAGCATCAATCAATAGTAACTCGCCATCGTTTAGCTGCTCGTTATTATCTGTGTAATGCAAAATATTTGCATTGTCACCACCAGCTACTATCGAATTATACGCAGCAAAACGAGCACCATTTACCGCGAATTCATGCAGCAATTCAGCTTCTATCTGATATTCAAATTTACCATCTGCCGCAGCAAGCATCGCCCGTTGATGAGCTTTCCCACTCAATTCATTAGCTTGTCGCATTATCTTAAGCTCAGCATTAGACTTAATTAACCTGAGTTCTTGAATAAGTGGTGCTGCATCAGAAATGTTGCTCGCAGGCTTTTTGCCAACACGACGCTCGCCTGCAACTTGACTCAGCCATTCAGGCGCCATTGTCATAAGCTCATTATCGTAAAAGCAAACGAATAAATGTTTGACCTGAGATAAATAATCAACAATCGCACCATCGCCATCAATTAGTGGAATAGCGTCATCGACGCCATATTCGCTAACCGCTGCGCCTGGGCCTACGCGCTTACCGTGCCAAATTTCTTGTAATGGATCTTTCTCACGGCAACAGAGAATAGTTTGCTCAGTATCACCCTTTAATAAAAGCAACATGGCTTCTGGTTCTTGAAAGCCGCAAAGATAAAAGAAATTCTTATCAGGACAAAAGTGGTATTCCGTGTCATTACTGCGCGTCTGTTCATGTCCAGAACGAACAACAAGTAATGAAGATGCAGGAAGCTTAGCGAATAGTTTTGCTCTACGCGCAGTAAACTCGCTCGCTGGTAACAAAGCGTGTTTGATCATTTAGTGTATCGTGCGTTGGTTTTCAGAATCGGGCGTGCTTGGCGCTGAACCAAGCTCAGAGAAGCACAGTAAAACGGATACTTTCACGTATTCAGCAATTTCATAGTAGGCTTGTTCTGTATCTTCATCTTCGTCGACTTCGTCTGATAAATTTGCAATTTCAGCAAAGTCAGCGATAACTTCTTTTACGTCTTCAGAGGCGATGGCGGTATCTTTTTGTTGAATACCAAAGCCTAAGTTGAAGCCTTGAACCCAATGGCCTAGCCCTGTCGCTCGTTCAACGATGGTATCGTCATCATCAGGAAGGAGCAGTTTAAAGCCATATGAATCGTCAAGTAAGGTTTGCCAAATCTCACTATAAAGCTGTTTTACAGTGCCCTTCGACTGCAAAGGCAAGCCTTCGCCATTGTTCATCATATCGTTAATAACAACGAGATATTCAGTATCTTCAAACTCATGACCTGACGCAATTAGGCCAGTCAAAATACCGTGTAATTCAGATGCGTGTGCTTGCACACTTTCGGCACTCAAAGTCGCCTGTACGTCAGCAAATTCGAGTAAAGATTGTTCAGACATAAAGATTCGCAAATGTCGTTGATTAGATAGCTATAATCCTAACATTCTCACTATGCTGACACCAGTAAAAGTCTATCCAAAACACGCTGAAAAGTGCCCTAAGCAGCCAACTTTCTCTAAAGCACTTGTTCTAGCAGACTAAATACATTATTCCGACAACTCAATGGGTTGTTTGTCAGCGGTTGAACTGCTTACACGTTAGGGCTAAAAACGCGTACCTGCAAATTTAGTAGAAAAAAACACCACTTTAGATACGAACGCACAATTATCGTGCATTACACAAGACAATTGCTTGCAACCACTGTGTCAGGTGGTTATAGTGCCAAAAATAACGCTTATTTTTTAAAGGAATTAGCGCCGACATGCGCAATAAAGTAGAAGTTACTATAGCAGGAAAAAAAGTAAAGGTCGCTTGTCCGAAGGGACAGGAAAGCGCACTTTTCGCTGCCGCTAGTGAACTAAACAAGCGTGTCGAGCAACTTGGAAATTCCGACGTTATTAACACACCTGAACAGATGATGATGATGGTAGCACTTAATCTAGCTAACGATTTGTTGTCAGTACAAAAAGCGCACGAAGAAGAGCGTGAAGAAAACGCAAATCAAATCGCATTGTTGCAATCAACAATCGAACAAGCATTAGCACCACATATCAAATCTGCCTAACACGAAGTCTGTCTAACACAAAGACTTTATAGCGACATAGCATTTAAATACCTCAGTATATAGACGCCCCTGTATCTAAAGGCCTGTTCGTATCCTTCTCACATTTGCGTTGGCTAACAGTTTCCTGTCAGTGCTCTCAATCCAAACCCAACACCAATTCCGAGGGCTACTTCAAAGCACCGCATGCATATTCACGCAAATCTCACGATGACACTATTTTAGAAAAAATGTATGGTAGTTTTTGGTTGCTAAATGTGAGTTGAGATCATCAAATTGAATAACAGAGCATGGATTTTCATTACGCTAATTTTGTTACTAGCTTGTTACTTCTATTATCTGCACCCAGCACTATCTCCTTTACTCGATAAAATATTTTCGTCCAATCAAGCGTTGGAGAATGAGCGTTTAGCTCCTAATGACGTTCAAAAACAAGAAAACGTACTCAACGCTACTGCAAACCAAAGTACTTTTTACACAGAAAATAAGGGGAATGAAGCTAAACAGGCTGATAAGCCTGTCGAAACCACTACTCAAAATCCCTGGTTTGCAGATACCCGCTTATGTGAAGCGAGCCCGCTTAGCAACGAAGCGATAAATCATAGAAACGATTCGCTGAGAAACCATTTTAGCGACTTAATGAAATCAGACAATATCGACGATCAGTGGCACGTTTATACCTTTGGAGTCGGAAGCAGAAGCGAAGCCGCGATAGAAAGAAAACTCTCTTTTTATCGAGATTACTTAAGCCAAACCCCTACTGCTCCTCTAGCCTTACACCAAATGCTAAAACAGTGTAATCAATTACCTAAAAATCCCCAATGTAAAGATGCGTTTGAAGATAAAGTAGTGGCAGCTGATGAAGACAATGGGCTTTTATGGCTTCAACTATCAGCATTAGCGCTAAAGCAGGGGAACCTTGCTGACCACGCACGCTTTTTAGAAGTTGCCGCAACCAAAGAGAGATTCGACGAATACTTCTTTCAATACATCAAAGACTTTGAACAGTTCTCTTTTGGCCGATTACAGCTCCCATTCCGACAACGCTTTTTGATAGCAAGCAGCCTTTTAGCATCTCACCCCACTGGTTATAGCGATGTATTTAGTGCCTGTCAGCAATCTGTTGAACTGAGCAATGACTCATCTGAAGTTTGTAAGCAATTGGCGGAGAGTATGTTTCTTGGCGGTCGAGCAATTTCATTGCAAAGTTTTGGCGCAAGTTTAACGTCACATTTTTACGAACAAACGCCAGGCCAAGAAAATACCCAGCGAGTTTCAACAGGAGCACTCGACGATTTTGACCAAAACGCCCTATTAATTTCCGATAGTCGTAGTCAAATTGGGCTAATCGATGAGGCATTAGTATCAAACTGGCTCGAAGACGGAATAAATTTTGGCGAGACCATCGCCTATCAAAACTTGATTGACGAGGTATCAATATTGCTTGAAGATCCGAACTACAACCCTTGTACTGTTCCTAACTAAATGGCATTTGATCACTAAATAATTGAAAAATTGAGCAAAGCGCATAAATCTCCAGCAAACAAACTTTCAAGACAATAAAAAGCTTAATTCCGAAGGACGATTTGCTATAATCAAGTTCTGTCTTCTGGGATGTTCGTGTGTTAACTATGTCCCTGAGCCGATAAGTTTTACCTAAGGGAATTAATCTTTAGCTATTGAGCAGGCTCGGCTCGTACCGAGAAGCCTACGGCCATCGCGCAATTTCCGCCCTGAACACACGGTGTTCAGGACTACAGTTGGCTACGGCATTCTGGAAGCAGCTTTCTCACGATAATTTCTATTTACTCTTTACAACACAGCGCTAACTATCTATAACGACAGTTCTGCTAAGCTTTCTATCAATCAATATATTCGTATGCCTCCCCGTTCGCTTTCTCCAGTCCATCAACAATCAACAATTTTCTCAGCCAACAAACCGATTGCTATTTTCGACTCAGGATTAGGCGGTATTTCTATAGCACGCCATGTCGCAAAAGCGCTGCCTAATGAGAAAATTTTGTATTTTGCAGACTGCAAGCATGTACCTTACGGCGACAAAGGCGAAACTCACATTATTGATAGAGTAAATTCAGTTGCAGATTACTTAGTATCATTTGGAGCCAAAGCCATCGTACTTGCCTGCAATACTGCTACGGTAAATGCGATAGAGCAACTTCGAACAAGAGTTGATATACCAATCATCGGTGTTGAGCCTGCTATCAAACCTGCGGCACAACTATCTGCCTCTAAATCTGTTGGAATGATGGTGACAAGTGCAACCTCAAAAAACCCACGTTTTTTGAAGCTTGTCGAAACCCATAAAGGTGATGCAACAGTTCATATTCAAGCTTGCCCAGGTTTAGTTGAAGTAATAGAAAAAGGTGAGCATGATTCAGCACATTGTCGTGACCTTCTAGAGACCTATCTCACCCCTTTATTAGCTAAAGAAATCGACACTTTGGTTTTAGGCTGCACACATTATCCACTAATTTCTGCTCAAATAATCCAAATAGTGGGCGATAACGTAACACTGCTGGAAACTTCAGAGCCAGTCACTAAAGAACTAACTCGACAATTGACAAGTCGAAACATGTTAGCTGGCTCAAGCAATGGCAACACCAAAAATTTGGGTGGCCAATATCAGGTGTTATCGACAGGTGAATACCAAAGTATCGCAAACGCGTTGCCGAAGTTCTGGTTGGAGAATGTGTCAATAGAAGCTGACATCGCCACTTAAAGACATTTAGACGTCTAGGCGTAAAACTTTCTTTTATTCACCTTTTCCGTTAGAATTGCGAAAAACTCATTGTATGACTAATGTTAGGGCTAGAATTTATAGCCAATTAGTTCAGCTTACAGTATTACTTTTTAGGAAATTGAGAGTTTATGTCTAGACATTTATTCACTTCTGAATCAGTTTCAGAAGGTCATCCAGATAAAATTGCAGACCAAATTTCAGATGCAGTTTTAGACGCTATTATCGCTCAAGATAAGAACGCACGTGTAGCGTGTGAAACCATGGTTAAAACTGGCGTTGCGATCATTTCAGGTGAAATCTCTACCAACGCTTGGGTTGATTTAGAGAGCCTAACGCGTAAGGTGATCAGTGATATTGGCTACACATCTTCAGATGTTGGTTTTGATGGCGAAACCTGTGGCATTATGAACCTAATTGGTCAGCAATCATCAGAAATCGCACAAGGTGTTGACCGTGCAAAGCCTGAAGAACAAGGCGCTGGCGACCAAGGCTTAATGTTTGGCTATGCAACTAATGAAACGCCAACTTACATGCCTGCGCCGCTATACTACTCTCACCTACTTGTTGAACGTCAAGCTGAAGTTCGTAAATCAGGTGTGCTTCCTTGGTTACGTCCAGATGCTAAATCACAAGTAACTTTTGTTTACGAAGGCAACAAGCCTGTCGCTATCGATGCAGTTGTACTTTCAACTCAGCACAACCCAGATATCTCTCAAGACATGCTTCACGATGCAGTAATGGAAAACATTATCAAGCACGTGTTACCAGAAAAGTTATTAACACCTGAAACTAAGTACTTCATTAATCCAACAGGTAGCTTCGTGATTGGTGGCCCAGTTGGTGACTGTGGTTTAACAGGTCGTAAGATTATCGTTGATACATACGGCGGTATGGCACGTCACGGTGGTGGTGCTTTCTCTGGTAAAGATCCATCAAAAGTAGACCGCAGTGCTGCTTACGCAGGTCGATACGTTGCAAAGAACATCGTTGCAGCTGGCCTTGCTGATCGCTGTGAAATCCAAGTGTCTTACGCAATTGGTGTTGCAGAGCCAACATCGATTACGGTTGAAACATTTGGTACAGGTAAAGTGTCTGAAGAGAAGCTAATTGAACTAGTTCGCGAACATTTCGATCTTCGTCCTTACGGTATTACTAAGATGTTAGACCTACTCCACCCTATGTATCAAGAGACAGCGGCTTACGGTCATTTTGGTCGTGAACCTTATGAAAAAACTGTCGACGGTGAAACCTTCACAGCATTTAGCTGGGAAAAAACAGACAAAGCTGACGCATTGCACGCTGCTGCTGGTTTGTAATCTAGTTACAACCAAATCAAAAAAGGAGCTCTTATGAGCTCCTTTTTTATTGCATGCAACCTGATACCTTACTTAGCATTGCTACTCATAACGCAGAGCTTTGATTGGGTTCTGGCGCGCGACCCACGCGGCATTTCCACCAACTGTTGCCCACGCGATTAGCAATGACAACAACCCTACTCCTAAACATACTGGCGCGATTATCCAGCTATCGATTCGATACGGGAAGTTTTGCAGCCATCCCAGCATAAAGTATGTGGCTATCGGCCATGCAATGAAATTGGCAAGCACGACTGGTTTAGAGAATTGCCAGATAAGTAACTTAACGATATCTGATACATTAGCGCCCATCACTTTACGGATGCCAATCTCTTTCGTTCGACGCTCTACAGTGAATGCAGATAAACCATACAAGCCCAAGCAAGCAACGATGATGGCTAGAACCGAGAATGCCAAGAATAAACGTGCGGTTGTGCGCTCGTCCTGATACTGCGCAGCCATCATTTCTGATAAAAACTGCAGATTAATTGGGTACTGAGGCACATTCTGTTTCCACACACGCTCTACTTTGCTAATCAAAGCTGGTACATCGTTAGTATCAAACGCAATATTGGCAACACGCAGACGATTCGGGTTTAGTGTAAATGCCGTGGCGCGAATACCAAATTTAATCGAGCGGAAATGGATATCAGGTACAACCCCCACAATAGTGAAGTGATGACGGCCACTCACTAACGTCTTACCGATAATGTTTTCAGGATTGCTAAAGCCTAATTTCTTCGTTGCAGTTAAGTTTAAAATGATACTCGCTTGCCCCATCTCATCACTACCTTCAGGGAGTGATTCAAACTTATCACTGCCGAATTCCTCGCTAAATACACGACCAGCAATAGGCGTTACTTCATAAGCTTCAAAGAAACCATAATCCATATCGTGGTAGTTGAAGAAAGCGGGCTCAACTTTGTCACCATTTTCGTTTGGCTCGAGTAATGTAAAACGGTTGTTGTTTTCATTATCTTGAGTAGGTGCTTCAGAGCTAAAAGTTACAGATTTAACTTCTGGCAAATTGAGCAGCTCTTGACGCAGGCTTTGCAAACCATCGCCAGCACCACGAATGTTAAGTACCAATTTATCTTCACTTTTATAACCAACATCAGCCATCGTAGAGTAAAGCGTTTGGCCATACACCACCAAGGTAGCTACAACTAAGGTAATCGACGCAGCGAATTGTGAAACAACCAAAATGCTACGCATTTTCGCAGAACTTGCAGACTCACTGCTTTTACTCGCTTTTAAAATATGCCCTGGTAAGAAGCGTGACAAGTAAAGGGCTGGGTAGATACCCGCTAAAATACCGACAACAGTCGCAATCATTATAAGCACTAACAGTAAGCTTGGGTCATCAAACAAACGAAGTTGCAAGTCCATACCAATGACTTCGTTGTATAGTGGCAATACAAGCTCAGATGCTGCTACGGCAAACATTAGGGCAATGAATACTAAAGTTACAGCTTCACTTAAAAACTGCACAGCAACTTGCTTTCGCGAAGCGCCTAACACTTTACGCATTGCCACTTCTTTAGCTCGCTTACTAGCTTTAGCGGTTGCTAGATTCATAAAGTTAATACAGGCAATTACCAACACGATTAGCGCAACGACAGAGAAGGTGTTAATCATGTCAGCATCTCCCATGGGCGTTAAGTCTCCCATGTTGCCGGCATCATCTTTGGCATTTAAATGCAGATCTGTCAGTTTCATCAGTTTCATATTAAAAACGTCCGTTACTTCCATGCCACTAGCTTTGTCGCCAATGATTTGCTTCCACATTTCTCTTAGTGGACTTTCATTATCTAGCCAGTAGTTAATGCGCTCTTGGAATTGTGACATGTGAACGCCAGCGTTCAATTTGAAGTATGTGTATACGTTTACACTAGTCCAAGTATCCAATACATTGTTACCCGGCGGAAATAACGCAGGTTGTAAGTAGAACAACATATTGATGTTGAGGTGTGTCTCATCTGGCAAGTCTTGAACTACACCCGTGATCATAACGTCAACAGGTCCAGCAGGGCCTACACAACAAACCGTTAGTGTTTCGCCGATAACGTCGGTACGGCCAAAGTACTTGTTGGCAAGTTCCTCAGTGACAACCAGGTTCATCGGCTGGCTAAATGAATTTTCACGATCGCCGTGTACAAAGGGCAATTGGAAGACATCTAAGAAACTGCCATCAGCCATAGTGATAGACTCATCAAAAACATCTTCACCTTTGCGCACAGTTAAGTTCCATTGAATCAACCGTACGCCAGTTTCAACTTCATTCTTAGCATAATCACGCAATGCTTCCATCATTCGGCCAGCAGATCTTACCGTCAGGAAAGGCTGTTGATTTGGCATAGTGTAAGCAGTGTGAAGCCTAACTACTTGCTCATTCTGAGGTAGCCATTTGTCATAGCCGGTTTCAGCTCGCACAAACAGCATGATTAAAATACAGCTCATTAAGCCGACAGCTAAACCAAAAATATTGATGGCTGAGAAAACACCATTCTTCACAATGTTCCGCCAAGCGGTAATTAAATAATTCTTAAACATAGGAGCCTCCTGCACTCTTCTAAACTATGCTGCACGAACGTTTTCAGTCACCACGTGACCATCAAACAAGTTAATCGTGCGTTTAGCAAAGTCAGCATGCGCAGGGCTATGAGTAACCATCACAATAGTGGTACCACTTTGATTAAGTGACTGCAGCATTTCCATGACTTCTTGACCATGTGCGCTGTCTAGGTTACCAGTTGGTTCATCCGCTAAAATCATTTTTTGATCGCCAACCACAGCACGGGCTACAGCGACGCGTTGCTGCTGACCACCAGAAAGCTGGTTAGGCATGTGCTTAGCACGATGCGCAATACCAACGCGGTCCATCACCTTTTCAACGCGTGCTTTGCGTTCTGCGGCTGGAATATTGTGATACAACAACGCAAGTTCAATATTCTCCTCAACCGTTAACTCATCGATTAAATTAAAGTTTTGGAAAATAAAACCAATATTCTTTTTACGGATGTTTGCTAATTGCGCTTCGCTGTAACCTGAAATATCTTCTCCATCAAAAACATATTGTCCTGAACTTGGAGAATCGAGCATGCCAATGGTATTTAGCAGCGTTGATTTTCCGCAGCCCGATGGCCCCATAATGGCAACAAACTCACCTTGGGCGATTTCAATATTGACGCCATTAAGGGCCAATGTTTCAACGTCTTCCGTTTGATAAACACGTGTTAAGTTATGTAGTTTTAGCATCGTTATCATTCCTTTCTTAAATTCTGTATTTCGTTTCTTGTAAATAAGTTTGGAGCTACTGTTACTCGTCATTCATTACTTGCTGCTGAGCGACAATCGCTGCATATCTTGATAGCTTGAGTAAGGACTGGTGATTACGCTTTCGCCCTCCTCCAAGCCCTCAATAACTTCAATAAATTGATTATTACGGCGACCTAAGCGAACATTGCGCTTAACGGCTTCGCTACCATCAGCTGTGACTACGAAGACCCAGTTACCACCAGTATCTTGATAAAAGGCACCATTAGGGATAAGTAATGCAGAGCTTGCATCGCCAAGTGTTAATCGCGTTTGAACCGTTTGTCCGCGACGAATACCAGTTGGCTGTTGATCAACAAATCTGAAGTCCACCTCAAACTGGCCATTTTGCACCTGCGGGTATATCTTGTTGATTTCGAGTGCGTAGTTATCGAATGTTGCCGATTGGCCAATATCAACGCGACCTAAGTAGAATTCATCAATAAAGGCAGTGACTTTGTAGTCATTTGGCGTATCAATTTGACCAAGACGCTCTCCTCGGCCAATACTCTGGCCAATCTCAACGTTAAAGCCCGATAGCTTGCCGTCTACAGGAGCACGGACATTCATGTTCTCAAGGTTTTGGCGTGATATCGCGAGGTTGCTCTCTAGACGCTGACTAGTTTGTTTCAAAAACTTCAGCTGCTCTTCCTGCATGCGAGTATCTGAAGCCTGACTTTCAAGCGTGACGGTGAGTCTATTTTTGTACCAATCGAGTGTGTCTCGCGTATCATCAAATTGCGACTTGGACACAGCACCACTAGCTACAAGTTCTTCCTCTCTGGCTAGTTGGCGGGTCAGCAATTTAATTTGGTATTCAATATCAATCAAATTGCTTTTATGGCGTAATCTATTTTGCTCTAGGCTCAGCTCTATCGAACGCATATTGTTGAGCTGTTCCGCCACTCTCGCTTCGTTACCCAAGACATTAAGCTGCAATGAAGCATTAGAGAGTTCTACAATTAACTCGCCTGCTTTTAACTCTGTACCATCTTCTACCAAGATGCGCTCTACACGACCTCCTTCAATTGCATCTAAAAAAACAGTTTTGGCTGGCGCGACACGCCCTCTTACAGGAATAAAATCCTCAAATGTGCCAGAGGTAACTTGTGATACTACAATTCGCTCACTATTAACTGCCAGTACTTTGCCAGAGCCTTGTTGGCTGAGGTTGAACGCAAACCAAAGTAGCGCAGCACCCGCTAATAATGCTGCACCTTGCTTGTGCCATTTAGTTTTCTTTACTTCAACCTTGCGGTCCATGCCAGCACCAGTAACGGCACCTGCCGCGGTTTGGGTTGGCTTGTCTTGAACTGCTTTAAGTGAATTATTCATTGCAACTTTTCTCTATATTCTTTCAATTGCCGTTTGAGCACATACCCTGCACTCAAGATTTATTATTAACTAACAACGACATTTACAAGAACCAAGCCAAAACAGTAAACCCTTGTTTTTATTGCCTTTTTTCTAACCATCAAAAATTTTAACGAGTAAATGACTGTACGTTTTCGAACACTCGGTGTACGTTAATGAACAGTTTCAAGGAAAGTAAGTGAACAGTACGATGAAAAAAGAAGCACATATTCTTATCGTTGACGATGATGAGGATATTCTCGTTGCCGGTAAGCTATTGCTAAAAAGAAAGTTTTCTCAGGTAGATATCTGTAATCGACCAGAGCAACTCCCCAAATTACTTGAGCAAAATGATTACGATGTACTTTTGCTCGATATGAACTTTGGACCCGGAGAAAGCTCTGGCGCACAAGGTTTCCATTGGCTCAACGAAGTTAATCGGCTAAAACCAGAGGTTATTGTCGTGATGATTACCGCTCACGGCGGTGTTGATGTCGCCGTAGAAGCTATCAAGCAAGGAGCAACCGATTTTATCGCGAAGCCTTGGCACAACGAAAAAGTCATAGCGACGGTATCTACTGCACTTGAACTCAAGCGCACGCGCCAGGAGTCTCAGTCACTTAAAGTTACCAACCAAGCATTGGTGCAAGCGACGGTTTCAGGTAACGAAAGTATTATCGGACAATCTGCCGCTATGCAGAATGTGCACTCATTAGTCAGTCGTGCAGCCCCGACAGATGCCAACGTATTAATACTGGGTGAAAATGGCACGGGTAAAGAACTTATTGCACGAGATATTCACCAACATAGCACACGCAAAGATAGTGTTTTCTTGTCTGTTGATTTAGGCGCCATCTCAGAAACGTTATTTGAAAGTGAGCTTTTTGGTCATAAAAAAGGAGCATTTACTGGCGCCAATCAAGATCGCATTGGCAAGATAAAAGCAGCTGAAGGTGGTACGCTCTTTCTCGATGAAATAGGTAATTTGCCGCTTCACTTGCAAGCCAAATTACTCACAGTGCTGGAGCAACGAAAAGTCACTCCGCTGGGCAGCAATACCGAAGAGTCTTTCAATGTTCGTATTGTAACTGCAACCAATGTCGAGAAAGCAAAGCTTACTGACGAGAATTACTTTAGGCAGGATTTATTATTTCGACTCAATACCGTCGAAATCCCCCTTCCAACACTACGTGAACGTGGTCATGACATTCTCGATATTGCGCACCATTTTATTGCTGTTTACGGTAAAAAGTACCAAAAGCCAGACCTAACTTTGGCAGAAAGTACAAAGCAGGCGATGCTTGCCTACGCTTGGCCAGGAAACATTCGTGCGTTGCGACATGCGGCAGAACGTGCGGTTATTCTATCGGAGCAAGATGAGCTAACGCCAGAAGATTTTCAGCTAACGAGTAAAGCACCACTTAATGTTGATCATATAGAAGTATTAGATACTCAAAGCAGTGCTAAAAATCAGCTGCCAGATGAGCTCAATTTAGAAGCCATTGAAAAAATGGCGATTGAACGGGCGCTACGCAAACACAAATATAACATTAGTCACTCAGCTAAAGAGTTAGGACTTACTCGCGCTGCACTCTACCGTAGGATGGAAAAACATGGGCTTTAAACGTTTCTCCTTACTAATCATTGGCCGCACCATATTAGCCGTGGTGTCTGCCATATTGTTAGCAGTGTTGCTGAGCCGCTCTGGCTATCATATGGCCAGTATTTTAGTGACCTTGATTCTATTCGGACAATTGTTCGAACTCGTTCGCTTTGTCTCTCAAACTAATGTTGAGCTAGTGCGTTTTTTCGATGCGGCACGCCATGCCGATTATTCTCAAAGATTTGATTTAACTAGACTTGGGGCGGGATTTGATGAACTCGGCAAAGCATTTGGTGATATTCTCAATAGGCTTCAACAAGCGCGCACCCAACAAGAAGAAAGCCTTCGCCATATAAAAGCTGTCGTTGAACATGTGCCTGTGCCATTAATTAGCATTACTGCAAACGACAAATTAACTCTGTGGAACAATAGCGCGAGAAGGTTGTTCGGCATTCATGCCGTTACAAAATTAGATGATTTAGCGCAGTTTCATCCAGATTTTGCCCAACAGCTTGTATCCCTGAGGCCAGGTGAACGCTCGCTGATTACTATCATGATTGATGGTATGCAACATCAACTGAGTATTGCCGCCACCGAGATTATTGTTGCACAGCAAAAAGAGATATTGATCAGCTTACAAGATATTCGCTCAGAGCTTGATGCTGCTCAGTTAGAAGCATGGCAAGAACTAGTGCGCGTGTTAACTCATGAGATCATGAACAGCATTACACCCGTTGCGTCACTGGCTAAAACAGCTGTTGTGTTAGTCGATGATGTAACAGAGCAATTAGGTAATCAACCAGCTCTCGTTGAAGAGCTCAGCGATGTAAAAGATGCGGTTAATACGGTAGCGCGACGCAGTGATGGACTAATGCAGTTTGTTACCAGTTACCGGCGCTTAACTCGCCTACCTGCCCCTAATAAGCAGCGTGTTGCTCTTCTACCACTACTAAAAGAAATTGAACTGCTTGCCTGCCAACATTGGCAGGAAAAACACATTCAATATCAATTTAGCGTGAAGCCCGAGTCGCTATCGTTTGATGCTGACAAAGAGATGATCACACAAATGCTCATTAATCTTCTGCAAAACGCTGAACATGCTGTTTCACAAGTTGATAGTGCGTATATCGTTGTTGAGGTGTATCTAAATAGCCGTGGACGTGTAGTTGTTGAAGTTACCGACAATGGTTGTGGCATCGATGATGAAGTGAAAGCCAACGTATTCGTGCCCTTCTACACCACCAAACGTGATGGTTCAGGGGTTGGCCTTGCGTTGACACGGCAAATTATGTTGGTTCATGGTGGCTATGTTGCATTGAGCACTGAGTTAAATGTGGGCACTACGTTCAGTTTGACGTTTTAATGTAAATCGACTCATTAGGGCAATAAAAAAGCCCCGACCAGCGATAACACCGATCAGTTAAGGCTTGACTCTTAAAATAATCGGATCAAAATTCAGTGATCAGAAGTCACTGATTTTTTTATGCTTTCTAATTGGTTAATCGATACAGAACTCTTTGCTGCCCCTGAAGATTTATCAGTATTTCAAAAGGAGTTACCGCTAGAATGAATAGAACAAGCGCTAGAGCAAACGGATAAAACCAGATCAGAAGGCGAAAACTACCAGCGGAGTTGGTTGTTTGGTTACTCATTAGTATAGGCTTGTACCGCAATCGCTCAGTTTCAGAAGTCGTTGCTAAGCTAGATTTAAAATTAGTCGATAAACTTGGAGACACACTTGCCCCTAGCGCTATTCCTCAAGCAAGGCAAAGGTTGACTGATGCGCCACTTCAAGCCCTTTATTACATCACTGCAAATCATTGGTTACCACGAGAAGATAAAGCCGATACATGGCATGGTCTTCAGCTATTTTCAATTGACGGTACTCAATTGCGTTGTGCGGATTCAGCAGAGACTGCTAAGGAATTCGGCTATATCACCAA
>JAKVCY010000116.1 GCA_022448425.1 Thalassotalea sp. | reverse complement strand
GATGAGAGACAATACTCATTGACCTCAAGCTTTAAATCATAGTCATGAACAATGTCACCAAGATCCATTCCATGATTGATTTCACCGCCTTCGGACGTTATAGACAGCCATTCAACTTTACTCTTACCACTTTTCAGAATTGAAAGAAGTTTCTGATTTGCTGATGGCGATAATTTACCGTGATAAATTACTGTGTTTTCGTTTAAATCGACAGTTGTTTCACTACCTTGCGCTGGCACGAATGATAGAGAAATAATTAAAATAAAAGACCAAAAAATTTTAAACATGTACCTTCCTTGTGGCATTTAACACCCGCATAAAGGGCGATAACACATGGGCTAAAATCCGAGCGAAGCGACAGAGCCCACGTGTTACTGTCCCAGCGAGCCTGCGAGCGGCTATAGTGGTTTGTTATGCGCTAGCGCTCGTTGGTTGCGACCTTGGCAGCTAGCCCTATAAGCAGAAGACCAGAAAAGCCTTCTAAAAATCTAGAGTATTTTTGTGTTTCCGGTCTTGAAAAAAGCAAGCTTCCTAATGTTGCGTACATCGCGTTACACACAGTAGCTAGACAGGTAAATATCAGACCTAGAACTAAAAACTGTGTGCTTGCAGACGATTCACTAGGGCTTACAAATTGCGGTAAAAAAGATAAGAAAAACAACGCAACTTTAGGATTTAACACACTAACAATAAGCCCTTGTTTAAAAATATTATTTTGATTACTTCCAACATCACTCAATACTATTTTAGATTCGCCTTTTAATGCAGACATAATTGATTGAACGCCTAAGTAAAGCAGATACAAAGCCCCAAGCCATTTGACGACAGAGAAGGCTAACGCAGAACTCAGAATTAAAGCCGATAAACCAAGGCAAGCTGCTAAGGTATGGAAAAGATAGCCAGCACCAAGTCCTAATGCAGCCTTCAATCCATCACTAACTTTGCCTTTCATAGAGTTGGTAACGATATAAATAACATCCGGTCCTGGAATCATATTGAGGGTCAAGCATGCCACGGCAAATAAAAGTAAAGCTTCTGAATCCATAATATTTCTCTTTAGTTTTTTTCAGCGCATAACGCTAAGCTTACGGGCACAATTGCAGCGGTATTATTGCGAAGCACCGCTGCGCTTGTGTCCCAGTGTGGCACGCAGTGACACACGTGTTAAGCGTCTTGTTATGTGCTTCATTCTATGGTTATACATACAAACCGATGACCAATGAAATCCACGTTAATACAAATACAATAATGCTTGTATTTTCAGACTCATTATTTATATGTATGAACAAAATACCAAAGAACATGGCGATTGGGGTATTAAAGAATAACGACATTTCAGCTGTCACTTCCTTGCCAGCAATTCCCATGGCTATTCTGGAAATTAGTCCCGTTATAGAGACCAAAAAAAGCATTCTTATTATCCAAATACGCAAATGATCATCGGATAATAATGGTCTTACCCCTCGAGTTAAAAATACAGTCTTCAGTATTGCCAATATTTCTTTATCGGCTTTATTTAGATCCATTAAATTTTCCCAAGCACGTAACGCTAAGCTAAGGGGCGCAGATACGTGGGGCACAATGGCGAAGCCGCCCCGCGTATAGGCGTCCCAGCGACCGAAGGGAGTGGCTTGAGCGCTTTGTTAGTTATTTATTCAAAAGAGTCCGGGATGGTTGGTACTGAAATTACCTTTCCGTCTCTAATAACGTATGAAACTGATTTTGCAGCACCTGTCATGCCATTAGCGTGGCTCCAGATCCAAATTTGGTCTTGGCCTCGTGTAGTAACCATGTATGGTTTACCAAGCAGGTTCGTTAGATCTTCTTTGGACATGCCTACTTGTACTTGTCTCGCATTTTCAAATTTGAATGGAGACCCAGCACAGGCAAGAACAGACAATGCAAATAAAATGATTAAAAGAGCTTTCATGTAAAATTCCTTTTTGACGTCCTACTTGATGCGATTGTTAGAATTACAATTTAGCCAGAACTCTAATTTGTGCGGACATGGCATTTCCATATATTCCCGGATAAATTCTAGCGAAGTTTATACCCATCGAGTCTAAGTCAGACAGTGCATTTACCGCATCACGCGCCGGCAATACATATTTAATTAATCTTCCTTCATCAGGGTAATGTTCTACATACTCTTCGATTGAAGACTCAAGTGTTTTAAGGTGAGTAAATTTACCATGTTGATTTTTTATTCGTTCATTTCCAAATGAAGGTACATTAACAATTTCACAACCAAACTCTGAATTCCATATGGGGTCTGAAGTATTTAAAACCCAAATAGCAACTTTATCACTAGATTCTTCAGTAGCTCTTACATGCAGACTAAAAGCGAAAAATGCAGAGACGTATGGACTTTCACTCCAGTCTAATAAACGAGTTGGAAGATGATGGTGCTGACCTAAGCTCATCATCATAATGTCATCGTTTCTGACATTATCAGGTAGGTCTTCAAGTTCACATTCCATTTTGAATTGATTTAGCAACTCTTTTGCAGTTGCAACTTTATTTTTTAGCTCGCCATGATACCAACGATCAAAAGATGAGCTTAGGGACCAATCTTCTCCACCTTGCCCCCTAAATAAGTACTTCCCTTTTTTGAATCGACCCTCAACATAAAGATCTGAAACTATCTTGTTTTTAAAATCATTCCAGTCTTTACATTCAACAACATCTATTGCCATTTCAACTCCATTTTACGATGTAATTCTAACGCCCGCATAACTGGCTAATAGGGCTTGGCTAAAATTGGTGAGGCACGAACCAAGCCAAGCTTTATTAGTCCAGTGCGTTGATGCGATTGTTAGCTGTTTCACGGTAAATTGTAAGAGTAAAAGATACCACCTTTGATCCAATCACTATCCTTATCAATATCTGCAACTCCTAGCAGTCTCGGAGCAGAAAACGCGCTGATATCTAGAAGCTTTCCATTTTTCTCTAGGTAAAAATAGAGCGTTAATGCTAGTAACCCAGCAAGGGCTCCAATAGCGTTTTCCAAATTGGCTTTATTGAAATTATTAGCTCTATCATGCTTTATTGAGTTGTTACTTTGCCACCAATTAGGACTGGTAGTTTTAGACCAGTCAGCCCATGGCTTTAAAGATAACTCATACCTAGGGATAACCATTTCTATACCAGCTAACCCAGGATGCTTCTTAAGAATGATTTCAGCGTATTTCCCAATTCCTTTAATATCCTTGGGTTTCATCTCTGGTGCAATTAGTTTGCACATTTCTTTAGAAAGAGTATCTATCTCAGCAGAAGCCGCCATGATAATTTTGGCAAATTCAACTGAGTAAGTTGCAAAGTTATCTTTAGAGAGTTCAACATATCGAGAACAAACCTCTAGGTCTGACTCTATCGATAAATAGTATTCGAGTTCATTTGCCATTTTAATTCCTTGTAAATAGCGCAATTGAGACAGCTAACACCCTACTAAGGGGCAGTAACACGTAGGCTAAAATTAGGAGCGTAGCGACTGAGCCTACGTGTTACTGTCCCGGCGAGAGAAGCGAGAGCCTTGAGTGGTTCGTTATGTGCGAATAAAAACAGCAGCATATTAGTCACGCAGATAACGGACAAACTTAAGCGTTTGCTTGACCGCTAAAAAAGCCATAAATGCTCCAGCTACTATAGAAACTATAAAAACGAACCAGGTAGGAAAAAAATTTAGAAATCTAGCCTTTCTGCTTACTAGCTCGAAAGCCGTTCCGTTTTGCCATGCTTCGAAAACAGATTTTGACATCCAGCCAGCTGCAATAGTGACTACCCAGTAAAAAAGAGCTGCCAAAAAAGCAATCTCAGTATCGCCGTTTTCCTTTTGCATGTTA
>JAKVCY010000115.1 GCA_022448425.1 Thalassotalea sp. | reverse complement strand
CCCACAGGACAGTAACTGCTATTAAATAAAACACACGCTATGCTTCTTTGTAAGTTCAACCGCGGCGTAAAATAGGCCATCGCCGCTCGTATATCAATAGTTAGCTTACCCTCTATCAACACTCACTTCAGAAGTTTGTGTAACAGCGGAAGTTTCGCAATCGTTTGGAATAGTGCAGGCGCGACTTTCTGGCGAAAGGGAATGACCTATTAATACAGGGTACAGCCAAGCGCCAAAGCATGCTCCACATATAGGCGCTACAATAGGCACAATAAAGTAGGGGATGTCTTTCGCCCCATCAAGCGCATACTCCCATCCCGCAATATAGGAAAAGAGCTTAGGACCAAAATCGCGAGCTGGGTTCATGGCAAAACCGGTCAACGGCCCTAAAGAAGAGCCAATGACAGCAATGACAATACCAATTAGTAGCGGATTCATGGCTCCACGTGATGCGCCGTTATTTTCATCTCCCAATGCCAGTATTGCGAACATCAAAACTGCAGTGATAACGAACTCAACGCCAAAGGCTCCCCAAAATGAAAGGGCTTTGTGGGGAAAAGTAGAGAAAATGCTTGCTGTTGTGAGAGCGTCTACACTATCGCGCGAGAGGTTATGAGTAAGTTCATAATCTATAAAAAGTTGATGATACAACCCGTAGATAAGTGCAGCAGCAGCGAATGCCCCCAAAAACTGGGAAAGAATAAAGGGGGCAACTTTGTGCTTTTCAAAACCGTGAAAAAGCGCAAGCGCAATAGTTACCGCTGGGTTGATATGTGCACCGGAAACGCCGGCAGTACAATAAATGGCAACAGCGACGCCAAACCCCCAGACAATACTGATTTCCCATTGACCGAACGAGGCGCCTGTTAATACCAATGCTGCAACGGCACCAACACCGAAGAATATCAGAATTGCCGTGCCTACGAATTCAGCAACACACTGGCGGAAAAGCGTTGGTTCCGTGAGAGGTAACATAAATCTTCCTTTTAATCTTTAACCAGTACAACGCATTGATCAGAAAAAGAAGCGACAGAGCTATGTTATGAAGAATGAAAGCTGAAACCGTTTTATGTTGGCGCAATAGTGCATTAACCGTTCATTCAACTAACAGGCCGTTAGGTGCTAATTCTGACGCAGCTTCCCATGTACATTTAATAGGAATGCATCATAAAACGAACATAAACGAACTACAAATGAGCAAAAGCGAATATTTGTCGTTCTTGGTGTTGATATTGGTATTCAGCTTGGTATAGCAGCACCGCTGTTACCTCAGAGCGGTAATCCTAAAAAGGCCAGTCTTAGTGGAGTACGGATAGCTCAGTACTGAGGCTAGCATTTTTGTTGTCGCTATCGCCTTTTAACTCTCCCGCTTCTTCAACCAATGCTGTCATAGCGTCAATAATATCGAGGAAGCTTGCTAGCTGCTCTGGCGTTAGACCATTAGATAAGTTTTCAATTTTATTGATAAGCTGTTTGGTAGGTAAGCGCATAGCGTCAAAATCTCGTTGTTTACATGTTTAAAATTCAGTTTCTTTAGGTATCTTTCAAGTTGCTTGCCAACATGCAGAATATTAAATTCCTGGCGCTTTCTTGCCTTGCTAATTGAGTTCAGATCTATTTCGCAGTGAAAGACAGAGCTCACAAGTGTGTGTTTACGCTAAGATGAACGGGTTCTTATTGCTTCAATTGAGATCCAATGTCATTGTAGAAACATCAGCATGTTCAATGTTTATGACAGAAATCTACAGCTAAGGTAAGCAGGCTCTATTATGGCAGATACAAAAAGACGACAATTTTTAGCAACCGCAGGAGCGTTTGCTTCGCTATCTGCATTGCCCGCTATGGCGCATTCGTCCCGCACCACAAACGCTGAGTTACCACCTATCCTTCATATGGTTTACTTCTGGCTGAAAGATCCAACGTCAACGGAAGATAAGCAAAAGCTCATTGCTGGTTTGCAATCGTTGCGTGCTATCCCACAAGTTCACTCACTTCACATTGGTGTGCCTGCCAATACACTAAAGCGTGACGTGATAGATAACTCGTTTGACGTGTCTGAACTTATGCTATTTGAAAGTGTTGAAGCGCAAGATGAGTACCAGCTTCATCCTATTCACAAAAAGTTTGTGGAAGAGTGTTCTCATTTATGGCGTGAAGTGGTGGTGCGAGATTCTGTTTCGGTGTAATTCTTAATTTGCCGTGACAACGTTTTACCCTTTTACCGAATAGTATGGCATTCATCGCGTACTAAAGGCGAGCCCTCAGTCTAGACGCTTTTAAAGCGTGGTATGATGCCGCTTAGAAAATTCCGGTATACAAACTAAAGAGCTATTAAAGGACAAAAAATGCCGCACATTCGCGCAAGAGGTATCGAGCAATCAGTGTTAGAAGAGGTTGCAGGTTCTATCGTTGAACAGTTTGCCAAACTGACCGACACCCCTAACGATCATTTCACAGTAGAGCACATTGCGAGCCAGTTCATTGTGGCCGGTGGAGCCTCTTCGGCTTATCCGTTTGTAGAAGTTTTGTGGTTTGATCGCGGGCAGGATGTCAAAACTGCAGTGGCTCACGTTATCGATACTGCGCTTCGCCCCTTCGTAGGAGAGGATAAGGACATCACGGTTTTATTTGAAGATCTCAACGGTAAC
>JAKVCY010000114.1 GCA_022448425.1 Thalassotalea sp. | reverse complement strand
GCTGAGTTTCTAAATGGTACTGATGTTTTATATCAAATCTGTCTATTTGTTTTAAAGAATAGCCACTGTTTGGATGCACAGAAACAATCTCATCCAGTTTTTCAATTCTGCTCAGCGCTCACACGTGATGTCCATCACCATGTTTGTCATTAATTATAGGGAGCAAAATTATGAAAGCGTTATTACCTGTTTGTAGTGAAAAAAGCACCCACCCTCTAGAAACGGTCTTGGTAAATGGAAGCAGAATAAGGCAACTTTACTGTCCGAATCTTCTATTCATTGTTGAGTGTTCTGCGACAAAAAACTATGACACTTGGGCATTTGGCATTTTTGCTTATAACGTGTTTTTTGGAGAGATGCCTTTTGAGTTAAACGATATAAAAGATGTAACTCAATTGAGTTCTATGTTTGTTCACAAACTATATTCGATTATTTGCTTGGAAAAATCCTTATAAATTAGACAGCCGACTCACAAACTTTATTCGAGTACGACAAGTTTGTGTCAGTCGGGAATTAAGTTTGTGATTCAACTAAAGTTAACTTAAATTCGTTAATCTTTTACCATGAATTAAGATAGTGACTACCCTATTTACAGATTGGCTTCTTTTATCTTATGCATGTACTAAGCGTGGCTATAATAGAGTAACAATCAAATCCCCCTCGAAAATGCAACCAAATATATTTGCCTAAAGAAAAGCAATTAAATATGTTAGCCCAATCATAGGCAACTAAATAAGGTTGCATATAAAATGGCAATCAAATATGATTGCATTTAACGCATCACAAAAGATAAATTATTATGATTGCTGTATTAACAGGGGATATTGTAAACTCCACAAAAATGTCCAATGAAACGTATTCAGAAGTTATAAAGAACCTTAAAGATTTTCTTAATGAAGCAAATGAAAAATATAATGCTATTGGTGAAATATATCGAGGTGACGAATTTCAAATTCAGTATCCTGATCCTGTTTACGCTTTAAAAAGTACTCTATTGATCAAGCTCGCTCTACATTTATCAGAGTTTTCACCAAAACCTATTCAATGCACACTATCTCTGGCATATGGCTCTCATAATATTTACTCGGAAAAACCAAATACATCATCAGGTCCTGTATTTATTGAATCAGGTAGAGGGTTAGAAAAAACTCAACGAGGCGAGTTATCAGTACGATTTGGTCATGAAAGTGATGAGTGCGAGATAAACCTACTAACCCAATTTTTAAATCATCTGCTAAAAAGGTTAACTAAAACACAAGCTGAATTACTGTGTAAATATATAGAAAGCAATTTTGCAGAACACAAAAAAATTGCAGATATTACAGGTACAACACGCCAAAACATCAGCAATAGATTGGGAAATATTGGCGCTTTTCTAGTAAGGGATTACATGGAAATAATAAACAAAAAGGTTGTGCGACTTAGAGGTAATAACTAATGGAACTATTACTATTATTACTGGCAGCTCACTTCATAGGCGACTTTTACCTTCAACCATCTAAATGGGTTGAATGTAGAAACGATAATCATATTAAGTCGATAGGGCTATGGAAGCACTTTCTAGTGCATACATTACTTAATACTGCAGTTTTTCTAATATCAGATCTTTCATTTATTCAGTCAATAATAGCTATTGGATTCATATCAATATCACACTTACTTGCCGATTACTGGAAATCTTATAGAAAGAAGAATTTTACATATTTTCTAGTTGATCAGATCATTCATATATTGATCATCAATATTATATGGGCATATCTTTCTGGTTTCACTTTTGAACAAGTGGCAACCTTTATAGGAAACTTTTTTACCGCTAAACATATGGTCATAGCCATATCATACGTATTAGTCTGTAAGCCTGCATCTGTAATAATCTCACTAGCTTTAAAGAAACACACAGATAGCCTAATTAAAGATAATGAAGCTGCTAAAGCAAGTACAACAGTAGAAGTACATGAAATTTCAGATGATAAAGTAACAGTAACCATAGTAAAAAAAGGCGCTGAGATACAAAGTACTGATGTAAGTAGTAATGATAAAAATCAAGATGTGGGGCTAGTATCAGCAGGCTCTTGGATTGGGTATATTGAACGATGTTTAGCTATTTCCTTTATCTTTATCGGGCAATTTGCAGGTATTGGCTTCTTAGTCGCGACTAAAACTATATTTAGATTTGGAGATCTGACAAAAAATAAAGATATGAAGCTTACTGAATATATGATGTTAGGCACTTTATTAAGTTACGCCATTGCCTTTTTTATAGGCTGGAATGCATTACAAATCTACAAAGCGATTTAAATTAAAAAGAGTTTTATTTGACTACAAAAAAATAGATGCATGGGTTTAAATACAAAACCGTGGCCAATATTAGTTGACCACTACACTCCCTAGATTAGTTTGAAAGTGAACGTCTGTTGTTCAATCAATACTTCCTATCATGCGATAGCTGAAATCTTTGCATCAAAACTAAAAAAACGAGTACAACTCTCGTTATACTCGTTTCGATGTTTATTATTCTTCAACTGTTTTAGTCAGTCACAAACTTAATTCCTGACTGACATTTTGATGTCGATCTGCAAATAAAATTGTGAACGATTCATTACTTTGCGTTTCAATATTAAAGAAAATATTCATCCCTTTAAATCACCTCAATACTTCCTGAACATTTACTCCTTAATCTTACAACTGTCCACTGAGGATACGCCCACAAAGGGTAACCAATGTTATTTCGATTAGGAGAAATAAGATGAAAAACTTAACAGGTGCAATCATTGCCTTAACATTCACAGTAGTAGCTGCAAATCAGGCTTATACAATAGCTTTTGGTGATAGAATTGCCAGCAAACATTGATTTAATGTAACGCCTGAGGAAACCGTTTAATTCCAAGAGGTTCAGTCTAAGCGCAAAGCGCACATTTCACAAATCTGTTAAAATATTTGTGATAGATTACATATATGCTATCAAATCCTCTGTTGAGTAAAAGGTTAAAGAGTACAAGTAGAAAATAACATCGATAGCCTTGAAGTCACTGAATTTTAATTACACATTTTTAAAAATTCATCTAACTTTTGATTAAACTTTTGGTGATGCTCCCAAAACATCAAATGTTTACCCATGTGCGAAAATTTTGCATTTGGCGTATGCTTTTTCATCCAAGATTCGACAATACTAGCCCATTCATTACGAACAAAAAGATAAACGGGCAGTTTTTTATCAAGACCAATCAGTGTGTCTTCATAATTAGCATAGGATGCGGTTTCATTGGTGAGGGCTGCCACAAATGGTGGAGTTTGATAAGCTATTTCAGTAATCTTTTTCACCCTAGCTGCCGTAGGTTGATCTAACATCCATTGCGCAAATTGTTGATAAAATTGTTCGGGCTCTGACAACACAGCAAGTGTTGTAGATTGCCTAATTAAGTCAGTGTCGTTCTGATCTATCCATGCCCAAGCTCCCTTTAGATTAGTACTCATCGTTTTCGGACTACCATCCAACAACATAACCCCTTTAACATTGGAAACACCGTATTGGGAGATGTAAGAGAGCATATCTAGAGCGCCAAAAGACCACCCAACGAGTATGACCTGTTCAAGGTTAAGTTTATTGATAAAATTGGCCAAGTCTTTGCCGCGTTGTTTATAGGTATAGCCTGAACTGGTTTTAGAAGAGCGTCCTTGTCCTCTGGGGTCAATGGCAATTGCTCGATACTTTTTTGAGTCTTCAAAGTGAGCCAACTGATACTCAAATACCTGACTAGACATAGTCCAACCAGGAATAAACAAAATGACCTGCTCGCCTCTGCCTGAATCTTGATAAAACAGTTGAAAACTATCATCAATTTTTGCGTATTTCGCGCTGGCATTAACGGATATATGAGAGAGTATTAAAAATAAAAGGCATAAAAGTAGGCTATTGACTAATTTTTTCATATTACACCTCTCAATAACATTGAGAGCAGTATGCTTCGTTAAAAATCAACAAACGCTTTTATCTAATTATTGATTGCATACTCTGAATACTCTCTCAGGCTTAAGTATTGTAGTTCTTCCGAATAAATCAATAAAAAATTATACATCTAAAAATATTGACTATACTTTGAATAGTTTCTCTTGATCACCACAGTAAATAGTTGTTTATCCAATTGAAATTGCATCGATCAAAATTTGGTTTAAATACCGATAGAAACATATAAGCATTCTGATTTACAACCAGTCTGATTTAAAAGTAACGAGAAGGATAAAAATTATGAGAGTTGCTATTTTGGCCTCGCTAATACTTCTTTCATCTTGTTCGGCAACAGGCCCTTCAAATGTTGATGATGGACTCGAATCAAGAAATTATTCTGGGTTTTTAGCTGATTATTCACATCTCACAGTCGTTGACTCTGACGATTCTGACCACGTCCAACGATACGTAAGTCCATTACTTTCGACCCGTGGTTACACGAAATTAATGTTAGACCCTATCAGTTTTTATCCAGCGCCGCCGGTCACTGACCAAGCTTCTGCTGAGACCCTCACAGACATCGCGAATTATGCCAACCAGTACATGATTGAATTACTCAAAGATAAGGATTATTTCACCACGGAACCGGGTGAAAATACCCTTCGATTGAAAGTCGCACTCACCGCGGTCTCCATCCAGAACAAGGAGCTTAGAGCTTACCAATACATCCCAATAGCGTTTGTTGCCAATGCAGTGCGTGGCGGCCTTAATGATTTAGAAATAGCTCTTCAGGTCGAGAGCGAGACTGTTGATTCATTGACCGGGGAGCCATTAATGCAGTCTGTAAGGCGCGGAGTGGCCGGAACGCTAGATAGTGCGGAAGCTCAGTTAACCGTCGACAGTGTGAAACCGTTGTTAGAGAGATGGTCAATTACAGCTGAAGCAATGAGCCAACAATTATTTGACTCTAAAAAATAATTTCGAATTAAAGTGATACTAGCGTGCCCTCGAGGTTCTGAGCGAGACACGAAGTTAACGTTTTATGTTTTTGTCTGTTAAGAGAAGGTTAATCGATTATGGTATCAATGCATGTAACTGAAATTAAGTCGTCGATACGCACCAACATTGTGGTATTTTGTACACTGCTTCTTTGCAGCAATGCGACCTACGCTGAGATTGGAGACGGCCCGCGAGCCTATTTTCCCCCACCTATAGATACAAATGTATTTACAGTTTTCGGTATGAAGGTAGAGGGCAACTCTATGCTCAACTCGGGCATTGTAAACCCAGGATTAGAATTGGATGTTGATTTAGTTATCGCGCAGTACACTCGCACGATGTCAATTAATGACAGATACGTTTCTTTTACAGTCGTGCAACCGACAGGAGATTTAACGTCAACCATTACTCTGCCCAATGCACCTGATTTTCAGAATCAAACTAAGTCAGATGGATTGGGGGACACTCAATTACTTTTGTCTATGGGGTTATACAATCTTCCTCCATTGACTAAAGAGACATATGCGTCTTACAAACCTGAATTTGCTATCGGCGGACTTGCAAGGTTGACACTTCCTACTGGTGAATACGATGAAAATAAATCCGCTAACTTAGGCGCAAACCGGTATTCTTTGCAATTGGGTGCACCAATCACGTTTGGGTTCGGTTACAGCTTTCTCGATCCTCATTTAACGACATTTGACTTGGTGCCCAGTGTTACCTTTTTTGGCGATAATGATGAGCCTTTTGGTGCAGATACGATAAGTCAAGACCCGCTTTACAAGTTAGAAGCTCACTTAACCCATAATTTTAATCCAGCTATCTGGACATCCTTAGACGGTATTTATGCATATGGTGGCGAAACAGAAACCGATGGCGTTAGTGGCGATAATAAGCAGCGCTCTTTGAACATGGGGGCGACACTGGGCGTTCAATTTTCAAAATCGCTGGGGTTAAAGCTTAGCTATGGTAAAACCATAGATCGGAATGACGATGGGGTAGATGGGGAATTTGCTCGCCTGATGCTAGTTTATACACAACTGTGAGTGTAACTGGCAGTTGCGAAAATACCTGGAAATTACAAACATGAAGGAACTTGAGGCCGAATGGCTACAGTATGTATCACCACGAATGAAGGAAAAAATTATGAAGCACAAGTTAAAATGTTCTCCTGCTAATGTATGTGTTTGGATCATTACTGGGCTGCTTAGTTATTGTCAAATAGCACACGCTGCTGAGCCTCAATTGACGGATAAAATTGAACGATTTTTTGACAAACATGGCACGGTAGTGACGAAAGAGCTCTACCCCCGAGCAGAAACTGCGCGGCAAATATTAGAAGCGCAGAGTGGTGTTGGAGTGAACACGTTTTATCATATTTCGGAATTAGCGCCTACCGATAACCAACCAGTTGTTCGAATGAATAGAGATGCTTACTATTCAAAGGCGGTCGTGAATGTATCAAAGGGGGCCACAATAACATTGCCTGACGTGCCCGAGGGTTCATATATGACTATGCAGCCAGTGACAGAGGACCATCGTCCGCAACCTATGTCGTATGGCCCAGGTACATACGAGTTGGCCACTCATACTGGCGATCACCTGATTGTACTCATTCGTCTTGATGCAAGGTTTTCATCAGAGCAAGTTAAGAAATATCAACAAGGCATTGTTATAACTGCGGGTAGTGATAAACCTTTTTATACTCAGAAATATGAACAATCGTCTTTTTATCAGGTAGAAAATCAACTTAAAGCGGATGTCATGGGCTTGGTCAAAAAAGTGGGGCCTATCGCCTTGTCTTCAACACTATTTTCGTCGCCAACTGATGAATCAAGAGGGTTTTATAGCCCTGAAAAGAATCAGGTGGCAGCAGCAATCGGTTGGGGGGGCGCATTGGCAAAAGATAATATCTACGAGACATCCGCTAATTTCCCTGCAAAAGGTTGCTACAAACTCACCTTCGATGACCCTGAGAATAAACATTTTTGGTCAATCACCGTGTACAACAAAGCCGGTTTTATGTTCAATGACAATGCAAATGTAAATTCTTATTACGCGAAAGCAAACGCGGACGGAACCTACACCGTGAGTCTGGGCTGTGGGTCGCAACACCCGAATCACATTCCGATTCAAAACGATTCGGGCGTCTTCAGTTTCACGGCAAGGCACTACGGCCCGTCCGACCGCATCTTGAAGGAAGGTTATCGTTTAGTGCCCTTACTCAAAAAAGTGGAATAAATGGAGCCAGTAAGCTAACAAATTAAGTATTGGGGTATTAGCCACCCCTCTATGCTATTTAAAATTTATTACAGCCACACCCAAAAATATTTTTAATTTTACCGCACAGTCTGTTTGCTGAGGTCAACACCATGAAATCGACTCATATATTTATTTTCAGTGTTATTACAGTATTGGCAACGCCATTAGCGGCCGAAACCGAAGAACAAGCTATTTCTCGGAAATTAGCGAACCCTATTTCAAATCTGATTCAGATACCGATAGATTTTACCTTCGACAGCAATTTAGGTGGGAATGATCAAGGCGAGAGGACAGTAGTGACTATCAAGCCTGTGATACCGTTTTCGATAAGTGAAAATTGGAACGTTATCTCTCGAACCGTTTTACCAACAATATCACTGAACGATGTGGTACCTGGAAGCAGCTCAGAGTCTGGCTTAGGCGATGCAGTGCAAAGCTTTTTTGTATCACCAAAAACGGTTGGTGATTCTGGGTGGATTTGGGGAGTAGGCCCAGTATTTATTTTGCCTACATCGACCAATGACTACACTGGTGCTGGCGAGACTGGTGCAGGTATCACAGCAGTAGCATTAAAGCAGCAGGGTAAATCATGGACTTATGGAGCGCTTGTCAACACTATCAGGGACTTGGATGGTGATATTCCGATCGAGACGTCATTAATCCAACCGTTTATCAGTTACCGAACAGCTAATGCAGTCTCTTTCAGCTTGAATGCTGAAGCAACATTCGACGGCGTAAATGATGAATGGTCGGTACCGATAAAATTTTCAGTAAGTAAGTTGTTTCGTTTTGGAAAATTGCCGGTTAGCCTTGGCGGTGGAGTTCGGTATTGGGCTGATAGTCCTCAGGCAGGACCTGAGGGTTGGGGTGGCGTCCTATCTATGAGCATCATATTACCGAAATGATCATGCTGTGTATTACTTGGAAAAAGTTAACTAAGTGGTGGTGTAATCGCTGGGGATAAAACCGCGCTTTCTGTTATTGCACATAGTGCATCGCTCGATGCTTGCCAGTTTGAGGAGCTCAGCGACCATCAAGTATTTTTATTGGGGCATGTTGAGTGTTTGGTATTAGCAAACGAATAGCAAGCGTCAACTTGGCTTTTTAATTGAGAATAACCTATTTGCAAGCGAACCCATGACGGCATTGGACGGAAAGCCCAATAGCCGCATGTTAAAGGCCAATAGTTATATGTTTAGTTAAGATACCGTTAGAGCCTAAATTTTTCTCGCAGAAATCTGGCAACACCATCATCGTCATGGTGACCAATGACAGCAGTGGCAGCATCTTTAATTTGCGGTTTTGCGTTTGCTGGGGCATAACATTCGTCTGCAACGGCAAACATGCTTAAATCGTTATCACCATCTCCAAAACAAATCACTGAATCTAAATCGAGCTGCTGTTTTAACTTCGTGATCGCTGCTCCTTTACTGGCATCGGTATGGTGGATATCAATCCAGCTAAAATCGCTACGTTCAATAGCTTGGCCGTAGTAGGCGATAAGATGAGGTAGGTTCGCTATTTTGTGCGTAGCATTTTCAATATCTGGCGTCGGACCTATCATGCTGATGTTGGTGATGTGTAATTGCGATGGCATTTGGCTCATTGGCAACACCTCAGCACCTTTTAGCTTACTGAGGCGTTCTAACATCCGTTGTTCCGTGGTGTTTTTAAATTCTCCGTGGAACAGGTAGCGCTGATGATTATCGTCCATAGCGCTAATGAATGGAGTAGCTGAGTCGGTCTCTAGTGCATTTAAAGCGAGCGTGGTTTCAGGAAAGGTCAAGCTATTATCAAAACTAAAGTGCTCTTTTGTCGGGCACCAAGTTACAACTCCATTGGTATATATTTGAGGCAATGAGAAAGTGTGAACTTTTAATATGGTCGCTGCCGACAGGTAACTGCGACCGGTGGCAATAGTGTAATGAATGCCTGCGTAATCCATCGCGCGAAGCGTTTGCAATGTATATTCGCTCAGTTGCGATTGTTTATTGAGCAGCGTTTGGTCTAGGTCAAATACAACGAGCGGCGAAGCGGTTTTTATCATTTTATGCCTTGATGGATAAGTGTTTATTAATGCAGATGCTTGAGCACGGCATAAGGGTTCTTTCTCAATGGTACTTCTAAACGGTTGTTACCGTTTTTTGTCGGCTGGCCGACCATTTCATCGTACGCACTTTCGTGCCGAAGGACAATTTCGGCTACGTCTAGTTTTTCAAAGTGCTCGCGCATTTTTGTAAGGTTTCTCGTCGTCAGTGTTTTTTCTTCAGATTGCCAAACCACATGTTCATCACCATCGATTACCACTATGGCCTGATAAAGGGCTTGTTCTAATGAATTAATGATGAGCTTTTCGATACGCATTGTACTTAGTTGTTTGTATAATAATTTCATACATCCTCTTAACGCAGCATTTCTTTAAAGGTAGTGCTTTCTGCTGCTCAATTATGCTTTAAAAGTAAAATTACGTGAAGCACGCTGGTTTTGATCAATGGCTAAGTGTACGTATAAATCTCGCCTGGCGTTCGTTGTGAAGAACAACCCCAAAATGAAGCTTGTTTGCAAACCTCTGCCTTGGTCTGAATGGAATATCAGTCCGCTAGGCTTAGCACGACTTTCATAAACTATTTCTAACGCTTTTAATGTTAGATTGGTGTCAGGCGAGAATGACATCGCCCAACCCACAACCTTGCGAGCAAACAAGTCGATAACAACTGCTAAATATGCCCAGCGGTTTCCAGTCCAAACATAAGTGACATCACCGCACCACACAGTATTTGGCTCAACAACATCAAACTGCCTATCTAGTTTATTAGGTATCTCAAGATGCTCATTGCCACCACGTTTATATTTGTGCTGTGGTACTTGGCAGCTTGTTAAATTTAACTTGGTCATCAGCTTTGTAGCGCGATAACGGCTTAACTTGTAACCATTGTTTGTAATTATTCCAGCAATGTTACGTGCGCCAGCAGAGCCATTACTCAGCTGATGAATTGCTTTCACTTCAGCTTCTAAGCGAAGTTGCTCCGGTTAAGGGGATGTATCACTTTTAGCCCAATACTTATAGCTACTTCGGTGTACACTAAACACCTTACACAACATTTATGGCGCAGAATGCGTCAAATTGTTCTTGCGCCAACTCGCACAACGGCATTTTGTTATCAGTATCATCAATAACACCACGTCCAACCATGTTTACTTCACCTTTTATCTGTACGCCATGCTCTTCAACCAGCAGCTTACAAATCTTTTCTTTATGTTCTACTCGTAACGATGGACGCAGCGCAACAACACGAGCTGCAATTTGTTGTAACGCGCCATTTATCGCATCGATACTTTCTTGTCTGTCTTGAATGTGAATATAGGTAAGGTCGATATCAACAGATAACCTTGGCATGTTCAAAACAAACAAGTTGATCGCTGTACCACCATGTAATGAAAAACAGCTCTCTTTTGCTACCTCTGGCATAACATCAAGAAGCAATCGAACTTGCTGAGCATATTTTTCGGTCATATGTGTTTCTCCAGTTCCTTTGGAACAGTTATTTGATATTTAGAGACATACACGCCATCAGAGACGATTTGCCGCTTTCCTTTACCGAGTTCTATCTTGTCTTGATTGATATACGTCAACCACTCATGGCCTGCTTTCTCAGCCATGTATAGAAATAAACGTTTTACTTTAACGGAAGTACAGCTTTCTAATAACTTCTGGGCAGTCACTGGACGTATATTATTTAGTCCTTCGATTAACTCATAAACTTCGAGTAATGGTTGCTCATTGGGAGCTAAATATAAGCACTCCATTATGGCGCGAACTGGACTAGATACTTTTATTTCAAACGATTTATGTTGGTATTCCATTATGCCGATATCTGGCGGCAAAAATGATGATGCATTGTTTTCCACTTTCACTCCCCAGTCATAGTTTTTAAACCAAGTGGGTAATGTTTCGGATGAAGTAGAAAACAATTGTACCTTTTGAGTAGAGAACTCTAGATAGTGTGATTTACCTTGCAGTATTAAAGCTGTTTTTGCAGCAGGGTGAACAGATAAACCAAGTTGATTCTGTAAGGCTTGGATACCGCCTAGATAATCAACTGTATCTTCATTACGTATCAAGGCACCTCTGCCAAATGATTTAAACCACTTACTTTTCTTATAGCGTTTTTGTAAATCAAGGCTGTACCCTTGATTAACGAGCCACGCAGAAGATAACACAACACCTGAAGGTGCGATGGACAGCAGTTGGTTTATTTTACTTTGATTTTCGGTACTCATAGTACCAATCTAGAAATATTTTTAAACTAACACAACCACAAAGGTTTATATTTACCTAAATAACGGTACTATTAGTACCAATTTAAAGATAAAAATAAACTAATATACATTTAAAATTATGTCTTGTTAGCAAACGGATGCGTTTGCTGATGCACTTTTTTCAAATCATTGATAACCACATGAGAATATCGCTGGGTAGTATTCAAATCATCATGCCCCAACATCTCTTGTACATAACGAATATCAGTACCATTACGCAGCATATGTGTTCCTGTCGCGTGTCTGAGTAGATGACACGCACCTGCATCTGCAACACCAGATCTACGTACATACTCCCCGACTAGTTCTGTTAACTTACTACTTAAAATACGTTTACCTGTTTCACCCAAGAAGAGCGCATCACCACTGGCAAAGTCGCCAACAGTGGGCGAACTTTGACTAAGTAGTCATTGATAGCATCAACGGTGCGTTCAACAATTGGCACCACTCTATCGTACCTGCCTTTGCCCTTTCTAACGGTAATGGTGAAATTAGTGAAGAGCTCTATATGATCACCACGGAGCGTAAGCGTAAGCATCCTGCTGTTGTGTCACTAACAAAGACTGCATCAGAAGGTTAGTTTACCGCTTATCGGCGACGGATTTTTCCAAAATGCTTAGTCCTTGCTCTTTCATAAAGCTCTCGAAGGCTTTTGCGATGAGGCTTTGTTGTCGATCTTTGCGTTGCACTAAGTACCATTGGTTGCAAATGGGAAATTCCTTTACGTTGAGTTTAACTAGACCTGGCACATCTCCATAGTCGAGCGTGTGCCGACTGAGTATCGACAACCCAAGGCCAGAAGCAACAGCGTATTTGATGGCTTCATTACTTTCGATGGTCATTTTTTCGTTAAGTGTTACACCACGCTCTTGGCAAAACTCTTCAATTGTGCGACGTGTTCCTGAGCCTGCTTCACGCATAATGAATGGATAGTGAGATAAACGAGCGAGGCTCACTTGCTCCTGTAAGTTCAATTCGTGATTTGCTGGTGCGATAACAACAAGCTCGTTAGTTAAAAATGGAGTTTTTTTAACTTCAATGTTAGTGGGTAATTGGCTGAAAAAATAAAAGTCATCTTCATTGGCTTCCAATCGTTCTTTAACTTCCTTGCGGTTACCAACTTTCAAGTCCACATCAACTTTTGGGTGCTTTTTGCAGAAAGCACCGAGTAATAATGGCAGCACATATTTGGCGGTGGATACAACACAAAGCTTGAGCGAACCTGCACTCAAATTTTTTAAATCGTCGAGTGCTACGTTGAGGTTATGGAAGCTAGTGAATACCTCATTGGCACATTTTAGTAGCTCTTTACCAGCATCTGTCAGCGTTACCGTTTTTCCGTACTGTTGATAGATAGGCAGGCCTACGAGTTCCTTTAGCTGTTTTAACTGAATAGAAACCGACGGCTGCGAGATATGTAACTGTTGAGCTACCAATGAGATACTCTTGTGTCGTTCGAGAGCTTGTAAAAGCTCTAACTGTCTTAATGTTGGTCGCCTAGATTGCACAGCTAATACCTCGAAACGCTTTCCTAATAAATGTACTTAACAAACATAGCTAATGAACGCTGTCTTAAATTTTCTAACTCAAAGTTCTTAATGCAATGCTCAAAGCTAGAGCTTTTAGCTAAGTCCTTCTAGTTATGCCTTAATTTCGCTGGTTATTTTTTAACACTTAACCTGAGTATAAATAAAAATCTATATAAATAAATATAAATATATATTGGAATATATTTTTTGCTCGCCCTAGACTGATTCCATCGAAAGGAGAGAGATATGTTAGAAACAATATCTAATAACGTGCGATTGCTCGGTGAAGTGCTGGGACAAACAATTGCCAACGACAAAGGTGACAGCTGGGTCGACAACATCGAAGCTGTCCGTTTATTGGGCAAGAGAGTTGTTGCCGGCGAGCCACAATCAGTAGAACAGCTTCAAGCAATTTTTGCAGAAAGTTCAGAGCAAGATTTATTAGTGCATGCGCGCGCCTTTAGTCAATTCCTCAATTTAGCGAATGTGGCTGAACAGCAACACACTGCTAGCGAGCAAGGTTTAGCTGAACTTGATTTGCCACACCCGCTTGATTCGCTCGCTGACAAGCTAGAAGGTGTTGACGCTAAGCAATTTAAGCAAGCAATCGCTAAGTTGCACGTTGAGCTTGTGCTAACAGCTCACCCGACCGAAATTAATCGTCGTACCTTTATTCATAAATACAATGAAGTCGCTGACGAGCTAGGTAAAGGTGGTGAAGACCTGAGCCCTCGCGTTAAAGAAATTATCGAACAGGCATGGTACACCAATGAAATTCGTCAGCAGCGACCAACACCACTTGATGAATCACGCTGGGGCTTAAACGCCATTGGCGATAGTTTGTGGCACGCCGTACCACAGTTTGTACGCGAATTAGATGAGCTATCGGTCAAAATAACTGGAGAGCGTCTAGCAAGCGATATAGTACCTATTACGATGGCAAGCTGGATGGCTGGCGATCGCGACGGTAACCCGTTTGTAACAGCGGTACTCAGCGAACAAGCTATTTTACAAGCGCGTTTAATGGCGGCTGAACTGTATCTAGGCGACTTCGAACAACTTTACCTCGAACTTTCAATGCATAAAGCGACTGAGGAACTGATTGAAGCTGATGTTGAGCGAATCGGTCCATATCGAGCAATCCTAAAAGACATGGTAGGTAAGTTAAAGCAAACCGTTGCTTTACTGCGAAAAGGGGAAACAGCAGGTGCAATCTCTAGTTCAGAGCAGTTACTAAAACCGTTGGTATTATGTCGAAAGAGTTTGATTGCGGTCGGTTTAACGCGCGTCGCAGATTCACGCGTGTTAGATCTCATTCGTAAAGTGCAGTGTTTTGGTATTTCCTTGGTGAAGCTCGATATTCGCCAGCACAGTGAAAGACACGATGACGCCATTGCTGAAATTGTCTCAACGTTGAGTCTGGGTGATTACCACACATGGGACGAGGCAAAACGTGTAGAATTCTTGTTGAGTGAAATATCCAACCCTCGTCCATTGTTGCCAAATATCCAGTGGAGCAGTGACACACAAGAAGTGCTCGATACCTACCATATGGTGGCTAAACAGCCTAAAGAAGTGTTGGGCATTTACATCATCTCAATGGCGAGCAAAGTCAGCGATGTGCTCGCGGTAAACTTACTGATGAAGGCGACAGGTTTTACATGGGAAATGCCAATCGCCCCGCTTTTTGAGACCCTCGATGATTTGAATAACGCGCCTAGCGTAATGAAATCACTATTGAGTGTTGAACAGTACTTAAATCGTTGTCAGCGCAAGCAATATGTCATGATCGGTTACAGTGATTCTGCAAAAGATGCTGGCGTGTTAGCGGCGACGTGGGCGCAATATCAAGCGCAAGAAGCCTTGGTTGAAGTGTTTAACGAACGCGAAGTAGAGCTTAAATTATTCCACGGCCGTGGCGGTACTATTGGTCGTGGTGGCGGGCCGGCGCATGCAGCAATCGCATCACAACCGCCAGGAACTTTGGATGGTGGCTTGCGTGTAACCGAGCAAGGCGAAACGATTCGATATAAATTTGGTTTACCTAATCTTGCTGTTCGCAGTTTACACTTATACGCTAGTGCGATTTTAGAGAGCTTAATTACGCCACCGCCTGCACCTAAAGCGCAATGGCGTGAGCTGATGAATGAAATGGCTGATTTTAGTTGTCGTGTTTATCGTGGCTATATTCGTGAGCAAGAGAGTTTTGTTCAGTACTTTAGACAGGCAACACCTGAACAGGAGTTAAGCTCGTTACCACTAGGTTCAAGACCGAGCAAACGTCGTTCTGATGGCGGTATTGAATCGTTGCGTGCTATCCCATGGATATTCGCATGGAGCCAAAATCGCTTAGTATTGCCTAGCTGGCTAGGGTTAGGGCAAGCAATCGAGCAGTTTTATCGTGAACACAAAGCCTTGATGGCTGACATGCTAGAGCATTGGCCTTATTTCAAGGCCCGTATATCGCTAACTGAAATGGTGTACCTCAAGTCAGATACTCAACTTTCTGCGCTTTATGATAAAGCACTTGTAGAGCCTGAATTACAAGGGTTGGGTGATGAATTACGACAGCAGCTTAAACAAGACGAGCAAGCGGTTCTGACCTTGTTGAACCAAGAACAAACGCTGGAAAATGATCCGTGGAATTTAAGTTCATTCAACTTGCGACAACCATACTTAGTTCCGCTCCACTTACTGCAAATAGAAGCGTTAAAACGTTTACGTGAAAAGCCGGAGCATCCTGAGTCAGAACAACTCTTGATGGTAACAATGGCGGGCGTCGCAACAGGTATGCGTAATACAGGTTAGTTAAAGTACATTTACGATACTTGATTGATAAAAAGGAGAGCGGTGTTGCTCTCCTTTTTATATCCTAATGTTTTATCCGGACATTAACTTGAACCGAGCTAATTAGCGGAAGGACTTTGTTGAGATAGATCTTGTTGAGACAACACTTGCTGGGCAGTTTCTGTGGGAAAGTCATCTTTAGCGGTATAAATAGTTTGCGACGGAAACGCGAAGCCACTACCGTGCTCTTCAACAATGTGTGAAAACGACAATAGTAACTTTTCCTGCTTCTCAAGAAATATTTCATAGTTAAGCGCGCGAATATAGATCATCACTTCAACGTCGAGAGAAAAAGCACCATAGCCAATAAAACTCACCCGCGCAGGCATTGGAATGACAAACTCGAAAGAAGTTAGGTTTTTGCGTAGTGCAACGAGAAGTTCTTCTAGTTTATCTATTGGCGTTTCATACCTGAGGTTTAATCTAGTTTTAACTAGAAAGCGTTGTCGTCGCGTAAAACTCTCGATAGATTCGCCACTTAATGCGCCATTGGGAATAGTAACAACTGTGTCCGATAACGTGCGCAGAACAATCTTCTTTAAAGTCTGGAAAAAACACTTCGTTTCTTTTGTACCAACTCGAGACGCGAAATGCTTTTTTATTTTTACCGTACGTACCACGATTGGAGTTCACAAAGTTTACAGCATTATCCGTTAGCTCTTCATAAACATTACCACCCGTGTAAGCTCGGTTTTTTAAATTAGGTGAACCTATAATGCCTTGGTAAAGCCCATAGTTAATCAACGGGTCGTGGTCGTACTTCTTGGCTAGGATGCGATATTGAATGTCGTTTAAACTCAACTTGACGCCTGATACCGTCAAAATGTCCTGCGCCATAAACGAGTCGTCGTCGAATAAATATTTCAGCTTTTTAACAGGATATTACTTGTTAAGTTCATCAAGCATTGAGATATTGTAAAGGTTGAGCCAATACGCTAGCTGCTCTTCTTTGTTGAAAGCGCTTAATTGCATTTGGTCTGGAATTGCCTCCAGGCTCCGTCTTATATCGCTAATTAGCTGTTTGTATTCCTTATCTTTAAAAGCTTCAAATAAAAAGCGATTACCTTCGAGTGCTGTAAGTTTATTGATATTGTTTTTTAAACGAGTGCCAACAGTGGCCTTACTTTTCTTAGCTTGTGCTCGACTCGATTTGCCCATTGGCATGACAAAGGTCTTTAAAATCGCATCGTAATCTGTGTAGTTAATGGCATATTTAGAACGAGAATCCTCCCCCATGAACTTGTCAAACTCACCATTGTTTTACGCAAAAACATGACTAGAAACGCATACATTTATCACGGAAATGGAAAGGTATTTTATTAGTTTCATTTAACTTCCTTGCTTCATTTTAGTGCGAAGATACTCTTATAGTAGTAAGGCGGAATGCCAACGTTGTCTAGTACTTTTTTTGACCGATTGTTCAAATGTTAATTGGCTTTTGGCGTTTGCATTTTATGACGCATAGATGGCAAATTCGATGTCAGCATTGTTGAGCTGATGAGGAATTCATTTAGACTTTCTGATTGTTTAGCGATCGCTAAACAGATCGTTTTCTTTCAAGGGATCTTGATGAAGGCTGCTAGATACGGTGGGAAATAATGCAACAAGACCAATAAGATAGCAACTTGGTGAATTAAAATACTTATACCCAGTCACAGAAAATCAAGTGTTGTTCAAAGCTTATTCAAGACGATCTTTGCTTCAAATTTAGATCAAGGTTGGCCTATTCGTGAGATAAGGTCTATTTCAAATCAATTTTGCTGGTTAGGCTTGATAGTTTTTTCTGCTTTCTTTGCTCTTTTTTTAGCTCTGCTTTCTCGACATGTTTTGTTAGCCATTTTGTCATTTTATTCATGGTATTGGTGGGAAGTCATGCCCCATGCCATCGACTACTTTTAGTTTGGCTTTCTTAATCTTGTTCGCGGTATCAACACCTGCGCATAGGGGAATAATCGGGTCTCTTGAACCATGAATGACTAAAGTAGGGGCCTTAATCTTTTTCACCAATTGTCGTCTGCACCCAGCGGCTGTGATTGCGGCGAGCTGTCGTTGGAAAGCTGCGGGGCTGTAGTGACGTTCTACCGCCGCTGTTGCTTGTTGGTGCAAGGTAGCTTCGTCTATCGGATATGCTGGGCTTCCAATCAATTGATTAAGTTTTACGTTGTATCGAATTGCTGCTTCTTTATTGTGTGAGGATGGGCGCTTAGCAAGTTTTAGCATAACTTTTAAGTTCGACTTTGAAACTTCTGGATAAGAGCTTGTCGACATAATTGATGTTAAGCTCAGTACTTTCTTTTTATACTTCGCAGCAATAATTTGCGCGATCATACCGCCCATGGAGGCGCCCACCAAATGGGCTTTTTTTATTTTCAGCGCAGACATTAGTTCAATAACATCGTTCGCCATGTCCTCGAGTGTATAGAGAAGGGAGTTTCTAAGAGGTAGCTTTCTACCTAACCAAGTTTTCAGCAGGTTAGGTTTGCCGTAGCTATCAAACTGGCTATACAGTCCAACATCTCGATTATCAAATCGGATAACCCGAAATCCATTTTCTACAAGACCAAAGTACAGCTCATCTGGCCAAACTGTCATATGTGCGCCTAGCCCCACGATTAATACAATGGTTGGCTGAGACTTTTTTCCTCTATCTTGATAATGAAGTGTTATGCCGCTAGCGGTCTTTATCTTGCGCATGAGTGGATTTCGGTTTGTCGAATGAGTACGAGTAACATCTATACGTGCTGTTTAGGATAACGCGGACGCAACCTATCCAAATATAGCGCTAAAACTAGCAGAGAAATATTAAATTTCGATGAATAATAAATAGATTTTGCGTAGGCATTAACAGTAATAGGCTTTACACTACGCGCCCTTTGATTGTTTTCTTTTATGAACAACTGATAGTGAATTATTAATGCGTAACTTGAGACAAACTATTCATCCGGCGGTAAATCTAGATAAAGCGAGCTATTTCACTCGAGAAGCGACTCGAGCCATTGTGCTCGATGGTGAGAATATCCTATTGCTATTTACTGAGCGTTATCACGACTATTCTCTGCCTGGCGGCGGTATTGATGAAGGTGAGAATAAAATTGACGGTTTAAAACGTGAACTGTCAGAGGAAACTGGCGCACAAAATATTACCAACATAAGTCCATTTGGCCTTTATGAAGAATACCGACCTTGGTACAAAGACGATGCTGATGCGATACATATGCTGTCTTATTGTTATACCTGTAATATTGATTCGACACTGAAAGAGACATCTCTTGAAGCGCATGAGATAAACAATGGTATGCGTCCGGTATGGATGAATATTCACAAAGCGATTTCGCACAATCAAAAGACTATTGCTGAAAGTGATAAAAAAGGTATGTCGATTGAGCGCGAGACGTATCTGCTGAAACTTATTGTCAAAGAATTACTCTAATAACTCACTTGCCGGCGTGGTCGGCAAGATATTTTCTCTTCCTATTAACTTTTCTTACCATTAGCTTGTCATACTAGGCTTTTCTTATGTATCTGGCAGGGCGATTCTAATTCGCCCATCAAGCTAGCACCTAACTAATACCAAACAAATAACCACCAAACGAATATCAAATTAATGTAAAACAGCGAACTAGCTCTAAACTAACTATTGACTTAAATTGTTACTATTCGTTTATCGTAATCAGTAAGTTAGTCGTCGCAAATTGACTGAGATCTAGATTAAGATAATATACTTTAATGAAAATAATTATCGTTTAGAGTTTTAAAAGGTATTCATGAGAAAGATTACGTCCCCCATAAAATCTTGTTACCTGCTTGGCTGTTTAGTCTTAATGTCATTCACAAGTTACAGCGCAGTAGCAAATGCAAATACTCAGCCAGCTGAAGTGGAAATCATAAAGGCAGAAGCAGATACATCTCTAGCAACCTTAACGTTAATTGGTACAGTTGAGGCAACACAAAATGCGCAATTAGCGCAACTCGAGTCAGGTGTTGTTGCTGAGCTATCAGTGGAAGTTGGAGATTTAGTAAAACCGGGCGATAAGCTATTAGTGCTAGACACCGAACTTGCCAAACACGGTGTCGCTCAGCAGCAAGCATCAGTCGCAGCTGCAAAAGCCGCACTAACAGAAGCTGATCGTTTGTTGGCGGAAATTATCACCTTGTCCAAACAACAGCTAGTGGCAGAAACCTTGATGGCAGAGCGTCAAGCAGATGTAGATATTGCCAAGGCAGAGCTTAGTCGTGAAAAGGCATTGCTAGCGAAAGAAAAGGAGACGCTTGACCGTCATACGTTGTATGCGCCATTTTCAGGTGTTATTGCTAAGCGCTATGTGAACTTGGGTGAGTGGGTTACACAGCAAACGCCAGTCTTTAACTTGGTAAAACAAGACGATTTAAGGCTTAATGTAGCAATTCCTCAAGAGTACTTATTGGCGCTCAGTTCAAGCGACGGTGTTGCGGTAAAGGTAACTCCAGATTTCACTCAGGCTGAGGCTATCGATGCAACCTTAAACCGTATTGTGGCAGTCGCTGATAGCAGTAATCGCACTGTGACTGGACTCGTTTATCTTCCGGATAATAAAAACTTTATGGCGGGAATGTCTGCGATGGCTGAAATTAGTGTGCCAGCCAGTGAACAGGAAACCGTTTGGTTGCCTAAGTCTGCGATAAAACAGCATCCAGATGGCGGTCAAAGTGTATTCTCGGTTGTGGGAGGTAAAACACAACGTCACCTGATTCAAACAGTAACGCAACAGGGGGACTGGGTAGCCGTGACTGGCGTGCCTAACCAGGCAAGTGTTGTAGTTAGTGGTGTAGCATTGTTAAAAGACAATGAATCAGTCCGTACTAAACCTTCAAACAAGTCATTATCGCGTGGTAATCAATAATGATTGCTGCCGCAGTAAATCGAGGGATTTTAGTTGCTGTGGTGGTGCTTATCACCACCATTTTAGGGCTGGTTAGCGCCCTTAACATTCCTGTTCAAATGATCCCTGACCTTGAAGTGCGAACGATTACCGTGCAGACAGGTTGGCCTGGTGCAACACCACAAGATGTTGAAAAAGAAATATTGATAGAGCAGGAACGTTACCTGCGCAGCTTGCCAAACCTTACGCGCATGGTGTCATATGCTGAAATGGGTGAGGCTAATATCGAGCTCGAATTTCCTTTTGGTGTTGATGCAAACGATGCATTGATTCGCGTGAACAATGCGCTTAGCCAAGTACCTGCATATCCCGAAAATGTTGACCAGCCAAGACTTTTTTCTAGTTCTTTTTCTGGCAATGCGTTTATGTACTTCGTCCTCAAGCCTGTTAAAGGCAATCCGCTACAACTTGATGCGGATTTACTAAGAGACTTTGCTGACGACTTTATCAGGCCTCGTATGGAAAGCGTTTCTGGCGTATCCGAAGTGGGTGTGGGTGGCGGTGCTCAACGACAGATTCAAATTAAAGTAGACGCAGCCCGTCTAGCACAGCGCGGTATTAGCCTACCTGAACTGCGCAGTGCTATCCGAAATAGAAATTCTGACAGCTCTGCTGGTGATATCGAAAGTGGTAAAAGTCGTTATTTACTGCGCGTTATTGGACGATTTGAAGAACTTAGCGAGCTTGAGAATTTAATCATCAGTCGAAAAGACAACGCGAATATTTTACTTAAAGATGTTGCTACGGTGACCTTAGATCACTTTGAAACTCGCGGCTTATCATTTAAAGATGGCGAACGAACGATCAGCTTATCGATTCGCCGTGAAAGTGGTTCTAATGTGTTAGCGATTAAAGACGCAATGCTGCCATTAGTGGAAGATATTAACCAAGAACTATTAGTTCAAAATGGCTTAGAGCTTATCCTTACCAGTGACGACGTTAAATATGTTCGTAGCTCGCTAGAAAATGTATGGACCAACCTTGCTCTTGGGGCATTGCTGGCGACACTAGTGATGTACTTCTTCCTTCGCTCGGGTAAAGCGACGCTAGTGGGGGTTTTAGGTATTCCGCTGTGTACCATTGCAGCATTCTTTTCACTGATGGCCTTTGGTCGAACAATTAACGTCATTTCACTTGCTGGTGTTGCCTTTGCTATTGGCATGACTGTCGATAATACCATCGTGGTGTTGGAGTCAATTGTACAAGCGAAGCGTCAAGGCGTGAGCAAAATACAAGCGGCGATAAATGGAGTCACCGAAGTTTGGCCGGCAGTGCTGGCTTCAACGGCGACAACGGTATTGGTATTTGCGCCTATCTTGTTCATTCAACAAGAAGCTGGTCAGCTTTATTCAGACATCGCTATTGCAATCTCAGGCGCGATTATCGCGTCAATGTTAATCGCTATTTTTGTTGTCCCTGTGGCGTTGGCAAATTTAGGCAAGAAGGCAGATTTAAAGCAAGGGAAACAATTTACTTTGTCTGATAAATGGTTGAGCTTAGCCAAAATATTTACACGCACTGTTAGTCAAGCACGTATTGCTTCAGCGGCATTTGTTTTGGTCATTTTAGGGGCTGCTTATAGCTTGATGCCAGCCGCAGAGTATTTGCCAGAAGGTGAAGAGCCGAAAGCATTCTCGATGATGATTGCGCCGCCAAGTTATAATCTCTCTGAGATGAAGAAGATAGGCAGTGAACTAAGGAAATACTTTGACCAATTCGTGAATGCCGATAGTGCCGATTTTGACACTGGTAAAACAAATATGCCACCGCTTGAGTATTACAATATGTCGGTTTCGGTTGGACGTATTTGGTTCTTGAGTGCTCCCGTTGATGCTAGCAATATCAACGAAATGATGGACGCCGTTACCGAGAAGTTTAGAAGTTACGAAGGGATGCGTGCATTCTCTTCACGTGGTTCTATTATTTCTAGTAATGATGGTGGCACGAGGGCGGTTGCTGTCGATATTGCGGGTAGTAATATACTGGAGTTGTACCAAGCCGCTGAAGCGGTTTACCAACAAGCCAATGTTGTATTTGAGAACCCTCAGATAAATTCTGATCCCGGTTCACTAACACTTGAACAGCCGCTTATTGAAATTCAGCCGAGGTGGCAACGTTTGGCTGAGCTTGGTATCGACAATAGCGACTTTGGTTATGCTGTGGCTGCTATGAGTGATGGTGCTTACGTTGATGAGTTCATACTTAATGATGACAAAGTCGATATCTTTATGTTTAGTGGAGCTGGCAACGAGCAAAATCTCGACCAGCTTGCCAGCACACCCATTGTAACGCCTGATGGTAATATTTTACCTTTGCACGCACTGGCGGATCTTATTGAAAGCAAGAATAGTAATTCGGTACGTCGTGTTGACGGTAATCGCACGGTGACTGTCTATATTATTCCTCCACGTGAGCTAGCGCTCGAGACGGCCGAGCAAATGGTGAGAGAGAAGCTGCTGCCGACGCTTTGGCGAGAGGGTAAAATCGCTCAAGGCATTAAAGTAAGTATTAGTGGTGCCGCTGACCAACTTGAAGCGACTAAGGCCTCCTTATCAGGGAACTTTGTCATCGCGTTGGTATTGAGCTACTTGCTATTGGTGGCAATATTTACGCATTGGCGTTACCCGCTATTCATATTGGCGACGGTTCCTCTGGGCATGGCAGGTGGCTTATTGGGGCTTATTCTGGTTAACGGCTTCAATAGCGTGTTGTCTGGCGTAGGGCTGCCTGCATATCATCAGCCATTTGATATGATCACTATGCTTGGTTTCCTCATTTTATTGGGGACCGTGGTTAATAACCCTATCTTAATTGTTGACCAAACTCGACGATTTATTCAATCACAGGAAATGCAGGTGAAAGAGGCGGTGTTTGCGGCACTCAGTAAACGTTTAAAGCCAATTCTTATGTCGACGGCTACCACTATTTTTGGCCTTGCGCCTTTAGTACTTATTCCTGGTGAAGGTACTGAGTTATATCGTGGTGTCGGCGTTATTGTGTTGAGCGGCATCATGGTGTCCACTCTGTTGACATTAACCTTTTTACCTGCGCTGTTGGTGGCAATCCTTAAGGATCAACCAAACGCCACCGCACACTAGTAAAAAACCACTATTTCAATAGTAAAAGCCGCTTTGAGTGTATTTCACTGCGGCTTTTTTATGACCGTATTTCGAGAATATGTTTAGCTGTTAGCGTTATAACTTGAACGTGCTGAAATGCAGATACGCCCTTTTAAAGGAGGCGTTGCGGCTCATCTAGGTAAAAGCCTTGTAAGTAGTCGACATTTAGTTTTGTAAGGCAGTCGCTAATTGCTTTTGAAGCGACAAATTCGCCTACAACTTCGATACCTAACTCGTGGGCAAAACTGACGATAGACTTAACAATCGCTTGGTGTTTCTCATTCTCAATAATGTCTTTAACAAGTGAACCGTCGATTTTGATAAGGTCCACTGGAAGCCTTGTTAAGTAATCAAAGTTTGAGTAACCAGTGCCAAAGTCATCAACAGCGATTGAGCAACCAAAGGTTTTTAGTTCGTTAAGGAACTCTGCCAACCGCTCACTTTCCATGTCAAAACGTTGTGATTCGACTAACTCAAACGTTATTAGATGTCCTAAGCGCGTTTGCCTCAACATGGTAAAAATTAGATTTTTTGTGGCTTCGTTCGCGATATCATCATACTCAATATTGATTGAAATACGTTGTTGATGGTAAAGACAAAAACCGAATGCTTTAATAATAATGGTTTGGCTTATTGCATCGTAGAGTTTAGCTTGTCGGGCATAATCTAAATAAAGAGCCGGAGATACGAAACGGTTTTGTTCGACGTCTTTATATCTCATCAGAATCTCGGTGGAGTAGTAATCTCCGCGCTGGTCATAGATTTCTTGACCAAAAATGGAAAAACCATTTTGTTTGATGGCATCGGTTAGCTTTTGCACCCAAATGAGTGAGTTTAATACTTCCCCTTGTAAGTTATTGTTCTTCTGAAACAGGCTAACTTGCAGGTTGTGCTTGCGGGCATAGCTTAGCGCCAAAGATGCATCGCTAAAACTCTTATCAGTGTTATCTATGTCGCTAATCCCTATCGTGGTCGACAGCGATATTTTTATTTTATTGAATTTAAACTTGTGACGATTTACCGCTTTATTGAGCTCTTTGCTGTAAACGGTTAGGTCTAGCTCGTATGCCGTTTTTCTCAGTAATAATCCAAATAAATTTTCGTTAACTCGAAACAAATCAATGCCGTCAGGCAGGTTTTTTTTAATAAATGAGACCAGTTCATTTAATAAGGTTAGATAGTTCTGGTTGGTGTATACGCGCTGAATATTCAAGAATTCGTTCACTCGACACAAAGCTAATTGACTATATTTTCCTGTTCTTATCTCGTTCAGAAGCTTTACTTTATTGCCGAGTTTGGTTTCGTGATCTGTCATGCTCGACAAAATAATGTTTTCTTTCTCATACAACTCAGTAATGTCGTGACGAATCGAAATAAATTCACTAATTTCATTACTGTCATTAAGGATTGGCGTGATGGTACTTGAAACAAAATAGGCTTGACCCGTTTTGGTTTTGTTTTGAATAACCCCCTGCCACACATTGCCTCCTAAGATGGTTTGCCATAGTTCGGCAAACACTTCTTTTGGCATTTCGGGGTGGTTGACAATGTTGTGGGTTTTGCCCAGCAGTTCTTCTCGAGCGTAGCCGGAGATATTACAAAAATAATCGTTAACGTATGTGATGACGCCATTTACGTCTGTTTTAGAGACAATAGCGCTTACATCTAAAGCGCGCTTGTGTTGGTGCAACAATTCATATTCACTCTGGTTGTTGCCTGTTTGCGAAAGTGGTTGGTTAAGTTGCTTGATTAACTGCTGATTTGACGTACTTAATTTGTCTACGTCGTCCCACAGCAATTCTTTTGGGTCTTTAAGGCTGTAAAGTTGACCGAAGAAGATTTCGTCGCCATCGGTAGATATATCGGTTAGACGGACCAAAACACGCTTAAGTGTTTGATTTGCGCTTTGGTGAACCCAGAAGAACTGATGCGAGCCACGTTTCTTGCTTAGTGCAAACATGTGCTTGGCTTTCTCGAAAGAGCTTCGACCATCAGGCTGATATTCTGGATATAAGGCGCTTGGATTTGTTGCTATAAACTCTTCAATACTGCTTAATTCAAAAAAATCGACCGCTGCTTGATTACAGTCGCTAATTTTATTTTTTGAAAAGATCACTATTGGATCCTTGGCTTTGGCGAAAATGCTGTGCCAAATGTGATTCATTTCTGGATTAGGGCTTAACAATTGATTCATACCCATAAGCGTAGCGCAATTTTCAGTATTTATTCTGAAAATACATAAAAATGCCTGAGAGTTACCCTTTGACGCATTTATTCTGCACTTAAGCGCGAACAAAACACGACTACATGTGAAGCATCTAAAATTTTGCTGGTGTTGAATTGATATAAGCCTTCGGTGCTCGATGCAATGCGCTGTTTACCTGCTTCACTGTCAGCAATAATAAAGTGCCATGGCTGCAGATTGGTGCTGTTAGGGCTTAGTTGCAGCATTGCTTTTACTTGCTCGACTTACTCTGGGCTTAGCTTTTTATCGGTATCGAATTCTTTCGTAGAATGGCGTTGTTCCAACACTTCTTTAATATTCATCGTTTTCTCTCGTCTTTAGTTCTCTTCAAAAGGCGGCTGATTCTATTGCCTTAATTTAACCCTTGTGTTTAGCTGAAAAGACCTAGTTTACGTAAGTCATTTCATTAACGGTAAAGCTGTCGACAGCGCCTTCAGTTTCTTCAAGGTAATCTGCTAAATGCTGGTTATTCATGTGTTGCTGCCACAGTTCTCGCGATGACCAATTTTCAAAAAACATAAAATGTGCAGGGTTTTCATTGTCTTGATGCAAATCATAGTTGATGCAACCTTGCTCTGCTCGCGTTGGCTCAATTAGCTTAACTAGCGCATTTTTTACTAGTTCTAGTTTGTCTTCTTTGGCGATAATATTCGCTACTATGTTTAGCGGTGTCGTTCGCTTGTCATTCATGCTTAATTCCTTGTCCGTTGTTTATTTGGGTTTAGGTTGGTTTTTCAACTGTCTACTCTCAATGTAATGTTTACTAAAAACCTTCCAATACAATTTTTCCAATCGACCTACCTGATTCTAGTTCGGCGTGTGCCTTGACTAAGTTACTAGCGCTGATTTTGCCTAGGTGTTTGCCTACGGTTGTTTTAACTAGTCCTTGGTCGACGAGGTCTGCCACATGGTTAAGTAGTTTATGCTGTGCCACCATATCGTCTGTTTGAAACATTGAGCGTGTGAACATAAATTCCCAGTGCAGAGAAATAGATTTTGGCTTTAGCTTGCTCACATCTAATGTTTGCGGGTCATCAATTAACGCAAGCTTGCCACCTGGTTTTAGCACTTCTACATAGGTATCTAAGTAACTGTCGGTATGGGTTAAACTTGCAATGTGAGTGACTTGACCAATGTTTAACGCATTAATTTGTTCAGTCATTGGTTTTGAGTGGTCGACTACATAATCTGCCCCTAGGCTTCTCACCCAGTCTGCTGAGCTTTCTCTCGATGCTGTTGCGATGACAGTTGCACCCGTTAAAGCCTTTATTAGCTGTAATAAAATAGAACCGACGCCACCAGCGGCACCAGTGACTAAAATAATATCATCGGTTTTATCGATGTCTGTTGTTTGCTTTTGAATTTGAAGACGCTCAAAAAGCAGCTCGTAAGCAGTAATCGCTGTTAATGGTAAAGCAGCGGCTTCCCCGTCTGTTAAGCTTTTGGGCTTGCGTCCAACAATGCGTTCGTCAACTACTTGAAACTCTGCGTTGGAGCCTGAACGTGTTAGATCTCCGGCATAAAAAACAGTATCGCCCGGTTGGAATAGCGTAACGTCTTCACCTGTTGCTACAACTTCGCCTACTGCATCCCAGCCAATGACTTTATAGTCGCCATTTTCAGGTGCAACATTCTGTCGGATTTTATAGTCGACAGGGTTTACCGCGATAGCTTTTATTTTTACAAGTAGATCATGGCCAGTAGCAACGGGTTGCTCAATGTTTATGTCCAACAACGCCTCAGGGTGTTCAATAGATAAAGATTCAAGGTAACCAATGGCTTTCATAGCTTTCTCCGCAACAGTGAGTTAAGGAATGACGTTTTGGTGTATTCAGGTATAGCAGTAATCTTCCGAATTCGTTAACGTCAATCCAAATAATTGATAGAGAGTTTAGAGCTTGAATGGTTAAACGAAAACAGCATAATGTTTGAATCTTTATCAAAAATAAATTGAAAATGAGTTGTAGGTAGAAGCACGATGCAGGTAGAAGATTTAGAGGTTATTTTGAAGGTGGCCGAGTTTCGAAGCATAACCGCCGCAGCCGAAAGTTTAGACATGCGTGTAGCAACTGCGAGCGCTGCGATTAAACGTGTAGAGAAACAATTAGGCGCTGAACTCTTCATTCGTACGACTCGGCAGTTAAGGTTATCGGCTGCCGGAGAGCGATATATTCCCAGTTGCCAAGAAGCGGTCGCTATGCTGGCACAAGCGCACCAACACGTGAAAGAGGAACTTGCGGTTATCGACGGAGAATTGCGTTTGGCACTGTCTTCAGATCTAGGCCGGAATATTGTTGTCCCATGGCTTGATGAATTCTTAACTATGCATCCTAGTGTTAAGCTGAAAATCAACTTAAGCGATAGTAACATCGATTTTTATCGAGACGCAGTAGACATCGCACTTCGCTATGGCTCGCCAACCGATAGCAATTTATATGGCTTTAAAATATGTGATGTGCCGGGGCTACTCTGCGCAACTGAAGAATACTTAAGCGAGTTTGGCGCACCTAAACATCCACAAGAACTAGTGCGCCATAACGGGCTTTTTTATCACTTATACGATGTGATACACGACGTTTGGACATTTTCTAAAGACGGAGAGTCATTCAAAATCAAGATGCATGGCAATCGAGCGAGCAATGATGGTGACCTTGTTAGGCGTTGGTGTGTGTCAGGTAAAGGGCTGGCAGTTAAATCCAGTTTGGACATGTCGAATGATTTAGTCGATAAGCGAGTTGTTCCTGTGATGAACGACTATCAAGCCAGGAAAACGGAATTGTGGCTTGTATGTCCTAGCAGACAATCGATTACGCCCGCAGTTAGGTTGTTGCGTGATTTTATAAAAATGAAGTGTCATGACGTATTTGAACAGTTGATAAACGGAGGAATACTTCCCAAATAAGAGTTGCCTGGGTAATAACAGTTCTTTAGAAAGTTTAAAATAATTAATGAGTTAACCACACTAGGGAATACACTAACACGTCTTATAAATGTGAGTTTGGTTGGGTGATGATATGGTTAAGAAAATAATTTTTGTAGTTTTACTTCTTATTGGTTGCCCTTTGATAGCTACCTTATTTACAGAAGATAGCTATGAAGTCGAGTGACAAGTGGACATTGCCAAGCGTAAGCCCGAGGTATTTGCTTATGTTAAATTATTAAAAAATCAAGATCACTTGAAAGGTATTCTAGAAGCTCAATAGCGTATCTGTTAAATACAAACGCTAGGTTGGCGTATACAAAATGAAGGTTATGCTAGCTTTGTCACAAAGGATGGTCGATATGCTATTTTGTAAAGGGATCGTAGCCTAGCCATTTAATGACATTGCTGTGCATTATTGCTTTACGTTGTTTTTTGTTGATTACGTATGAGGCGATCGCTTCTTCTAGTAAGATACCAGGGTAACAGCCTTCAACTGTTGACATTTCTCCCAGTGGGTAGGGGTCATCGACACCCCAGACAATTTGCTCATAGCCATTACGTTTTATCATCAGCCCAAGGGTGTGGACATCGTGAACAAGCGTGTCGTAGAACACGTTAGGTTGTTTCACTGTTTCGCGCGGGTGACGGGCGTTAGGAAATAAATCTGGACGGCCTTCTACACCTTGAATTGTTCTGCCGAAGTTTGCCTGACTGAGCATGCCACCGTGTGCAAAGCAAGTGCGGACATTAGGAAACTTTTGTGCAAAGCCGTTGTAAGTAAACATTAGGTGTGTATCGGCAGTTTGCGCCATCATCCAAACTAGATGGTGACGCCAAAACTGGTTGGTGAGTTTAACCATCTTACCAGCGTCGTATGGATGAATTTCAATAGCTAAATTAAGTTCATTGGCAAGCTGCCATATAGGTTCAACCGACGCATCGCATACAGACAACCATTCACCACTAGACGTTTGGTAATGAGTGCTTAAACAAAGCAATTTCATGCCCATAGAAGCACAACGCTCTATCTCATTCAGCGCCTGCTCTAAGTGTGCAGGCTGAACAACAAATCCTGTAGTAAAGCTTTTAGGGTGCAAATGCTGAACGCTGGCGTTAAAGTCATTTTGAAAGCGAATAATGTCTAGCGTATCTTTTTCACTTACGCCGTTGCAGTAGAGTTGAGAAAGACAAAGCACCACTTCGTGGTCGATGTTATTTTTCGCCATCCACTCCATTTTTTCATCGAGGAAGAAACTCTTATCTGTGATAGGTCTGCTCCAATTCCCTTGGCGCATATATTGTTTATCTTCGTCGACCCAGAAAAACTTCTTTTCTTTCATGAAGCTTGGTATTTGCTTTGGCGTAGGGAGCAGGTGGCCGTGGCCATTAATCCGTTTCTTTAATGGCTTCTTGAATGTTTTGTGTTGTGCTTTGACTTTTTTATTGACCACAGTAAAGAGTACTCTTGTCGATTCTTGCCTATGCAGTTAACTGACTGTTGCAAAAATAACCTAATAAAGTCAACAGTTAGCTCATTATATGGCGTTAAATATTATACTTGGATGAAACTTTTTTGACGTCCCTGATGTGGTAAACGCGATAAACTTAACGCTTTTGAGTGTGTGAAGCTATTTAAGCAGAGAATGACCTTTTTCATTTTGGCAAAGCGGTGAACTTGTGATACTTTCAGGCCAGAAAAATTCAGAGGAATAACAATTATGCCAAAGGCTAGTGAAATTAAGAAAAATGCGGCGATTGAATACAATGGCGGCGTATACATGGTAAAGGATATTGAGCGTTCAGTGCCTCAAGGTCGAGCAGGTGGTAGTTTGTACCGCATGCGCATGTACAATGTTGTGACTGGTCAAAAAGTTGATGAGACGTTCAAAGACGTCGATATGCTGAATATGGCAGATCTTGTTCGTCGTCCTTCAATGTTCTCGTACATTGACGGTGAAGAATACGTTTTCATGGATAACGAAGATTACACACCATACAACTTAAATAAAGAAAGCATCGCGGATGAAGTGCTATTTATCGACGAGAATACACAAGGTATTCAAATTATTTTAGTAGATGGCAGTCCTGTTGGCATGGATTTACCTTCAAGTATCGAACTCGAAATTGTTGAAACTGACCCTTCAATTAAAGGCGCTTCAGCAACATCTCGCACTAAACCAGCGACATTGACAACAGGCTTAGTGGTTCAGGTACCAGAATACATTTCTACTGGTGAGCGCATTAAGATTAACACTGAAGAAAAGAGCTTTATGAGCCGAGCAGATAAATAACTTCTCCTGCGTTAATAAACTTGATAGTAAAAAGCACCGCTTAGTCGGTGCTTTTTTGCTGGCAAACTTGGTCGCCGTAGTAGTTGTTGCTGTAGTTACATTCAACTTGAGCTGAGCTTTCTTCAGCGTATTCATTTTTAGATATGATGCTACCGAATTGTTCTATTAACTGTTTCATTGTATTGCTCCTGTGCTTTATTTTTTATTTCTCTTGTGAAATAGGTAATGTGTTTACAGGAGCTAGTATCTGCAAAACCATTTAATATATAAAATTAATTAAATAGATTATCTTGATAGATAAAATAGATTGATTGAAGTTTCTACCTGCTAAAACTCGCAAGCAGCAAGTTCTAGTAATGTCTCAGATGCTATTTGTCTCAAAAAGCTTTGAGTCTCTTTATCTATCTCAAGCTCATTTATGTCAGGAATCAAGTCGGCAGGTTCTCCTGTTATCACCTCGTAAAAAACATAGGCGCTAAGCAAATTTCCAATAGGTGCGGCGTGATTACCGTCGGAATAGTAATAGTCTAATGAAGAGTCTATTGCTAGGGCCTTATCCCAAGCTGGGCCTATGGGGCTCACACAACTGCGTTGGTTGCTGGCGATTGTGGTGTGAATGTCATAAACGTATTGGCCTTCTTGTGCATTCCCCAACTGCGGATGCTCGGGAAACAATATCGGCGTAATGTTGCTTTGTTTAGCGACTGTAATCCAGCTTTCAGCAGCATCAGTAGGGTATATGTTTCCACCGCTTTGAGAATATTTTTGTCCTTGTAAAACTAAGTGAGTCCATTCGTTTTCTAGCAGCATATCCATAGAGCGAGGATCGTCTAACCGCTCTGCTAAAAAGTGCAGTCCTGGTGCAGTTTCTGCCACTACGGTTTTGTTAGGGAGCGCGTTTTCTATTAACGTCTTAATGAGTTCCGGTTGACCAGCAACATGACTATTACCAAAATAGAGTATTTTATAATCTGCAACATCTTGGTTTTGTGGTATCGGTAAACCAGTATATTTGGGCGGTGCTTCGTTTAAATCATCAATTGGAGCTTCTGATGATTTATCGCCGCCTCCACTACACGCAGTGAGACTAAACAGTGCACCAAACATCAAGCTGAGCTGAAAAGGTGTTCTTTGGGCTAAAGCCTGACATGGTATTTTATGTACTTGAGCACTTCTTCCGTGAAATATTTTGAGCATTTTTTATTATCTATTTGTTTTAGTTACCTAACTTAGCATACGAAAATCAATAGCATAGTTGAACACCTTTTGAACACGCGGTAACAAATAAACTTGATTGTACGGAATCTTAACTTAACATTGCCGTTTCTGAAGATTATTGAATCCAATATACCTTTCTTTGTTGCTGTGCGATAAATGCAACACTAGAAAATAAACCTAGAAGTGAAAGTAAATGTCGACATATCCAATTGGTACGCCCGGTCAAAAGTGGGGTAAAGCTGAAAAGGCTGAGTGGTTAGCAAAGCAAGTAGTAAAGCGTAGCTATCGTGATGAGGTGTTAGCTAAAGTTGAAAAACTTAGGGAAAAGTTAGATGTAGAGCGATACGCGAGTTTGTCATATGACACTGAACGCTATCCGCTAATGGTGATTAAAACTAAACATTGGCATAGCGATAAACCTACGGCATTGGTAACGGGTGGTATACATGGCTATGAAACCAGTGGCGTGCAGGGCGCTATTCGTTTTGCAGAGACTAAGATGGAGTTTTATAGTGATAAGTTCAACGTGATTGTTGTGCCGTGTGTGAGTCCTTGGGGATATGAAACAATTAATCGTTGGAATCCAAACGCAGTTGATCCTAATCGTTCTTTTTATGCAGGCAGCCTTGCTGAAGAATCTCTAAGCTTGATGAAGTTAATTGAAAGTTTATCAACAGAATTGCTTGTCCATATCGACCTACATGAAACCACAGATACCGATAATTCTGAATTTAGACCTGCGCTCGCAGCCCGAGATGGTGTCGTAAATACTAATTGGAATATTCCTGACGGATTTTATCTCGTCGGTGACAGCGAGAACCCGCAGCCAGATTTTCAACAAGCCATGATTGAAGCTGTGGCGAAAGTTACCCATATCGCACCACCAGATGAGAGTGGCAACATTATTGGTGCACCGTTGGAGCAGCATGGCGTGATTAATTATGCGTATAAGCCGTTAGGACTCTGCGCGGGTTTGAGCAATGCCAAATACACAACGACGACAGAAGTCTATCCAGATAGTCCAAAGTCCGACGATGAAAATTGTATCTTGGCACAAGTCGCAGCTATTACGAGTGGCTTAGACTTTGTGATCGCGGATAATTTTTTGTAGCGTGTTGTCGCAGAACTTAGCCATAGTTAGTGATATTTAGCCAGATATTCACCGATATTTGACTGTGATTTTTGTGCGCTGCCAAATTCTAAGGTTCTGTTTTTATTGGCTTTAAAGTTCGAAGCTTTACTTTTAACTAGGCAATAGTGTTTTGAGTATTTTCGTATCTTCGACTACTTGCTCCGCGTAGTAATAACAGCTTTCTACTAGTGCGGCTGTAGTTTTAGGTAGCAATCTCACAACGCTTTGTTCGAATAAGGTTGAACGCTTATCACCACGGCAGTGGGCTAATGCTAGTGCTTTTCCGCAGGCTGCTGCATAGTCACTTAAGCCACCTTTTTGGGCAGCTTTTTTGCCCAGTCCAATTTGTTCAGGGTCAATCCCTACCTTTGCATGGTGTCTAGATCGAACCAGCCAATGATGTCCTCGCCACATAACCTCGTCTAGGACTAAGTCTGGACTGCGTTGCATTCGGCGTTGGCAATTGACGGTAAGGTGAGCAGGGTTGAGTCGATTGATTGGAGATAGCTCACCAAAGCTATCAAGTGGTGCAGCATGGCGTTGTTGTTTAACTTCCACAATATGGCATAACGATAGCTGGTTGAGTGAATCGTGTTTTGGGCCAACAAGCAGGTAATATCTATCCATATTGACGGAGCCTGTTCCGGCGTTTAAGCGCAAAACAATATCGTGAATCGTATCGTCGACATAGGGACTAAATACTGTCTGTAGCTCTTGATATAGCACGTCATCAAGCTTTTGGTATTTGTCACTTCGCTCGATAAATTTAAATTCGGTATGAGTTAAGTCAATAGCTTTGGCGAGGGCACTTTTGTGAAGAAAATCATCGCCACTGGCTGAGCGTCGCTTGGCTTTGCTTAGTGCTTTATACAGAATGTGATGTTCAGGAAAGTTTTCCAGTGCTTGTCGTCTCGATTCACCATCGTCGATGCCTTGTTGACAGGTTTGCGTATAACTATCAATAAATTCTTTGGCGGCTTGTTGTGCTTGCGACAAGTCAACGATAGGCTTTTCACTGTAATCTTTCTCGTGAGCTATTACGCCACCTTTCACTAGTTGGCAGTGATGAACCACTAAAAATAAACTGGTAATAAAACGCGCTAGATCCCAGCTAGCATGACCAACACAAGCATCATCAAAGTCATTGGGACTAAAGATGACGTTGTCACCGTGAGAGCCTTCTTCAGTGAGGAAACCGAAATTCGATGTATGGCAATCCCCCATAACAGCCGTTAACGGCAGCTCAAACAAGGGGAGAGGTAATTCAAAATTGCCCGCTTTGATGTCGGCGTACATTAGTGGTGCACTGCCACGATAGAAAACAAAAGGACTGGTTGCCATTTTTTGGTGCTTTACACTGCCTGCGGTCACATCAACTTGGTCAACGCGTTGGAGACAATCAGCAATGAATCTGGCTCTGTCTGTCATTTCTTACCTCGGTACAAATCTAAATAGTGCCTTTTACTTATACTGCAATAACAGAAGGCTTAATGCACTACTACTCGAAATTACTACCTCTGTTATTGTTTTCGTGTATGCGGAGAACAATTACCTGCCGAATAAGACCTTTTTAAGCTTTATCTTAACTGAGCGCCAATGAGTGAGTGGCACTTTAGGTGCTAACTCAAGCACGTGCTCATAGTCACCTTCACTCGGGTGTACCTCGCCGCCGTGAGCAAGAATTATCGAGCTTGGTGAGAGTGTGCGTATTCTCTCAAGCGATGTTCTATATCGGTTTGGATAAAACAAAGGGAAAGGCGGAATGTAGCGCCCTTTGACTGTTACCATCAGGTCGGCGACATATACTTTATGAGTTGGTTGGTGGTAGAGAGAAATGTCTCTATCGGTATGACCTTGGGTAAATAATACCTGCCAGTCGCCAAATATTGGCAGTGCCTCTTGGTCATTAAGCTTGAAATCTGGAGACAATTTAGGGTTATACCAGAGATTTGTTTTTGCTTTGCCTTTTCGCTGACCAACCCAGTTTGCGAGCGCAATATCGGTCAAGTGCATTAGTTTGCCATCTAGGCCACTGTACCAATGACCGTCAACGTTTGCACTTGCTATCTTTGCACCAGTAATCTTACGTAATTTATGCGCAGCGCCTGCATGGTCTGGGTGCATATGAGTAACGACAATGAGTGTCAAAGCTGAGGTAGGCAAGTCGAGTTCTTCAGTGATAAAGCCTGTCACCAAATCTACGTCTGCTCGACAACACCCGTCGAGCAACATCAACTGATTGCCTTGTTTAACTAAGTAAATTGACTGAATGTAGCCCGCTAATTCATAAAGCGTGGTGTTGTCCGTTAACGTTTTGCTTGAGAGTAGCTTCATAAAAAATTCAATGTAGCCTAGAATCAGTTACTAGGGATTATCCAATAAATTCATAGTAGATGGCAATATGTGGTCTGATGAGTAGCTGGTAGTTTAAGTTTACTTTAACCTGCCTCTGTTGCCACGAGCTTTGTTCTTCGCGATTTTGGCGATGATCTCCGCGTTAATATCGACTCCTTGCCAATGAGCCAAATCGATAACGCGCAGCACAATGTCAGCTAGCTCTTCACCAAAGTGTTCGGTTGGTTGCTCGCCTCTACATTCATTGACGGCTTCGCCAACTTCCGATGCCACGAGTGCTAGGGCCTCTAGCGGTGTTTTGTTATGCCACCCCATATCATCAACCCATTGGTAGTGAATTGCCGCAATTTCGTTAAGCTTCATCTTTTCTAGGCATTCTATCTCTCGTTCTGAGTTTGCTTCAGAGGCTAATTTTGAGCCTGTATCAGTATTGATAGCTGTGTTTGGTTTCGCACCTTGTGCTGAATGATTTATGTCCGAACTCATCTTGCTTGGTATTCCTACTTTTAGCTGCTTTTCTAGAAGCTTTAATTGCGAAAATATTGTTCAAAGGTAACAATATCTCGATGTATTAGGTAGTGAAAAATTTCCTATGAAACTAGCTATTGTCGGTTATCATTTAGATGAAGATGGGCATTGGGTAGCCAAGCTAGAGTGTGGTCATAACCAGCATGTTCGGCATAACCCTCCGTGGGTAAGTCGCCCGTGGGTTGTGACCGAAGTTGGTCGCAAGCAAATGTTAGGATTTAAGTTGGGCTGCGTTAAATGTCTGCAACAGCAACCTAGAGACTGGTTAACACTCGAAGGTGAGTAGGTTTCGCCTAAGTAATATGCCAAGCAGCGGTTCAGATATCAGTCAAGGATAAGTAAATGAAAAAAATAAAGCATGAGAAAGAGTTGTTGAAGAAGGCACTCACTGTCGGACAGGCTTACGCGACTAACCGAGGGTATCAAACGTTTAGCGCCACCGATTCGCATGATGTAAAAATAGAGTGCATTTATCGGTTACTGGTCAATGATAAGCTAGTTATCCCGCTACCAGAGACTGAAGAAAATTTGTTAAATATTAAAAAGCGATTGGTAAAGTGGATTCAACATCAACTGCCGGAAAATCATCCTCTGCGCCAATAAAATCAACTTATTTTGAAGATCTTATTATTATCTGCATATGACGCGGTAAGCCATCAACATTGGCGAGAAGGTTTAGTTAGTGCACTGCCAGATCATCAATGGACAGTGCTGACCTTGCCTGCCAGATTTTTTGCATGGCGAGTGCGAGGCAATAGCTTATCGTGGGCTTTGTCTGAGCGAGAAAAACTCATTCAACCTTACGATTTAATCATATGCACCTCGATGACTGATTTATCAGCGCTAAAAGGTCTAGTACCTGAATTGGCAAGTATTCCTTGCTTAGTCTACTTCCATGAAAATCAATTTGCGTATCCGCAGTCAGGCCGAGAATTCAATCCTGTTGAACCTCAAATGTTGTCAATTTATACTGCGCTTGCGGCAAACAAAGTTGTTTTTAATACGGAGTTTAATAGGCAAACTTTTTTAAGCGGCGCTAGAAGCCTGCTCAAGAAGTTACCGGACAATGTACCAAGGGGAATAGTAGAGAGCATCGAAGACAAGTCTTCACGCCTCTACGTTCCTTTGCCAGACATTGCATCTTTGTCAAACAAGGCGAGCAGCTATAAGCCCGATACAGCGCAGCCTCTTTCTATTGTCTGGAATCATCGCTGGGAATTCGACAAGGGACCGAATTTGCTAAAAGCAATAATTAGTCACTTATTGGCTAGAAACCTACCTGTAAAGCTTCATATTGTGGGCCAGCGCTTTCGTTATACTCCTGAAATATTTGATGAAATAAGGGAGTTGTTAGAGAAAAACAAAACAAATAGTGATGTGTCTTTGTCGACATGGGGCTATATTGAAGACAAGGGAAAATACCAAAGTTTGTTAAATAGCGCAGATATTGTGCTGTCTACTGCTAAACATGATTTTCAAGGTATTTCAGTGATGGAAGCGGTGCAAAGAGGTTGTATCCCGTTAGTGCCGAATCAACTAGCTTATCCGGAAATTTTCGACAAACGTTTCTGTTATTTAGTGGCTGAATCGGACAATGAAACAGCGAAAAATGTGCTCGCATTGATTGAACAATATTACTTGGAAAAGAAAGTTGGCAGACTAACTAAGGCGCCAACTCTAGCAAGCTTTCAATGGCAGATGCTAAAGCCTGACTATCGAAAGTTAATAGAACAAGTGGCAGGGCGCAACGGCTAGATTAAATCCGACCAATTCAAGCTAATAAAGAGTAAACCAAGGTAGAGTTAAAAAATTTAAAGTAAAACAATTCAAGGGGATGGATAGCACATGAGTTATTGGCAACAGTCAAACTGGGCCACATCGGCAAAAGGGAAAAACATTGCGCTTTTTGCCAGTAAACCAATTGTTGAACTTGTTGCCGAAAGACCTTTGCTTTTCATTGGTGGTGTCCACGGTGATGAACCTGAAGGTGTAGAACTGGCCGAAAAGTGGCTAATGTGGCTTATAGAGCACAACCAGCAATATAATGCACCTTGGGTACTTATTACCTGTATTAACCCTGATGGTTACAATATCAATGAGCGAACCAACGGCAATGGTGTTGATTTAAATAGAAATTTCCCATCTATGTGTTGGAGTGACGAATGCAAAGCTCCTCGATATTTTCCTGGCTCCTCACCAGGCTCTGAACCTGAAGTAAAAGCGCTGGCGAAATTGATAGAGCAAATCCCACCAACGTTAATTATCCACTTTCATAGTTGGGAACCTTCTATTGTTTATTCTGGCGATAGTGCTAAACATGCAGCAGAAATTCTCGCCCAGGCATCTGGATATAAAGCACAACCAGATATCGGGTACCCTACGCCTGGCAGCTTGGGCGAATATGGTGCGAACGATCTGGGTATTGGCGTTATTTGCATTGAAGAGCAAGAAGGCGAGCCTTTAGAAAATGTATTTCCACGATTTAAAGCGGGACTAATAGAGTTGATGTCGTTAAAGCTGAAGGCAAAAAGTTAAAAGCGATTTAGCCAATACTTAGTAGATTTCGCTAATGTGTTGTCTTTCTAACAACCGTTGAACATGGTAAATATTTTAAGTTAATGAATTGTAAGGGTTTATATTTTAGGTCTGAATATTGCTGCGTTACTGGAATGTTAATGGGAACGCGTTGTCGTGTTGACAAGGCGAATAGGCCAAGAAGGAAATATACATGTCAGTAGCAATGAAAGACAGACCTACGCAAGCTGTACGCGATGAAGTTATTGATCAACTCATCATGAATTACAGTCATGGTGAGCTATCATATGAAGCGTTCGAGCGTCGCTTAGATATTGCAATGGAGAGCCAAGACAATGAAGAAATTGCTAAGCAAGCGGAAGATTTGAAATTAAATGTAGATGAATCTTATGTCGAATCTAAAAAGCACAACATGGCATTTAATTTCGAGCCGAGCAGTGAGCAGGGCACAGATAGCGTTGTAAGCGTGTTTGGTGGCAATAAACGCTCAGGAGCTTGGAAAGTTGCTGGCGAATTAAAAGTGTTGAGTGCATTCTCTGGCACCGAAATTGACTTCACTAATGCTACCTTCACGAAAAAAGTTACGACGGTAAAAGTGTTTAGCCTATTTAGTGGCAATGACATTTTTGTTCCTGAAAATGTCAATATTGTTTCCAAAGTGTTTTGTATATTTGGCGGCGTTGATAATGACAGTCAAACATCGGCAACCATCGATGCTCCTACATTGGTGATTGAAGGTTTTGCGATTTTCAGTGGTGTAGATATTTCGATTAAACAATCACTTAAAGAGCGCTTTGTTGCGTTTGCTGACGGTTTAAAGAGAATGTTTAATTAAACTTCCTATGGCCTAAGGCTAATTTTCAATAAGTTGATGTTTGGCATTAAAACCAGCGAACTGAATTTAACGATTTGGCGCTGGTTTTTTTATGAGCAGTTGTAGGTTGTTTTTTGAAAACTCTACTATACTTAGGCCTGCATACGCCTGTGTGGGCTTGTCTGACTCAAGCTTGTTCCTTGATGGTGAGCTTGAGGAGTTCCAGCTAGCAACACACAAACCGATGTAGAAGCTATCGACAATACTGTTACTTCAATTATCGGTACTACAATTAAATACGTTGTTTTTATAAGTTTAAGGGAAAGGAAATGGAATATTCGACTCCTAATGCAATACGCCAAATTAAGCATCATTGTACTAAATCAATTCATATCAATGGCCAACCATCTTGTCCTCTCCAGGCAATGTCTTTCGCACTGAAATATCACAAGCTTGACGTCACAGCTAATGCCAGCTCTGTCAATGTCGTCGGAATAGAGGCCGTCAAAACTCATACGGACTATTTATTGAGCCAATAGTTGCTCGCCAGCGGGGAGCTTCGTCTCTGGATTAGTTCGATAAAATCTAACTCTGTAAGGTCAACGTGTCTTAGTACTCAGACAATAGCTCTGATGCGTAATTTATGATTCGTGTTGATACCTCACGATGTATGCCTTGTTCTAAGTGCCAACTATGCCAGTAAAGCTTTTGCACAACGGGGTCTTTAGGTAGTAAGTTCACTAAAGTCCCAGCTGCTAAGTGTGGCTTCGCTTGGGTAATCGGCAGCAATGTATAAGCTGCACCTTCTAGCGCTAAAAATACAAAAGCTTCCGATGATCGTACACGATGACATGGATACTGACCCGCTTGCACATTAAAATGCTCTTCAATGAAGTTGGCGTGCATATTGTCATTGGGATCAAAGTCGACAGCCGGTGCATTTACTAGCGTTTCTGCGTTTAATCCATTTGGGAAGTAGCGCCGTTCGAAGTCTGGAGATGATACGAGCACATAGGGTAAATTGCCCAGATAGGTCGACTTACATCCAGAAATAGCTCTAGCTTTGCTGCAGATAGCTGCAAATACAGCCCCCTTATTCAACAGCATTTGCGTTTTCTTTTCATTGGCGAGGTGCAGATCTAACGTGATATCAGTTGTTTTTAACAACGGCGATATCGCGGGAATAAACCAGCTAGCCAAAGTATCTGCATTAACCGCAATAGGTACTGTCAAACTTGAAGCTCGCTCAGTCGGACTGATCTCCTCGCGCAATTGAAACTCAAGTAATTCCACTTGTTTAAAATGCTTGAGCAACTTTTCCCCAAGAGGTGTTAGTTCAATTGGCTGTGAACGAATAAGTAAAGGCTGAGCGTAGCTCGACTCTAATTGCTTAATCCGCTGTGACACGGCAGATTGCGTTATTGCTAACTTGTCTGCTGCCTTTTCAAAGCTCTGTTCAGTTATTACGGCATTCAATGCTGACAGTAGCTTGTAATCTACATTTTGCATATACATGTTCCGCTTTTAGGGTAGTTCAATAACTTATTCTTCATTACGGGAAAATTACTCACTAACATTCTTTCACACACATTAGTACTTCTTCATTTCGCATTAATACCTAATACCTATCATTAGTCTAGCTAATTAAATATTAAATTTATTAATTTTACTTCTAAATGACAAGTGGATAAATTGTTGAGCATTCGAGAATGGCTAGGTTAAATACCAACTTAATGTAATTGGTATTATTTGTAATTAGGAGAGGTAAATGCTGACAATGGCGAAGGGCTTTTTAATCGGAGCCGGCATGATAATACCTATCGGTGCACAAAACTCTTATATATTGACGCAGTCGATCAAAAAGAACTATCACCTAATGGTAGCGACAATTTGCGTCATTTGTGATTTTACTTTGATGACATTGGGCGTCTTTGGTGGAGGAGCTTTAGTTGCGAGTAATGACATTGCTTATTATGCTTTAACGATTGCAGGCATTTTATTCCTAACTGTTTATGGTGCCATTTTCTTTAATGAGTTTCTCAAGTCCTCGATAGGAAGCATCGCTGAATCTAGTGCGCCAAGTACTCGGAAGGCTGTGTTATTTACAACACTCGCGGTTACCTTACTAAACCCACATGTTTATTTAGATACCGTGGTCATAATTGGCAGTATTAGCGGACAGTATCAAGGTAGTGAAAAGTGGTGGTTTTGGCTGGGAATATTAATGGCATCGCTAACCTGGTTTTATAGCTTAGCGCTGGCAGCCGCAAAAATGTCACCTTGGTTGAGCAAAGGTAAAGTTCAGCAGGGGATCAATCTTTTTGTTGCCGTTATCATGTGGTCAATCGCGGTATCGTTAGTCGTTAACTTGCTTTAACCACATTGTTTGATTTCAAGGGGCTTAAACGAATAATAGCAATATGAACAAAAAGGGCTCTTGGTATTTAAATGCAAAAAGCCCTTTTTTAATGGTATTCGGCAACATGCCTTCTTATTTATAGGCTTTCAGTGATAATTGAACGGCTGCGAGGCAAAGTAACGGCTTTCGTTTCCCCCATTGCTACTTGCTGGTGACGCTCTAGCTGAGCTACAAGTGGTTCCACTACCTCATATCCCAACTGATAGTCTGAGAAGCGTGTGCCCATTTTTACACTGCGGAAAAACGCTTCTGTCTTTTCTATGGCAAGCTTAATACACTGTTCATTATCACCATCGGTAATCTGCCATACGCGTTCTGCATACTGAAGCAGCTTGTCTTGTTTTTCGGCGCGCATTTCCCACATCATACGTGGCAATATAATCGCTAGTGTTTGTGCATGATCTAAACCATACAGCGCGGTAATTTCATGTCCAATACCATGCGTCGACCAATCTTGCGGTACACCAACACCTATAAGGCCATTCAATGCCATTGTCGCACTCCACATGATATTGGCGCGTATTTCGTTATCTGCATTGTCGAACACCTTAGGGCCTTCCTCTATGAGTGTGAGTAACAGGCCTTCAGCAAATCTATCTTGCACTTTTGCATTAACATCGTAGGTAAGGTATTGCTCCATGATATGAACATAAGCGTCGACGATGCCATTGGTGAGCTGGCGTTCTGGTAGCGACGCCATAACGCTCGGATCGAGAACGGCAAACAGCGGTTGAACCTTGGGTGAACCGAATGCAAATTTATCTTTGGTTGCGAGCTTTGATACAACCGCAAAGCTATTGGATTCAGAGCCTGTCGCTGGCAAAGTGAGTACAACACCCAATGGGACGGCATCTTTCACTGGTGCGTTCTTCGCCAATATATCCCAGGGTTCTCCATCGAATTTCGCTGCAGCAGCTATAAACTTACAACCGTCGATTACTGAGCCGCCACCTACGGCGAGAATAAAGTCAACACTCTCCTTTTTAACTAACTCGACGGCTTTCATGGTGGTTTCATAACTTGGATTTGGCTCTATACCCGAAAATTCAACAACCTCATGTTTGCTTAGTGCATCTAGGACTTGTTGATACACCCCGTTATTTTTAATGCTGCCACCACCGTAGGCAAGTAGTACTTTTTGGCCTTTAGTAATAGCACTTTTTAGTTTAGCGATTTGCTCAGTGCCAAAATGGATAACTGTGTTGTTAGCGTAAGTAAAATTAAACATGAGGAATTCGTCCTACTGTCAGTGGGTTAGCTTGTTGTTAGATATGTGTGCAGTGTTGTTAAAGATCAATATTCACACATGAAATAGATGGTAGTGTTTTAAAAGTAGTCAATTTTATTGGCTATTCAATGCTGGCTAATGGCAAGAGGTGGGCTATGGCAGAAGATAGACTTATAAGAGTGCTAAAAATATGTATCGTTATTGGATTATGTCTCTTTTTGTTAGGACACTATTTTCTGAGTTACCTTCATCTACCAGAGAAAATGGGCGTAGCGGGCATGGTTATTAGTGCTATTTGCTTTGCTTTTGGTTTAATTTTTAGTTTGCCAACTAAAATGTATTTAACGTTTTTACTAGTAACTCGGGAAAATAGAGCAGTTCAAAAAAATGAAGCAAAAAGAGAAAAAACCTTAATTCAGTCTAAACTTAAATAAGTTCATGCAGAGTTGCGAGAGGCTGAAATGACGCGTTTATTACTGTTGATTGCTATTTTGAATGCATCGCTGTGCGCAGCTTTACCTAAAACAGCAAACGGTAATGAACTTCAAATTGGCGTTTTTGACGATCACCAGTTGTATCTCGACATGTCTGGGCCATATCGAACGGGTTGGGCAATTCTGAATATGGCGGCTGAGCGCGCGAATATAAGGATCGTCCCTAAACCCGATGCGTGGGCGAGAGGTCTCTACGAGCTGAAAAGTGGTCACTTAGACGGTGTTTATGGCGCAATACCCAATGAAGAGCGCTTAGTTTGGGCAAAATTTTTACTCCCACTCTCGTATGAACAAATCTATGTTTATGCGCCTATGGCTAGCCCTCTAAACAAGCTAGACGAAATAGACATGTCAACTGCAAGTGTTGGCGTATCTAAAGATTCGATACAGCATAATTTGGCAAATTCACTCGGCTTTAGTGAAGTTTATGCGATATTAGATAGAAACGTGCAGTTCAAGTTATTACAGGCCAATCGTGTTGACTACCTCATTTATTCTTCGACGTTTGTTAATATTTATTGCGCCAAATTCGATAGTGAACTTCGCGAAAGGTGCTTAAAACCATTGAGACCTGCGTTGTCTTCTCGACAATTTAGCGTGATGTATAACAAGTCGAGTAAAACTCATAACAAGCTCTATCAAGCCCTGGATGCAGCACTAGTTGATTTATATGAGCAAGGGGTTATTCAGACACTATACCGTCAACATTTTGCTCAAGAGTCCAAAGCCTATGAGCAATGGAAAACTTTCTGGAAACAAGCATTAGATGAAAATAACTAGTTACTGAACATCTGGTAAGGCTTGGCTATTAAGTTTCCTTTGCCCTAAGTAGCCATTTCCAGTTGCCTTTTTAACCCACCTTTTTAAGTTACCTTCAAAAGTTAAATTTTGCCCTATACTGATTAGGCAGGCCTATGTGTGATACCGCCAATATTGATGCGTGCTACTTAAATATAGCCATCAATATAGGTGTTATTCTGGATAGAACGAATTTTAATCACTTAAGGTATAAATCCTGCTTAATCAATCGTGTAACGCCGATGTTGTTATAAAAAGCCACAGGATTGTTCGGTAAAAGTGCAACAACTCGTTTTTTTGCACTTAAATAGTTCAAAAAATACTCAATATTTCATAAAAGCGTCAAACAGCTTTCTTAGCATTATGCATAAATATTGAGAGCAAATTAACCAGAGGGGATAGGTTATGTTGACCAAAAAATACTTCAAAACGAAACCGGAAGCAGAAGTCACTTTTGAATTTAGCCGTGATGATGTGAGTTCCGTTCAATTGTTAGGCGAATTCAACGATTGGCAGCCAGTTGAGATGAAGCTAAACAAGAAAACAAATGCGTTTAAAGCGAAAATGCGTTTACCTGTTGGTGAAACGTTTCATTTCCGGTATTTGCTAGATGGTAAAGAATGGGAAAATGATTATCAGGCTGACCAGTACTTGCCAAATGTTTTTGGTACGGAAAATAGCGTAGTTCACACGCACAACTAACTAGTTTACTTCTGATATTATCTTTGGCAACACCGCTAGGAGACTAGCGGTGTTATTGTCGTCTTCGTTGATATACTGCTCACATTAAAACGAATTCTGCAGGAGCTTCGTGTTTCAGCTATTTATTGATACCTTTGCAGACTTCGTTCTTTTCTTTGATAAGATCTGCTGTTGGATTGACTAAAGCTTTCAAGATAAGCTGATTACACTGTCGTTCTTGCTCTGAGATTTGATTGCTATCGCCATAGGATATTGTCGTTATAACAGGTTGATAGTTCACGGCGGCATTACAGTACATCGCCTTGTACCTTTGCTGGTTCGGCAGGTTATTACGCCTGTTAGTTAACGCTGTACACAATTGATTGAATAGCAACTTTGCCTTTTGGGTGCAAGCTGTATAGTCGAGGTTATCAGAAGAATAACGCTCGCATACAGAGTCGTTTTGCAATTGCCATTGACTGTAATTGAAGGAGATCTCGGTTTGTTGAAACAGTATGGCAACCTCATTATTTTCATTCGCTTCTAATGAAGACTGCGGTGCTTGAATGGTTTCTCCTAGCGCCGCAAGGTAGGCAGTTAAAGCAATTGCTGTTGCCGACATGTCAACGTCCCTAAATAATGTCTGTTATCTTTAAGCTCACTTGAAAATATACAACAGCTGAGTATCTCTCTTCAATCGTCTATTGCCGAACATTCCCTTTTTATTTTGATGTGCGTCCTTGCAACTTACATCCTAAACTTAGCGCTTCACATTATATTTTTACATTGCGATCTAGCAGTATTTTGCTTGAATGTCTTAATGCTAGCGCCAGAACAATAAGGCTTAGTAGCAGAATACTTGAACTACCGCCGTGAGCATGATGTTCTTCATAGTATTCAACGACATCATAGTTACTGCTTTCTAATGACAACGCGTAGAGATTGTTTGTATCATCACTGCTGTATGTTGCGACAATGTCACTATAGCCCACTTCGTACACATCAATTAGCACATCGTAATAGTCACTCGGGTAACCAGTAGCAAGATTGGTCATTACTTCATATTCGTCTTCGGTTGATTCGCCATAGATAGTAAAGCTATCTGTTGTGTGTAAGTACTCCCATGGACCACCGTTTCTGCTAAGGTAAATTTCTGCATAAATGGCCGCTTGATCGGCACCCGCATAAGTGTGAACGTCGGCATCAAAGATTACTGAAAATGTTTGATAGAAGCCGTCATAGTCGAGATCATCAAACAACACGCTATAACCGTCGTAGACACTAAAATCGTGGTACAGACTTCTTGGTGTAAGTGTGATTTTGTTACTGCTTTTCGCCTTTGTATCATCTTGGTTACTGTCCTTTAACTTAGCTGCTTGATGTTGCTCTCTCGTTATCGTACTCGTCAGTAATTGCTTTTCAGACTTAAGAAGTAAGGCATGCTTTTCACTGTTCGAGAGAACCTGCTGTTGTTTGACTAATCCACCGATTGTGAAATGAGTTTTATTAGTTTGAGTGTTAATAGCTTCTGTACTCGTTAGCTCTTCAGCAATTGCTGCTTTTGCAAAACCAATGATAAAGATAAAGCACCATGCACATAAAATAACTTTTAACCAAGTCGCTATCGATAGTTCTTTTTGTTTTGATGTTGTTGCTTTCATAGGTACGCCCCTTGTCATTTAACTTGTCCTAAGCTTTTGTTAATGACATTAGGCAATACCTTTCCTGAACTCATACTGAACTTTGAATTAAGCTAATGTTCAGGTAAATTTCTTTAGCCTTTATCGTGCTCGACCATTTCATCTGTCGCGGCATTCTTTTACACTAGCTTAAATGCTCAACGTTAAATTTATTAGGTTGTTATGAATAAGTATGTTGTTTTCTTAGTGCTTGTTTTGTTGATGGCTGGAATGCAGTATAGCAGTAATGCTAGTTCGTATGCCTACGCCAACTCGAAAGCCAGCCAGGGGAAAAAAATTTCAGCCAAACAGGCAGCTAATAAAGTAAAACGTAAATATGGCGGTAAAGTGTTAAAAGTATCGGCAAGTGGCAATGGTTATCGAGTGAAACTGATTCAGCCTGACGGGAAAATTATCTCTGTTTATGTTGACGGTAATAGCGGAAAAATTAAAGGGTGATAACCGATGCGAATACTACTTGTTGAAGATGATGCGCAGCTGCATGACAACTTAAAAACTTACTTACTTGCTCAGCAATTCAGTGTTGATTCAGCGTTTGATGGTGAAGAAGGACTGTATTTAGCAAGTGAGCATACCTACGATGCGGCTATTATTGATATCGGCTTACCGAAAATGGATGGTATAAGCCTTATCAGTAAAGTTCGATCTGATGGCGTTAAGTATCCTGTTTTAGTATTAACTGCACGAGATCGTTGGCAAGATAAAGTACAGGGCCTTGACGCTGGCGCCGATGATTATCTGACGAAACCATTTCAGCACGAAGAGTTAAAAGCGCGCCTTAATGCTTTGATTCGTCGCTCAGCAGGGCAAGCAAGCCCTGTGATGAGTAGTGGTTCATTATCTATTAATACCGCAAGCCACCAAGTCATGGTCAACGATGTTGAAGTCACGTTGAGTAGTTATGAGTATCGTCTTATTACTTATTTAATGTTGCACTTGGGCAAAGTGATATCTAAAACTGAGTTAACAGAGCATCTTTATGATCAGGATTTTGACTTGGATTCAAATGTTATCGAAGTATTTGTTAGACGCTTGCGTAAAAAGCTCGATCCCGATGGCGAATTTCAATTCATAGAAACATTACGTGGGCAAGGTTATCGCCTAAAAAATGAAACGTAACTCATTAAGACTCCGACTCGCAGTAAGCGCGTGCTTACTGCTCATTGTATTGTTGCCTGCAATCGGGCTTACTTTAAACAATGTGTTTAAAAAGCACTTGGTAGCAGCCATTGAAAGCGAAATGAGCGCACATAGTTACAGCATTTTGGCAGACACTGAATTCATTGATGGTGATTTGCTATTGCCCCAGCAGTTAATGGAAAGTCGTTTTAATGTGATTGATACCGGACTGTATGCTGTTGTTAATTCACAACTTGCTGATGAAGCTGAAATTTGGCGCTCGCCGTCAGCTTTGAACTTGGTTCTGTCGAATACCGATTTCAACATACCCGCAATGGGGCAGCGTTCGTTTTATCCGATATCGGTTTCAAATGGTGACAACAACACGGTCGACAGCCTTTATTTTGTTTCTAGTTTTTCTGTGAGCTTTTCATCACAAGAGCGAGATTTTCCGGTAACCCTTCATGTCATTAGCAGCCAAACACAATACCTTACATCGCTTGGAGAATTTCAAAGACAACTGTCAACGTGGCTAGTTATTATTGCGGCTGCCTTTATTACCATGATCATAGGCTGGTTAAGTTGGACGTTAAAGCCATTAAAACACTTAACTAATGAACTTAAAGCGATAGAGCAGGGTGAAAAGGAGAGCGTCAGTGACGTTTACCCCGATGAATTAACCCCTGCTGTTGTCCAGTTGAATCAATTACTTCAAACGGAGCAACAACAACGCGTTCGTTATCGCAATGCGTTATCTGATTTAGCACATAGTTTGAAAACGCCACTGGCTACTATCAACTCGAGCCCTAGTATTACTGCCGATATCGCCTCAGAAGTGACAAAAATTAATGGTATTGTTGAGCACCAATTGAAGCGAGCACAAAGTGCTGGGCAATCGTCATGGCGGTTGAGCATCGACGTAGCGCCATGTGTTGAAAAGCTCACCAATGCTTTTGGCAAAATCTATCGAGAGAAAGACGTTGAGTTGTCAGTTAGCATCATTGAAAAAGCCAGTTTTAGAGGCGATGAAGCTGACTTATTGGAAATACTTGGCAACTTAATTGATAACGCGTTTAAAGCTGCGGCTTCAAAAGTTTCTGTGGCAGCAAGCCATGATGAAGATTCATTGAAAATAATTATTTCAGATGATGGTTGTGGAATAGATGAAGATCTTCGCGAACAGATCATGCAGCGTGGAACAAGAGCAGATACTTATGAACAAGGCCATGGCATTGGTTTAGCAATTGTTCGAGATATCGTATCTAGCTATCAGGGCAGTATAGATATAGGTACTGATGAGACACTTGGTGGATCCTCATTTACCCTGAGCTTTCCTTTGAGATAAACCTTCTTACGCCTCAATTTCTCAATTCTAATCCCAGTGAACTATTACCTGTGCTCTATCTCCTATGCACTAACTCTTGTGTTTTAATTTTGTCTTTTGACTCTCGCGCTCTAACTCAGTGTTCTGGCTCTCAGCTAGAAGAGCATTCTTAACGATTTTTTTATCAGCTTTTAGCATTCAGGTTGAATTCATCTTGCTTTTTATAGACTGAACCCAGATTAGTCGAAAAGGAAGCTATGAGATGAATAGTCAAACAATTACACCAAAGACCTTGAAACATAATACGACTGTAACAAATGGCATGAAGGGGATTAGACTTGCAAAGAAAGGCATAGCTGCATCCCTAGTACTTTCCATGGCTTTAGCATTCAATGTCCAAGCAGATTACTACGACTCAGATGCTGATAGTGAATACACAGTCGCTGAACATTATAGCCAAGCGCAGCTTGCTCAAATGTTGGCGCCGATTGCACTATACCCGGACACTCTGCTAACACATATCCTTATTGCTGCGAGCTATCCACTTGAAGTAGTTGAAGCCTATCGCTTTCAGGAACAAAAGTCGTCTCTTTCGGAGCGAAAATTTAAATCGGCGTTAGAGAAGAAAAGCTGGGACGAGAGCGTAAAAGCGCTTGTGCCTTTTGAGCGAGTACTAAAGCAAATGAATGATGATCTTGCTTGGATGCGCGAGCTAGGTGATGCATTTCTCGCCCAAGAGGAAGATGTTCTTGATGCGGTTCAAACGTTGCGTCAACAAGCCCATGATGCGGGTAGTCTAGACGAGTTAGCCAACGCAAACATCGAATACGATAAAGAAAAGATAATTATCGTGCCTAACAACCCTGAGGTGGTTTACGTACCTTACTACGATACGCGAGAAGTCTATGGTTACTGGCGGTGGCATCGTTACCCGCCAGTCTATTGGCATGTAAGTCATAATTACTACCATCCAATCTCATGGCATGCAGGTGTGCATATTGGCTGGGGATTCTTCTTTAACGCAGTACATTGGCACAATCGATACGTAGTAGTTAATCACCATAGACATTACAATCGTCACTACTATAGAAAACGCCATCACATTTTGTATAGCGATTACAGTAAGCGCTGGCGCCACAAGCCAATTCATAGGCGCAACGTAGCTTACAGAAGTGCGATAGTGAGATCTGAATATGTTGGCAATACTCATCACAAAGTAAAGTATCCAGCATATAAGTATGCACATAACAAGAAACGAGATATCAAAACACTACGTGTAACTGAACACAAGCGTGTGGTTAAAAAGCTAACAGACAGACCCAAGCTAAATTATAAAAAAACGCACATTGCTAAAGTTAGTACAACTAAAAACAGAGCGGTAAGAACGAGCGGTGGTACTTTACATAAGAATTCGAATAAGCGTGATAGCTTTCGTAGTCCCTCTGCTGCTAAACCCAATGACAAGGGGGTAAAGCACTATAAAAAAGGGAGTAGCCACCATACTAAAATTAAAACAGGAGCTAAAACTGTAACTAAAACTAAGGTTAAGTCGACTACAACGTCTAAGTCTTACAAGTCAGTTAGTTCATCGAAACAGGCAAGTACAGCAAATAACCATCGCTCATCTTCGGTAAACAAATCGGTAAGAAAGGGACCTACAAAAACGGCGAGAAAATCTCACCAACATCGTTAAGGGTTATATTAAGGCAGTTAAGGTTAACTGCCCTAATTTTAATATGAGGATTCTTCAGAAAGGTATTTTTGATAATCACTGACACCAAAATACCGAATAGACTTTTTATGCTTTACGCGTTTGGCGATGAGCGTATCGCCACAGTAAATTTTGACAATTTGTTTATCACCATTACTGTCAGCTTCAAGACCGTGGTCGTCATTAAGTCGTATGTTATCAAACTCACTGCGCATAATTAACTTCATTATAAATTATTGATTTCTTTTTGAACGTTGTACCCCTCGTCGGTAACAATCTTTTCTAACACTTGTACGCGTTCAGTAAGTTCTTTTACCTGCGCCTGAAGTGCAGCATTCTCATCATTGTTTTTTTGATTAAGGTGAAGTGTCCTTTCTTTGAACTTTAGGTATTTCTGGTACATGTCGTACATTACACCGAAGCCAACAGAAATAAATACTATTAACACCACCATCGTAGTACCTGACATAAGGTATCCCTGCGTTAAGTTACTAAAGTATCAGTATAAACTGGGGAGTAAAAAAAAGAAAAGACCAGAGAGTGAAACTCGCCTGGTCTTTATAGACCACCGTACTTTCTCTTTCAAGCTAACCTATCGGGGTGTTGGCTTGGGATGAGTAAAGAGGTGGAACGGAAACAGGTGCTATTTTGCAATCGATGCCAACTCCAATGCGACTTGATTTACGCCTTGTTGTTGAATCTTGCTCGATAGTTCGGCTTTTTTACTTTGAAGTAAAGAAATGCCTTCAACAATCATGTCGTATGCTTTCCACTGCCCAGTCTTTTTGTTTTGGCGCATTTGAAAGTGGATTTCGATTTCCGGTGCGTTAGCATCTTGGATCTTAGCTGTCACTGAAACTAAGCGCTTGTCGCCAGTCGAGCTTGCTTTTTCGTAAACAACAGCCTGACCTTTGTAGCTGCCTAAAGCGTTAGCATAAGTTCGCACTAGGTATTGGCGCATAGAGCTAACAAAGTTCTGGCGCTCTTCAGCTGTCGTTTTCTTTAGGTGTTTACCAAGAATTTTGAACGAAGCGTATTTATAGTCGACATGTGGCATTAACTCTTCATCAACAATCGTACGCATAAGATCAGGAAATTTTTGTAACTCTTTCTGGCTACCAGCAATGCGAGTGAACAGTCCTTGGCCAGTTTGCTCGATAACTTCGTACGGATTAGGCTGATTTTCTGCTGTGACAGCAAAGCTCATACTGGAAAGTACAAGGCTAAAGGCAATGGCGATAAACTTAAACATGTTCTTTTCTCACTTGTTTCTTTAAATGCAAACCGACCGTCCGGTATGTTTGCTAGTGTGCGCTAACCGTATTAATTATGTCCTTAACTGCTTCCTCGAAGGTGGATGCCAATTAACGCTTGATTAATACGTTAAATTAAAACTGATTACGGATTGAATTAGAGCTAGGTTTATCGCTTTAAACTATTTATATAGCGACAAAGCTCTGCCATCACGGTTTCAAAGAGTGCTTTGTTCTGCGTACTCTTACTCAAATTACTTGAACCGTGGAATACCGAAACAATAAAGTATGAGACCTGAGAAAAGTCTATATCATTTCGCAATTGATCACTTACGCGCCTAAGGTTCTCTGCTATAAGCGTATTTACCTTTTGTTGCATCGCAAGAATTCTCAATCTGAATCCTTCATCAACATTTGCCATCTCTTGGCAAAGGTTGTTAAGAGGACAACCACAAATAATATCTTCACAACTCACGTCATCGGCGAATGAACTAAATAACGCAATTAACCCCTCTATAGGATCATCTTGGGTAACAGCGGGTTCCCACATAGACAAAAACATTGGTGTGAACATTTCTTCAAATACTGCATAACCCAACTCCAGCTTGTTCGCGAAGTGGTGATATAGCGCACCTTTTGAAATATTACACTGACTTAATATTGTCGATAAGCTTGTTGCAACGAAACCGCTTTTACGAATTTCCTCGCTTGCTACCGATAATATCAATTGTCTTGTCTGTTCTGCGTCTCTCATTTGTCGATACTATTGTTACGTTGGAATACATTTTAACCGACCGGTCGGTCTGTTGAAAGTGTTAAAATGATATAGCTTAGTTTATATGGTAATAAACTAAGCTATTAATATAACAAAGCATATTAAATTATTGAATCTATTCAACTCTTTAAAAACAGCTGAAAAGGTTCTAAATCAAGTTGTTCTAGTCGCTGTTATAAGTGGAGGCGTTTATTCGTTGGCAAGTGCCAGCGCTCGATCAGGTTGGTCGGTAAAAATACCGTCAATACCCAACGTGCCAGTATAGTAATGAAGCCACTGTTCAAAACTCTCAAATTGTTGAGGGGTGTCTTCTAACCTAAAGGTGTAAGGGTGAATTGTTAAACCTGCTTTCTTGGCGTTACTTAGCAGTGTGGAGGGCGATAACTTATCATCAATTAACATTGGAAACCACGGGCCTATGCCATCTGCATAACTGGATATTTTGCTGGCACCGCCGACTTCAAACATCCAATTGTAATCATAGTTATGCCACTGCTCGTTTACTTTTTCTTTCGTCTCATGCCAATCGTTGTAGGCGATTAATTGCACTAATTTGATGTTCATGCCAAGTGAAGGTAAAAGTGTCTGTTTGATACGCTGTAATTCATTGGGATCGAAGCTTTGCACATAAACGTTGTCTTCCTTATTCAAATAACCTGACGTCTTCAATGCCTTGAGCACTGCAAGTGAAATGTCCTTGTCGTGTTGATGGTGAAACCAGGGAGATTTTATTTCTGGGTAGATACCGACGTTGCGGCAGGTAGTTTTATTTAGTGACTTGATTAAAGCTAACTCTTCTTCAAACGTATGTAAGTGAAATGGCGTAACCGAATTATTGAATCTTGCTGGGTACTTCATTTCTCCCGTATCTTTCTTACGCTCGTGTACTGATAGTTGTCGTAACTCGTCTAGTGTGAAATCGATTACGTAGAAATGTCCGTCTGCTCGCGCCTTAGTTGGAAAAATCGCGGCAACATTGGTAGTAGCATCAAGTGTTAGGTCATGATGAACAATTAGCTGATTATCTTTTGTCATAACCAAGTCTTGTTCAAGATAATGAGCGCCTAGTCCGTAGGCTAACGCTTTCGCCGGAATAGTATGTTCGGGTAAGTGGCCACTGGCTCCCCTATGCGCAATAACAGTGAACTTACCATCGTTAGATGGGGTTGTAGACTCATTTATATTTGGTTTATTGGAACTCGTAGCTACGGCTGCGGTTGGCGATAATATGGCGTATGTTAGTGCTGATAGCGATAAAATTAACTTTAAAATGAATGAGTTAGCTTTCATGATTTTGTTTGTAATGCAAAAAACTATAGTTCTATAGAAAGTTTGTGACGATTTAATGACTACTGGAAAATTAAATTTTGGTAATCGAAACATCAAATCATGACTATGTAATTCAACTCAAGTCAATTCAAGTCACTCCGCGAAAGTCTCTGTATAAAGTTGTTTCAATCGAAGAATTAAAGGTTAGATTTGAATAGACAGCCTAGAAGCGCGACGATCGGTTTTATTTCTCCCATCAAGGCGAGCAAGTGTTAGCATGTTTTTACGTCGGCGGTCTTCTCCGCTGCGCCTTTCTTGCCCATCCCAGCCAGATGGCAGTTTACCAGAGGCCTCTTCACCTTTATCTTTGTGCTTGCTTCGATAAAGGATATGAAGGGGGCTGCGATCACCCTCTGTCGTCGAAGAGCTTGTGACTTTCGTGCCTGATGGCTTTAGTGAAAATACTTCCATTACTGCAATGTGAACTCTGTATTAAAAATGTACCTTGTTTATATATCGAACATTACGTTTAAAACTTGAGCGTAAATTGGGTTTGGTGGCAAGAGTTGTTGAGAGAGAACAGCCTTACTTGGCAGCTTAGGCGCAAGTTTATAAGAAAGTGGGTTTCTAAGAGCGCCAAAATCCAAGACAGTTTAAAGCTTATTTTTGGCGCTACGATTATCGGTTAGGGATTGGTTCTTTAGTCGTTTTCGTAACCCCAAGGTGCTTTTGGGGGCGTGATAGCTTTGGTAAGATCGAAATCGACACGGAACTCTCTACCTTGCCTAACTAAGCGATAGCTAAATTTTTCTGAATAAATGAACATTTGCCAAGTGTTACCGACAGATTGAGGGATACCTTGGCTCACAAAAAGCTCTTTTGAGTATTGATCTGCCGGGAAAGACTGAACGGTGTCCCAGCCTGCATCGACCGTATGCCCACCATACATTGTCTGTGCATCGTGACTTCCATCGTGGTGACGATGATCGTGTTTTAGTGATAAACCTGAGCCTGTTTTGGTAATAATCCAAGTTCTAGATGCGTTATCGCCAATATGAAAAGGTACTTGTAGCTCGCTCTCACTACATTTTCTTACGTGCATAATGAGCGCTTTGTCTTTGAATGCTGCGCTAGGGGCATTATCGACAGCAATTTTGCCAGCAAAAGCTTTCCCACAATGCTGTTTTATCGCATTAAAAAACGCATCATGCGTGGCAATAGATACCAGTGGGGCTGGTTGATGAACACTGTTTGTCTTTGATGCAACAGCTGTAAGTGGCACTGTTGCCAAGCAAGCGCTCAGCACAAGTATATTTTTGATTTTCTTTAGTTTCATAGGTGCTCCTTTGGCGGACACTATAAAAAGATGACGGGCTTTTCACAAATGTTCATTTGTACTTTTTTCTAATCACAACAATTGAACATGTTTTATTTGGCACTAAATACGTATTCACTATCCGTTTCTGCAGATTAAGTCATATAATATGACAGACTAAAATTTCCCTTTCTGATTAAACGCCTACACCACCAATATTTTAGTAGCTGGGCACTAAAGGACTCTAAAACACCCAATGTCAGCCACGAATACTTCACCTCTGTCGCACTCCTTATCTCAGTCACTTAAACTTGCTTGGCCAATATCGCTTCAGCAGATTTTAGTGACGCTACTGAGCATGATTGATGTTGTTATGGTGGGGCATCTTGGTGATGCTGCTGTTGCATCTGTCGGTTTAGGAAATCGTGTTCAGTTTGTTGTTTTGGTTATCGCAACGGGCTTGTCATGGGGAGTTGGCGTATTAAGCGCACAGTACTTCGGTGCGGGTAACAGTCAAAAAATACGTCATACTACATTAATGGCCACTGTTTTTGCCGTTGCTGCGTTTACCCCTATTGCGATTGGGAATTATTTTATCGCTGAAACTATAGTTTCGTGGGCGTCAAATGACCAAGAAGTCATAACGTTAGGTGAGGCGTACTTACGTATCACTATGCCAAGCTTGGTTTTTGTCGGCATCATTCTAAGTATTGAAAATGCTTTGCGCAGTATAGGCCAGGCTAAGCTACCTATGGTCTTTAGTGTAATTGCTATCGTTATTAATATTTTATTGAACTATTGGCTTATTAATGGCGGGCTAGGCATTCCTGCATTGGGTGTTGAAGGGGCTGCTTGGGCTACTTTAATTTCTCGACTTATCCACTTAGTGTTATTGATTGCTTTTCTTGTGCATAGCAAACATATGTTGGCACCGAGGCGTGACGATTATCTGGCACTTAAAGATGGCAGAGCATGGTGGAAGTTATTTAATTTGATATGGCCGATGATGATTAGTTTCGGTATCTGGTCTTTCGGTACGCTTGTGTATCAAATCATCTATGGCCAGCTTGGCACTGATGCACTTGCGGTAATGAGTCTGTTAGCGCCAATTGAAGGAATTTTCATCTCATTGTTCTTTGGATTGAGCTCTGCATGTTCGATAGTGGTCGGTCGACAGTTAGGCGCTGGAAACTTCGACCAAGCTTGGCGAGTCGCTAAAAACTTTATTCTTATCTGCCCATTTGTAGCGTTAGCGCTAGGTGGCTTTAGTCTGCTTCTTAAACCGTTTATTTTAAGCCCTTATGACAATATGCCAGAGCAAACCTTGATGCTGTCAAATCAGGTGTTCTTGCTGATTGCGCTTGGTTCATGGATTAAGGTTTGCAATATGACAATGGCTCTGGGAGTACTGCGAGCTGGTGGAGATAACCGGTATTGTATGGTTTCAGACATAACTGGAATGTGGGTCATCTCGATTCCATTGACCTACGCAGCTGCAGTAATTTGGCAATTACCACTTATTTGGGTTGCATTTGCTGCTTATGCAGAAGAGATTGCGAAGCTATTTTTCTTCGGCGGTAGGGTACTAAGTAAGAAGTGGCAGCGTAATCTTACTTAGCATTTCGACATCCGTTACTTATTGCTATTAACTAGTAAAGAAACGTTCAAAGATGGCGTAGCCCCAGCAGAACACCATCAAACAAAAGGCGATGAATACACCTGCTGAACCCAAATCTTTGGCACGGCCGATCAGCTCGTCATGTTCAAGTGTAATTTTATCTGCAAGCGCTTCTATTGCTGAATTAATGATCTCGGCGAACAATACAAATGCTAATGTCATCAGTAGCACCATTAATTGGGTGATAGAGTTGGCGAGAAAGAACGAGATTGGCGTCAGTATTGCACACATCAGTAACTCTTGCCTGAAAGCAGCCTCATGCTGATAAGCGGCTTTGAAGCCTTTGTATGAGCAGTAGGCCGCTTTGATAATTCGCTTAAGCCCTTTGCCATTCGGTTTTTCTGAATAGTCCATTTGTGATGTCATAACGCAAACAATGTCTCTTTAGTTGCTTATTAGCTATCTATTAGTTATCTGTTGCTCTCGGTACGAATTCACTGAATTGCGTACCGACAAATACAGTTGAGCCAGCAAAAAGCTAAACCCTAGCATGTTTCAGAATACTGCAACACCACTTGCTGAGTATTTGAACATCATTTCATTAATTATTTGTGTAGAAATATGCTAATAAGTAGCATTTTTCGCTAACAAATAGTCATATGAGGTTTTGGTATACCTTGTGTTTTTTATAAGTTGCTGATAAATATAAGAAAAAACAGTTGGTATCTAATTTGTAATAGCTAAAGTGTTCAATACTGATAAGGAATTAATAATGAAAAAGTTACTACTAGCTTCTCTAATGTTCGCAAGCACACCTTTGTTAGCTCACGATATCAATACTGATGCTTGTGATGTTGACTTGGATGCTGGCGTGAAAATCAACGCTGCAGAAATTAGCTTTACTCATAAAGGACAAGACTTATATCAAATTGTTGGCCGTGACACGTTAATCGTAGATGGCGAAACCATCAGCTTAAATAGTCGCCAAGAACAGTTGGTTGAAGAGTATGCCAGTAGTATTCGTGATGTTGTTCCTCAAGTTAAAACTATCGCATTAGATGCACTAGAGCTTGCTAATGATGGTGTAACCTTAGCGTTCAACGAATTGCTAGGAGAGGGTAATGACATTGGTGCTGAGCTTAGCAACGAAATAGCCAACATCGGTGAAGCTATCGATATGAAGCTTTCTGTCGAAAATGGCATCGAGTTCTCTGAAAATGGCATGACAGGCGAGGATTTACTCGGTGAAGACTTTGAGCAGCGTTTTGAGGATTCAATTGAACGTGCTGTTGAAAATTCAATGGGAAGTTTGCTTATTGCTGTAGGTCAGCAGTTATTGATGTCAGGCGGTGACATGGAAGCTTTTGAAGCCCGTATGGAAACGTTTGGTGAACAAATTGAGTATCAAATGGAAACTCGTGCACGTGCAATTGAAGATAGTGCAGATGAACTTTGCAGTGCGATGATGGAAATCGACGCTTTAGAGAAGGCGTTGCAAGATGAAGTTGATGCGCTGTCAGACATTGACGTACTAAATGTTAAATTAAGCAATCACGATAAAGCTTAATTACGGTGTGCAAAATGACTAGTTAAAGGATTCATTTAGTCGCTATATGATTGAAATAGTTGGCAGGGTATACCTCGACATGGCTGTCGACCTTGCCAGCGAAACCGCCAAAGTCTAATGTCAAAAGCCAGTAGCCCGAATGGGGCACTTTTAGCCTTACTGGCGTATGTCGAAACAACCCACCAACACCATGCCTTTCCCCTGTTTTTTTGTAATGAGCGAATTGAGTCGACTGCATCAAAAAAACATTGGTAGCATTGCCTTTTAAACCAATTTCTACTATCTGATCTTTATCTAGAAATCCAAGGTTGTAATGCGTAAACTTCATAGCTAATTCATTTCTTCAAAAACTAACGCTATACCGAACGGTTTCGCCATGTCTCGGGCTAAGGATTACGTTTTACCATATTTAAACACGAGCACAAAATCTTTAATGACAGGACAAAAAGTCAACTTTCACAGTATCCAGGCGTTGTACAAGTCTAGAAAGCAGCAAAGTACCAAACCGTTTAACGCGCGTGGAAAACAAGTCGTTCGATGTGAATACTGTCAAATGGCAGTGAAAAATTGTATCTGTCAGCTCCGCCATATGAGCAAATCGACTGCAGCATTCTTGATTATTATGCATGATGCTGAGGTATTGAAGCCTAGTAACACCGCAAGGCTTATTGCTGATGTAGTGTCTGATACACATGCATTCATTTGGTCGCGAACGGAGCCGGATGAGAATATGTTAGCCTTGATTAATGACGCTAACTATATGCCTATGGTTGTGTTTCCAAGCCAGTATGCTGGTCCGAGGCAAGTTGTTTATGAAGAGGTGTTACCAGAGACGCATTTATCAAACAAAATTCCGCTATTTATCCTACTTGATGGCAGTTGGCGAGAAGCCAAGAAAATGTTTCGAAAAAGCCCTTATTTAGCTGAACTGCCCATGTTAAGTTTCAACGAAGAAAGTAAAACCCACTACATTCGAGAAGCACAAATAGAGAACCAATTTGCAACAGCTCAGGTTGCGGCAAAGGCCTTGGCTGTAAAAGGTGACCACGCAAGTGCAGAGCATTTAGCTTTATGGTTTGACGTGTTTAACTACCAATATCAAAAAAGCGTTTGTCAGCTTAACCGGGGTAGGGATGATGCGCTCGCGGAGTATAGACTATTTTGCCAAAAGGAATATAAATGATGATTAAAACGGAACGACTAATACTGAGGCCTCTAACGATAGAAGATTGGCCTTTTATGCTTAATTTATTAAACCAGCCAGATTTCATTGAAAATATTGGCGATAAAAATGTAAAAACTGAAGAACAAGCACGAGCGCATGTTGAGCAATTGATGAAAACTCACCAAGAGCTAGGCTTCAGTATGCTGCTGATAACGCTAAAACCTGAAGGTCATTTAGAGGAAAAGGCTGGTCAGAAAGTAGGTGTGTGCGGGCTATTAAAACGAGAATTTCTTCCATATCCAGATTTGGGCTATGCCTTACTGCCTGAACACTATCGTAAAGGTTATACATTTGAAGCTGCACAGGGTGTGTTGTCCCATTACAATAGTTTTAAGAACATCATGGGCATTACCAACGAGGCCAACACGGGGTCACAAAATCTATTGCTTAAGCTGGGGTTTAAGTCTATCGAACCAGTGAAAGGGCCAGAAGAAGAGTTGATTACTGCTTTTGAACTTACGCGATAATCATAACGATTATCGCTACTTAAATCTCAGCCTTCCGGCATCAAAAGGGCCTGGTGTTTTTTTACTAGCGATTTTAAATACTCCCACACATTAGCAACCCGCTTTAATCGCTTCAACTCTGGGTGTGTAATCAGCCAGAAACTTCGTTGAATACTTATCTCTTCAGGAAAGAGCTTAACTAAATTCTCGTCATTTTCCCCCATGAAGCAAGGAAGTATGCCTAAGCCTAATCCCGATTTAATTGCTGTGTATTGTCCGACTACACTGGTGCTACGAAACTGCGGCTCGATGTCTTTTGATATTTCATTTAAATAGCTCAGCTGCTCTGAAAAGATAAGATCTTCTACATAGGTTACCCAAGGTTGATTGGGTAAATCATCTATGCTCTCTAGCGTTAATCGGGGTAAAAGAGATTTCGACACATAAAGTTGAAGCTTATAATCCGTAAGTTTAGTCACAATCATTGATGTGCTTTTAGGTCTTTCAATGGCAATCGCGATGTCTGCTTCGTTCCTACTTATTTTTACGTCACGAGCAAAAGGCAACAGGTCAATCGTAATGTCTGGATATGCGTGTTTAAGCTCATTTAAATGAGGAGCGATAAAGAAGTTGCCAAACGCTTCCGTTACACCTATCCGTACTTTTCCACTGCTCCCCAAATTGTGATGTGCTATTTGCTCATAAGCAGTTTTAGCGTCTTGTTCCATTCTCCGAGCTGAAATTAGCAGCCTTTCACCATCTTGGGTAAGTGTATGACCATTGGCAGAACGTTCAAATAATTGCGCAGAAAGACTTTCTTCAAGGTGGTGAAGCCTACGAGACACGGTGGAAGGATCCATGGTTAATCGCTTTGCCGCAACGGTTAAGGTTTCGGTTCTCGCAACTTCCAAAAAGATTCTAATATCATTCCAATTCATTCCTGTAATTATACGCTTGCTTTATTTCGTTGCAAATATACAAGCTACTTTGCATTTATGTGGGTTGTTATTGATGGTGTTGGGTTCTAAGTTAGCTGCAAGAATATGCAAATCAGAGAGCTTAGTTCGTTATGAGCATTAAAAAAATCCCCCTAATTATTGACGGAAAACAGGTTCAATCAACAACTACCGAATGGCTAGATGTATTAAACCCTGCAACGCAAGAAGTCGTTGCTCAAGTGCCTTTGGCGACGCCTGAAGAAGTAGAGGCTGCAGTTGCATCGGCGCAGGCAGCGTTTAAATCGTGGTCTAAAGTATCACTAACTCAGCGTATGCGTATAATGCTTAAATTCCAAGAGCTAGTGCGTCAGCATACCGCTGAGATTGCTGAGCTAATTACGCTTGAGCACGGCAAAACATTGCCAGATGCAGAAGGTGAAGTAGGTCGTGCATTAGAGGCTGTAGAGAACGCTTGTTCGATAACGCGCCTTCAGCTTGGTGAAATGGCAAATAACGCGGCAACAGGCGTAGATGTATATACTCTGAATAAGCCACTTGGCGTTGGTGTTGGTATTACCGCATTTAACTTCCCAGTGATGTTACCTGCATTCATGTTCCCGCCTGCAATCGCTTGCGGTAATACATTTGTCCTTAAGCCATCAGAGCAAGATCCGTCATCAACGATTCGCTTTGTTGAGCTTGCTCTAGAGGCAGGTGTTCCAGCTGGCGTGTTAAATGTAGTGCATGGCGGTGCTGATGCTGTTAATGCATTGTGTGAGCACCCTGACGTAAAAGCAGTATCTTTTATCGGTTCAACGCATGTAGGTACTCATGTATACAACCATGCGAGTAAGTACGGCAAGCGCGCGCAAGCTATGATGGGCGCCAAAAACCATATGGTCATCATGCCTGATGCCAATAAAGATCGTGCTATTAACGACTTACTAGGTTCAGCGTTTGGCGCAGCGGGGCAGCGCTGTATGGCAAACCCTGTCACTGTCTTAGTTGGTGAGGCACGCAGCTGGCTGCCTGAAATTGCAGAGCGCGCAAAATTAATGAAAGTGGGTCCTGGTAGCCAGCGAGATGCTGACTTAGGGCCGGTTGTATCTCCACAAGCGAAAGCTCGTATTGAAGGCTTAATTGACACAGGCGTAGCGCAAGGTGCTAACTTGCTTGTTGACGGCAGAAACTGTGTCGTTGTTGGCTATGAACAAGGCAACTTTGTTGGCCCTACTATGTTTAGTGGTGTAAATGCTGACATGGATATCTATACTCAAGAGATTTTCGGTCCAGTGCTTTGTGTACTTGAGGCAGAAACTTTAGATGAAGCCATCGAAATTATTAATGCAAACCCCAATGGCAATGGCACGTCAATATTTACGTCGAGTGGTTACAACGCTAGAAAATTTGAAAACGATATTGATGTTGGTCAAATTGGTATTAACGTGCCAATTCCTGTTCCTGTGGCTTATTTCAGCTTTACCGGCTCGAGAGCGTCAAAGTTAGGTGATTTAGGACCAAACGGTAAACAAGTTATCAGTTTTTGGACACAAACTAAGTCTGTAACCGCCAGATGGTTTGAACCAGATCATCAAGCTGGTTCCGAAGTACACACAACGATTAGTCTGAAATAGTATTAATACGGTTTAGTGATATTAAAAAAAGGGGCGAAAGCCCCTTTTTTAGGTGTTAGATATAATGTCTCTTAGGCTTTCGGCCTCTTGCCTTTCAATAAAATTTCCACTTATCGATAGTGCTTTGTCTAGTTCAGCAACTGCTTCTTCATTTCGGCCAAGTTTGTGGAGTGTATAGGCTAAATGGTAAAGAATACTTGGGTTATTAGAATTTAAGGCGTAAGCATTTCTTAGCTTTTCTAGCGCCTGTTTGTAGTCACCTTGTTTCGACAATATCCAACCTAACGTATCAATGTATTCTGGCGAAATAGGAGCAATTGAGATGGCTTGCTCGATTAGTTCTTTGGCTTTTTCGAGATCACTCGTTAGGTAAATGTTTGCTAAGTTATTCAATATATTAATGTGATTTGCAGTCTCTAAACTCAACAATTCCTCGTAGTGAGGTTTGGCTTTGTCTAGTTGACCACTATTTAAATAAAAATCTGCTAGAAAGTTTCTAGCAAGCGGCGACGTTTGATTTTTTGCGAGCAACTTCTCTAAGTTTTGTTCAAAAGATTCCCCACCCACACCTTGGTTGGCCAGAAAGTACAGTTTAGCGATAGCTTGCTCAAATCGGCTATCAAGGCTTAGCGCAATGTTATAGAAATTCATCGCCTGCTTGAATTCAGACTGTTTTAACCAGTAGTCACCTTTTAAGAGAGCGACGTTGGGGTCATTTGGAAACATTGCATCCAACTTGTCTATTAATGATTTAGTTGTGGTAGAGCTATGGATGTCAATGGCGAGTTTTGCTTGAGTAAGTAAATAGAGTTGATTTCTGGGTTCCAACAAAAGTGCTTTCTCGATAGTGTTATAAGCGCTTGTCTTATCATTTGCGTCGGCATAAAGGCGGCTTACTTCATAAAAATGGCTAGGTTGTTCAGCCAATCCAAGTAAAATGCCGAGAGGTCTTTCTGTTTGTTCTAACTTTCCTTGCCTAATATAAATGTTAGCCTGATAGACAAGGTGTTTAGGCTCTAAAAAAACGATATCATTTAGTTTATCAATTGTCGCAAGTGAAGCGTCGTAGTCTCCAGATTGGTATTGAAGGTCCATCAAAAGTTCTAGCGCTGCAACATTATAGCCATCGTCTTTCAATAATAACTCTATCGTTTTAATCGCACTCTCTTTATCATTAGTATCTCTCTCTAGTTTGGACTTTAAAAGCAACAGCTCGCCTTGTGTATGGTTTTGGCTTACTAACTTATTCACTATCTCTAGAGCTTCATTGCGCTTGTTCTGCTGTGCCAGAGCGTTGGCCAAGTTAAAAGCACTTGTATAGCTATTTGGTGAAGTTGATAAAATGTCTTCGAATATAGATGTCGCTTTTTGCAATTGCTTCTGGCGAAGGGCTATTACACCTTTAAAATTCTTAAAGCTATTATTGTCAGGCCCAAGCTCAAGTAACCTATCTGCTATCTTACTTGCATTTTCTAGCTCACCCATTTCCATATAAATAAGGCCTTTGGCGAGAACATAGCTGGCAGTTACCTTCTCTGGTTTATAGCTGTTTAAAAGTTCAATAGCTCCCTCAAACCTTTTACTCTTTGCTAAGTAGTCAGATCTTGCGATGATGATCTGTAGATTGTTTGGGTAGGTATCTGCCAGCTCTTCCAGTATATTTTTTGCTTTGAAGACTTTGTTACTCGCTAAATAAACTCTAAATAACTTAAGCGATAGGTTTAGGTCTCGAAGTACTATTTTCTCATTGCGTTCAAGAAGCTCCTCTACTCTGTTAAGCTTACCTTGTTGGGTAAATATAGTGCTCAGCATATTTAGACCTGCTAGGTCGTCAGGCCTATCGTTAACGTAAAACGTAAGTTCTTTTTGGGCTTTTTCTAGGTTACCTTGCATAAACGCAGCAGTACCAGACACATAAGCTAAAGAAGAGTTGCTATTTTTCTGTGCATCACTAAGTAATGACAACTTACTACTGATGTCTTGTAAAATCTGTTGCGCTTCATCTAATTGATTGCTCTGTGTTAGCAATTGGCTTTTGAGTAGCCGCGCATAGGGGTCATTTGGAGTTTTTTCGATAATAGTATTTACTAGCGACAAAGCCTCTGCATGCATGCGCAAATCGGTAAATTTATGCGCTAAAGCTCTCATTATAACTGGGTCTTCACTATCGAGAGTATGCGCTTTTTGTAGTGCCTCCAGTGATTTCACATGTTCGCCCTGAGAGCTGTAGTACTCAGCTATCAAATTCCAAATCTTGCTATTCTCAGGGGCTAATTTGCGTAGTTGGTTTAAACCCTCGTTTGCACGAGAAAGCTGTCTTTGATTTATATGGTAATTTACTAATGAACTAAGCACGCTGATATCATTTGGCGCCATAGATTGCGCACGTAAAAGCGGCTGTAGGGCTTCACTTTCCTTTTCTAAAGCTATATATGCGTTGCTTTTAATTAATAGGGTTTTAACTTCTACATCTCTTTGCAGCTTAAGGTTTTCTAGTAAATCTATGATTGATTGATATCGTCCAACTAAAAGCATCGCTCTTACTTGCTCAAAAATGAACTGGTTTGGATCTGCACCTAAAGCTAGTGCGTCGTTAAACTCTTGAATGCCATCTATAAACAAACCTTTATCAAGAAGTACTCGCCCCATAAGCACTTTGGCTGGTAGGTTTTCATCATTCTCCTGCAAGGCATTTTTTAGATGAATATATGCAGCTTCGATATTTTGCTTTTGATAAGCAGTTAGGGCTTTTTCGAGGTATTCAGAAGAGAAAGTATAGTTAGTTACGAGCAATAATAGAAGTAAAGGAACTTTGTACATATAGTAAACCTTGCGTAAAACTAATAAATTTTAACTAGAACAATAATAACAGGGTATAAACAAAAAAAGATGGCAAAAGCCATCTTTTTAAATAAATCGTGCCATTACTTTTTCAGTGAACGTTGCCTAGACAAACCGATTAATGCGAGTGCCATTAGCGCGAAAGTAGATGGTTCAGGAATTTCACCTGTTGGTGGTTTTTGTGGCGCTGTTGTGAAGTTTATAGCCGCTAGCTTAAACCCATCGTTGTTTGCTGTACCATGCGAAGCAGCACCAAACAGTTCATTGTATGCACTCACTATCCATTTACTAGAGAATGCTGTCTCGTCTTGGCCATTATTAATGCCTGCTACATCTGCGTAGTAACCTGCAATATTGCTACCTGCTTGCCCAGCAGAGCTGCCGAACGAGTAGCTAGCCGAGCCTTGAGCACTGCCAAGTAAGCTAGCAAACGTACTATTAGTTAAGTCTGTGCTGTGGTTGGAATTCAGTGCCGCAATAGAAACTTGCTGTGAATCTTGACTGTTAATATTAGTGCTCCCAGCTAACCAACTTGAGTACACTTCTGTGAGGTGAACCTCTGTGCTGCCAAAGTCTAACAAGAAAAAGTCGTAATCAGTGTAAGCTTGGTTAAAACAATTCATGTTATCTGCTGAGTGGTGATATCCACAGTATTCACTAGGATTCTCGTCTCTATTCTCAATTGACCAACCATTTCCATTACGATCGAAATCGGTAACTCTTTCGATTAGGTCATCTGCATTGTTTGCATTGAGGGTATCTGACCAACCTGAAACATTAATAGTGAGTCCGTTTGCGCCGCTAACAGTGAATTGATTAAAGTTAGTTGTAGGTTCATTCGGGCTTCCATTTCTGTCGTAGGTATCATTTCCAACAGTGATAGTTCCAAATGAAGTGATACTGGCCATTGCTTGAGAAGAGCAAAGCAATAAAGCAGCAAGCGTCAAATTCTTGGTAACGTTAAACATCAATAACTCCGAAAAATTGTATCTTGTACTTCCTAATTTTTATGGCTTAGCAAACACCGTGCCACCAAGAAAACTCTCTACTTATCATGTGCTTGGATTTTATCGAGATTATCTAAACACGCATGTGTATAAATTGCTGACACTTATTAAAGGATCAATCAATATTTTGATTCGTTGATATTCTAACCTAAGTAATCTGACTATTTAACCTTTGAATGTAAAAATTATGTAATGTCATTGTGTTGATAATCTAATGACTTACCTCGAAGATACTCTTTCAACGTGAATGTAATTATTTGTGAGACTTGGGAACACGTGCATGAAGTACTGTTTGCCGAAACTGGTCTGATTAAATGGAACCGCACACTTTTGTGAAGGATAATTAATCCAATAACAAAGGTGTGAAAATGACCCAAAGAAGAAAACCAAGAAAGTATACCGACGAGTTTAGAGAAGAGGCCGTTAAGTTAGTTACTGAACAAGGC
>JAKVCY010000113.1 GCA_022448425.1 Thalassotalea sp. | reverse complement strand
GGTCATGCTTTTTATTGATGTGAGAGCGAGTATCTTTGAGACTATTGAAGTGGGTGATAAATGACATGAGCTAGCCTAAAAAGCTAGATTTGATCACAAATTCTACTAGTTACGCAAGTCAAAGTATGATCTTGCCCTGTTTGTTTGCTTACTTAATGAACTAACTAGCCAAAACGTTTTCAATATGCTTAGATGTTGTACAGATATTCTAGAAAAACACTAATAATAATGAATGTGCCGAAACTAGATTTACTGGAAGGTAATATATGAAGTATATCTTTACAGAAACCCAACGATTAAAACTCCCTTCACTTCCAATGCTATATTTTGGCGTTGCATGTTCTTACTTTATGTTAACAGGCTCGGCTCAAGCTATTAGCTCACATCAACCTAGCGATCATGTGATTAACTTTGTTAAGCAACAAACTAAAGATGGTCATCATATTGGTAGAGGTTTAAGCTCAATGACCACCCGCTACCCTGAAAAGGCTGACGTAATTACCAAAGCGGCACTCACCTTATATCCTGACCAATATGAAGAGGTAATAAAGGGATTATTAAAAGCAGAACCAGCGTTAGTTTGTGATGTCGTTAAAGCTGCAATCGATAGTAATGTTGCGGACACAAGCGAAATTGTGGCTATTGCTATAGAAGCAGACCCTGCATTTGCTAACGAGATACTAGAAACAGCTACTGAGAATGACATTGCTGAAATTAGTAGCATCGTGAGAGTAACAATAAATAGTGGTGCTATCGATCAACAATCTGTTGTAGATACCACTTTAGAAAGTTATCCAGAAAAGCTCAAAGAAATATTATCTGCTGCCATTAACGCGGTACCAGATAGTGTCTTAACTTTCATGAAGTCAGCCTTAGATTTATTTCCGGATGAAACTGAACAAGTAATATCGACAACGATTATTACTCATTCCTCAGATAAACATCAAGAAATCGTTAATTTTGCGATTGATAATGGCGCCGATAAGGAAATAGTAATCAAAGCTGCCCTTGAAAGTGGTGTAAATAAAGAAGAGCTTGCAAAGTTAGCATCACGAAAAGATTAAACCCGCCTTATATAGAGATATATACTAGACATATGCGCAGTTACGGTTAAAATCTGCGCTCCCTGAAATTGAGGCAAAATTATGTTTAGTCATATTCATCCAGATAACTACCAAAAACAGCTCGTAGATAAAGAAGAGCAAATAAGAGCGTTATTTGAAGAGTTTTCTTTACCAACAACAGAAGTATTTGAATCAAATCCTTTGAATTATCGATTACGCGCTGAGTTTAGAGTCTGGCATGAAGGTGATGACCTTAACTATATAATGTTTAATAGTGAAACTAAGGAAAAGTTCACTGTTACTCAATTTCCAGCAGCAAGCGAGATTATCAATCAAGCAATGCCTGCAATCACTACATTTATTAAGAGCAACACTGTACTGAGACAAAAGCTGTTTCAAGTAGACTTTTTGTCAACGTTAAGCGGTGAACTTCTCGTCAGTATGCTTTACCACAAGCAACTTGATGATGAATGGCAAACGCAAGCGAAGTTGCTGAAAGAACATCTACAGCACATCGCGCCAACTGATATTATTGGTCGTGCTCGCAAGCAAAAAGTTATTTTAGATAAAGACTTTGTTACCGAAACGCTTACCGTACAAGGCAAAGAGTATCGCTATCAACAAATTGAGAATAGCTTCACACAGCCAAACGGTATCGTCAACCAACATATGCTAAGTTGGGCCAAGACGGCTACCCAAGGTAGAGGTGGAGACCTGATTGAGCTTTATTGTGGCAATGGTAACTTTAGCCTAGCGCTTGCCGATAATTTTGAGCGTGTACTAGGTACCGAGATTTCTAAGACCTCAGTAAATTCAGCTCAGTTGAATATTGAAATGAACAATATCGACAATGTGGATATTGTCCGTATGTCGAGTGAGGAATTTACTCAAGCCATGAATGGCGAAAGAACATTTCGACGTTTAGAAGGGTTCGATCTGACAAGCTACCAGTTTGATACAGTACTTGTTGATCCGCCGCGTGCTGGACTTGACCCTGACAGTGTTGAGTTAGCACGACGTTTCGACATGATTGTTTATATTTCTTGTAATCCTGAAACGCTAAAAACCAACTTACAGTCGTTAACCACTACACACTCAATAGAACAATTCGCGCTTTTCGATCAATTCCCGTACACCCACCACGTTGAGTGTGGCGTGATTCTAAAGCGCAAATAAAAGACTCTTCTATTCAGCAGTTACCGCGGGGCGCCTAGATTGCATATCTTGTGCGCCTCTCGCAATTATTCGCAGCTGTTCGATGATGCGATTCGCTAGTTCCTCACGTTCTTTCTTATCTAAGTCGATTGCCTCTGCGCCAGCACTAAACACAATCGTCACCGCAGCATTAGCCTGTAGATAGGCAACATCTCGATCTAGCTTGTTCGCTTTTTCAATGTAGTCGCACAGCTCCATCGTAAAATAACGAATCTCTCGATTTACGGCCGCACGGAATTCTGGTGCAATTCCTGAGCGTTCTCGCAATAGCAAGCGGAAGATATTTTCGTTGCTTTCAATAAACTCCATAAAGGTATGCACTGATATTTTAATCACAGAGCCACCCTTTTCGATTCTCACTCGCGCTTGACGCATTAACTGACGTAATGTTAAGCCAGCTTCATCAACCAAGGTTAAACCTAATTCGTCCATATCTGAGAAATGACGATAAAAGGATGTTGGTGCAAGGCCTGCTTCTTTCGCTACTTCTCTTAAGCTGAGGCTGGAAAAACTTCTATCGGCACTAAGCTGACCTAACGCCGCTTCTATTAATTGCCTTCTCGTCTTTTCTTTTTGTTGGGCACGAATACCAGCCATGAAACACCTCTAACTCTATTAATTACTTGCAATAATACTGAATTCAAGCGTCATTGTCAGCGCAAAACAATTCAATGAAATAGCTATCACTTGCTTGACTAGCCCTGCTGGCTGACTAAAATAGTGAACAGTTGTACGCTCAAAATTCTCTGTTTGGAATTCTAATGAAGAAACCCCCTATTATCTGGCTGAATGTAGCGGTTTTTACCATCACATTTCTTTTTGCTGCTATCGCAGTACCTTACCGCGCAATAACACACGGATTTGATGGCGCTGAAATTACCATGGCAATTGTTTGCTTTATCTTTTGTGGTATGTCCATCACTGCAGGTTACCACCGTTTATGGTCACATAAAACTTATCAAGCACACTGGAGCATGCGCTTGATATATGCTTTGGGTGGAGCTTTTGCACTGCAAAATAGTATTTTACATTGGTCTTCTGATCACCGAATTCACCATAAACATGTTGATAATAATGATGTTGACCCGTATTCAGCAAAACGTGGTTTTTGGTATTCGCATATCGGTTGGATGTTACGCGAGTATCAAGCAAGTCGTTACACTAATTATGATAATGTGCGTGATCTGCAAAAAGACAAGATCGTTATGTGGCAACACAAGAACTATCTGCTGCTTAGCGTATTAATGAACTTTGGTATCCCGTTGTTATTCGGTATTTTAAATGGCGATATCATTAGCAGTTTACTACTAGTTGGTTTCTTCCGTTTAGTGATGAGCCATCACACTACATTCTTTATCAACTCATTAGCGCATATCTGGGGTAAGCAGACTTACACTGATAAAAACACCGCTCGTGACAATGGTATTTTAGCGTTCTTCACTTTTGGCGAAGGCTATCATAACTATCACCACATCTTTGAGAACGACTATCGTAACGGTATTCGTTGGTACCAGTTTGACCCAACAAAATGGCTAATCAAAGGTTGTGAATATGTTGGTCTTACATCTAAATTGCGTACTAGTCCAGAAGACAAAGTAGAGAAGGCGAAGCTAGCTATGTCATTGAAGCGCAGCCAACAGCGCCTAACTTCGCACCCTCAAGCAGAAGAGATGAAGCAAAAACTACAAGCTGAATATGATGCGCTAGTCGTGAAACTCAATGAATTTTATGCCGTTAAAAAGCAAATATTAATGGCTAAAAAAGAGCAAATTTTGACTGATGTTGAGAACTCTGAATTAATGAAACAGTTCGCGGAACTAAAAGAGAACTTGGCAACTCAGCGCAAGAGCTGGCAATTGTTAACGGCTAATCTTGTCTAACAGTTTCGACTATAACAATCACTTCCAGAACACATTACTGTCTATTTAAACCAGCCAACTTAGCTAAGTTTCACTAAAACTTACTAAGTTGGTTTTGTTCTAAATTTAAAGATAAACAGACTGTTACTAGTTACCTCACCTCTATTTCCTGCTACTATTTTTTGATAGTGCAAAAATAGAGGACGGTACACTTGGCTAAAGCAGCTCCCACTTCAAAAAAATCATTCGACTTCGATGCCATCGTTATAGGCACAGGCCCTGGCGGTGAAGGTGCAGCAATGAATCTTACAAAGGCAGGTAAGAAAGTCGCTGTAGTTGAAAAGCATTTAGAGGTTGGCGGTGGTTGTACCCATTGGGGAACCATTCCTTCAAAAGCACTTCGTCATTCTGTTAGCCGTTTAATTGAATACAACAATAACCCGCTATTTAACCGTTCAGAGAAAGCTGCAACTCTCACTTTCGATAACATTCTGCAGCACACGACGAAAGTTATTAGAGATCAGGTGCGATTACGCGGCGGTTTTTACAGTAGAAATGAAGTAGAGGTTTATCACGGTACGGCAACCTTTGTTGATAAGCACACTTTGCTCATCGAATATCCTGACGGCACGAGTGAACATATTTCAGCACTGACGATAGTCATTGCAACGGGCTCCAGACCTTATCGACCGCCAGAAGTCGATTTTACACATTCACGTATTTACGACTCGGATACGATTTTGTCGTTAAAACACGAGCCTAAATCGATCATTATCTATGGTGCCGGTGTTATTGGCTGTGAGTACGCTTCTATATTTAGAGGATTAGGTTGTAAAGTCGATTTGATTAACACCCGTGACCGATTATTGTCATTTATGGATGCCGAGATGACAGACTCCCTCAGTTACCATTTCTGGAATAGTGGCATTGTGATCCGTCATGGCGAAGAGTACGACGCTATCGAAGGTAAAGATGATGGGGTTGTATTGACGCTTCAATCAGGTAAGCGAATGAAAGCCGACTGCATTCTCTTCGCTAACGGACGTACTGGTAATACTGATGCTCTCGGTATTGAAAATGTTGGTTTAACGGCGAACTCGAGGGGTTCACTTACAGTCGACAAATGCTACAAAACAGACGTTGATAATATTTATGCCATTGGCGACGTGATCGGTTACCCAAGCTTAGCCAGTGCGGCTTATGACCAAGGACGAATTGCTGCAGACTATATCCTAAAGAACGCAGAAGAAGGACAGTTGATTGAAGATATTCCGACTGGTATTTATACGATTCCTGAAATGTCGTCGGTAGGTAAAACAGAACAAGAACTCACCGCAGCAAAAATTCCTTATGAAGTAGGACGAGCTTCATTTAAACACCTTGCCCGTGCACAGATTGGTGCCAGCCCTGTGGGCAGTCTGAAAATCCTTTTCCACTGTGACACTAAAGAAATTTTAGGTATCCATTGTTTCGGTGAGCGTTCGGCGGAGATTGTTCATATCGGTCAGGCGATTATGCAACAAAAAGGTGAAGCGAATACGATTGAGTATTTCATTCATACAACATTTAACTACCCAACTATGGCTGAAGCTTATCGTGTGGCAGCCCTTAATGGGTTGAACCGCCTATTCTAATGAGTATCAAAAAGAAGGGACTCATCTTTGCTATTGCTATAAGCGTTTGTTTTCAAACACTCGCTGATAGTTACTCTATCTATATTGTTAGGCATGCAGAAAAACAGCTCGAAGGAAATAACCCGAAGCTTACCCCTTGTGGTCACGAGCGAGCAAAACAGTTAGCGAAACTATTAACGCCAGCCAATATCACGCAGGTCTATAGCACCACGTATCGACGCACTTTATCAACCGCACAACCGACGGCAAAGAAAGCTGGGATTGCACTGAAGCACTATAGCCTTAGGTGTCAAAATCAGCTTGTAAGGGTTTTGAAGCAAGAAAAGAAAAATACGTTAGTAGTAGGACACAGTAATACGGTTCTGGAACTTTTAACCTTGCTGGCAGGGTCGACGATGACACAAGGAAAAACCAAAGTACCAAATACTATTGACGAAAAAGAGTTTCATCATTTATTTCAAGTCACGTTTACTGATAATGGAGACGTTATCAGCCACCACCGGCATCAGCCGTTGAGTTGTCATTAGTGTCGAGATAATTGAATGTGTAATTCAATCGCTATTTAAGCTTGAATTACAAAGTTATTCTTCGCTGGTGGATCGTACGCTTGATTGATGGCCAGATAGAAGGTTTCCACTCGTTCGGCACGTTGATTGATTTCGTCAGCTCTAGAAGGCTCTGCAGTAATCTGTTCTTGTGCAGCAATAGTGGCAGCGATTTGCGCATCAAATTCACTAGAGGTTTGTGACTCAAGTTCATCAAGCGAAGTGATTTGTGGACCACCTCCTCCCAATGGCTTGGAAAGATCGTTTTCTTCTACGCTTTCAGATAAGCGCGCTCTTGAGATTTCACTTTGAGCATCAGCTATTGCCCGCGATGCTTTATTCGCCACACGTAAATCTTGCGCCGATGGGTTAGCGGGTGCTAGGGCTGCTTGATAGACCTTACGCATTTTTGCGACAGTCTCTTCAGGGCTATCGGGAAGACTCAAATCAACAGAAACCTCACCTTCAACAGCGTATCGCTTGCCGTCAGGTCCTGTTTCATACTCAAGTTGAGGAGCACCTGTATATCGACCACCTACAGTATCGTGGGCTTGCTCGTGTGCTCTAACTTCTAGATCTCGTGCACGCAATTCTTGAACTAACTGCTGCTCCTGCGGTGTTAACTCGTTGGGATTAGCTGATTGTTGGCGTTCACTTGTTGAACGCTCACTTGATTGGTAATTGTTGGCACTAGCGTCTTCATTTTCCTCGCCATTCTCATCGGCGATTTGCTGAGAGCTTGAAGAAGCGTTCTGTTCTGACTGCTGCTGGCCTGGTTGACGCTCACTAATGGTGGAGTTTTCTAACTCTGCTTGCTCTTGGATAACCGCGAAGTCTATGCCTTCTTCGACATTTTGTGCGGGGGTTCTAACACGCTCTTTCTCAGTGGCAACCCCCTTTTCAGCCGCAGAGTAACTTGATGCTGTTGTTTGGCTAATAACCTCTCGCTGAACATTTTCTCGACGCAAGCTATCGGTCGGCGGATTAACCGTCGTCGCGATTGTTGGTTGAGTAACTTGCGGATTAATGTTCATCTAATAACTTCTACCTAGTTTTACTAACTTAGTATTTCTTTCTACTGAAGTGTTAATTACTACCTAAGAATTGCGCTCATTTTACAAGCAAAAAACTACTAGCTAAGCACGGTTCTAAGCAGTTACGTCGAGTAAGTTGCCTAAGGTCTCATCTGCAGTTTGTATCACCTCAGCCGACGCTTTAGCTTGATACTCTGCAACTTTAAGATTAACCAACTCTTGATTAAGGTTTGGTAAATCTTGGCTTGAATTCAAACTCGAGCTATCAGAAGAAGTTGCTTCTGGAGCCACTACTGTTGCATCGACGATATTACCAGCAGTTTCAGTAGCTAGCTCTGTCGCTTTGTTAAACCCTTGAACTCCGGCGTTAAATGCTGATTGAATTTCCATCATCTACTCCTCTTTGGTTGCCAACTTCTGACTCTCGAATCACTTGTGCTAGTTCATTAGACACCATTGCCTAATTATTGTTCAAGAACAACATTAAGTCAATATTAACAAGGGCTGTAGCAAACATTGTTTAGGTGTTGAAGTTACCTTTCAGCCATGACTTCAATGCTGAAGTAAAACCTTCAAAATCTGAAATAAAAGGCGCGTGCGAGGCTTTATCAAAAACAATGCTTGTACTTTCGGGCGAAAGCTCATTTACACGTTCAATAATCGCTTTAGGTACAAGTCCATCCATCTTTCCATAGACGCGTAAAAAAGGAGACGCAATATCAGATAGTGCTAACCTTAAATCAATATCGTTTAGAAGCCCCAAACCGCCGATCAGTGCTTCTTTATCAGGAAGGGGCGCGGACATCACCAAGCGCTGGATGTTTTTGATGTCTTCCTTGATATGTGGACTCCCCATTGCTTGAATTTTCAAGAATCCGTTGAGTGTTCTTTCAATGTCTGTGGCAATCTGCTGGTGGAAGCCGTCAAGAAGGACGCGCTTAATGCCCGGCCAGTTTTCTTGCTGAGCGAAACAAGGCGTGCTTGCAACAGTAACTAAGCCAAGCACTTTCTCAGGAGAGTGATGCAATGCAATATGAGTTGCAATGAGCCCGCCCATAGACCACCCAAGATAAATTGCTGGCTTCTCTGAATGCTGTTCAACGCCTTCGGCAACTATGTCAGCGATTTGAGCAAGGTTATAAGGTGAAGGAACATTGTTTCGGCTATAGCCATAGCCCGGCAAATCGACCGATAGCAATTGATAGTCACTAGAGAGAACGTCTGCTAATGGCGTAAAAACTGCGGAATTAAGTCCCCAACCATGAAGCAAAACGATTGGAATACCTTCACCAATACTCGAAATATGTAAACTTTGTGCCATGCTTATTTACCGAAAAAGGAAATTATTTTAGCGAAAGGAATTGCTGAATGAAAACATCAAAATCAAATTTGCCCGATCCTGAACCGGTAATTATGGCTCAAAAGTCCATTGGTAATCCAAGCACGAGATGCCAAAGCAGAAGAGAATCGAGCGGGAACATCCTAAGTAGATTCACCGGCCGTTCAAATAGCACATTGGCTCAGTTCTTTGAACACGCCATCAAAAAACTTCAACATATTCAAGTAACTCGCCATTGTGTTTACTGCCATCAAAGCCATAGCGGTCATTCGGCAATTTGTGAGCATTGCTTATCACTCATTCCACAATTTGATTATCATAAGATTGAAGGCGACTTACTTAACCGTCCGGAAATTTTCAAACTCTTTCCTAAGGCGAAGTTTGATAGACTATTGGCGATAACACCTCATCAATATCCACTAAATCTCTGGCTTACACAACTTAAGTATACAGGCTCACTTACCTATCTTACTCACATAAGTGCACTCATTACTGAGCACTTAAAACGACTTGCAAAAGTATCTAGTTCATCAGTGATTGCACCAGACTATTTAGTCCCTGTTCCAATTTTTATCAAAAAGTGGCAACGGCGAGGCTTCAATCAAAGTTATTTAATTGCGCAGCAATTGGCTCGCTATTTTGACATGCCCGTCGACAATGATGTGATTTTCCGAGTTAAACAAAATGTTGCTCAAGTGAATCAGTCTGGCGCGCAACGAAGAAAAAATTTGAGGAATAACTTTGAATTAAATAACGATATAGATTTGCGTGGAAAGTCAATTTGGTTGGTTGATGACGTTATTACGACAGGTAGCACATTGAATGAAATCAGCCGCCTACTGAAGGCGGCTGGAGTAAAAACAATAACGGCTTACGCGCTGACTATTAGTCTTTGATCGCAGTCTGTGAGCATAGTTTAAGAACGCTAGCAGCGTGCTGTCTGAATTTATCAGTTCTTTACTGGCGTACTGAATGCTTTAGCGAAAAATATGGCATTCGCCATTACCTTAGCTGTACCTTGCCAGTAACCGCGGAACACTAGATTCTCTGTCGTTGCAATAACGCGACCGCGGCCGACATTGTGCGCCACAATCGACGCATTATGAGCAAGACGATTAACTAGCGTTTGATCTGTATAGCCGCTAAGTAAAGGAGATTCGCTAAAACTCGCAACTGTTGCAAAATCGATCTTTGGCTTGTCCATAATCAACGCACTATTCTTAAACACAGGTAGCGTTGGCAATCTGAAGCCGTAAGCTAGTGGATGACTAACATCAATATCTGCCTCAAAAATAGTTCCTGCAATGCGCTTTCTCGCCGCTAAAGCCTCTTTATCTGCGTAAGTTAAACCTTGTGTATCGAACAATTTATTCAATTGGTTTTTACTGGCAAAACTTGTTTTAAGGATTTCTTTTGCCGACAACCATTTAGCCGCACGTTTTTGGCCATAAATCACACCGCCATCACGTACCCAACGTTCGATTTTTGCAATCAAAGACTTTGATAATCCGTCGTAGTTGCCATCTACCATAATGATGTGTGTGTAGCTCGCTAGATCGACCTTTGATAATCGCAGCATCTCAATTACTGAAACTGGCATCGCCATTTCTTGCTCTAAGAAATAACGCATTTCGCCTGCTTCGTATTGAGAAACCCCCTTGCCACCAACAAGTAGCAATTTAGGTGGCTCAATCAAGCGTAAAGAATTACTACCTAAATCAATTCCCGTTGGCGTCAAGCCCGTAGCAATTGGATGGAATGTCACTAGTTGTTCATGGCTTAACTGTTCCACCACATCAAACCAAGCGCTATTGCGCTGGAAGCCAGCAGCAACAACAAGTGATCCAGGTGCAAAGTCTTTTAGTTCGCCATTAACAATGCTCGAGAATGCTTTAGTGGCTAACTTTACCTGTACATTCTTAGCCAATAACTGGTTAAGTAACCTCGGCGCGTAATAATCATGCCACTCGATAGCAAACGCATAGGCTGATTTATCAACAGTACTCGCTTGCTGCGCTTCTGGTTGCCAAGTTTGTGCTGCTAGTTTTAATCCCCATGTACGCTCAACACCTTTAAACTCGATGTTCATTGCAAGCGGTAATGTCCAACCTGAAACATCGTAGAAGGTATTGTCTTTAAACTCTGTTTGCTGGCTAAACAAAGCTTTAATCACGCGATATTGTTTTTGTGCCAACGGCACATAATAGCTATCCGCAGCTGAATATACAATGTTGTTTAAACGAAAATCATCAGTTAGTGGGAATACTTCAATCTGATGCTGCTTTAGCTTTGATAGGAACAAATTAAGACGAGTTTTATCATTCGGTTCATGAACTAAATAACCAGAAATCTTCTCTTTCTTAGCGAGTTTCTCAGCATTCTTGAAAAACTCGCCTCGGTAAGCTGCAAGCTCGTTCTTTAATTTCCATGAACCTTCCAACGTCGATAAAGATGTTAATACATGGTTCTTAATACCGTATTCAAATGTTAGAAGACCATTAATCGTCTCTTGCTGATAACCACGGCTACTTGCTTGCTCAAACAGAATACCAATGGCGCCATTCGCGTCAGGGTAAGTACTCCCTTTACCATAGTAAAAGTCATCAAAGTTTTCCTCGCTGTAATACAAGCGCTGTTCAACATCTAATGCCTTTGCGTGAAATTCAGCAATTTTTTGCGTCAGCTCAATATTCTTTAGCGGCGTAATAGGATTCGTACGACTCGGCACACCAGGTTGGAAGAAATAGGTAGTATGGGCGCCCATTTCATGAAAATCCCCCAAAACATTTGGTTGATATGCATGGTAATGCGTTAAACGATTAACACTCTCTTGCTGACTTAACAGCAACCAATCACGGTTTAAATCAAACCAGTAGTGATTAGTACGGCCGCTTGGCCAATGTTGGTGATGTTCCATATGGTAAGGATCGTTGTTATCCACAGCAGAGCGATAGGTATTCACCCAACCAGTGAATCTATCCATACCATCAGGGTTAATACTCGGCTCAATGACAACGATCACGTCATTTAGCATTTGGGTAACTTCTTCAGATTGGCTCGCTGCTAAATGGTAAGCAATAGCGAGCGATGCATGGCTACCACTTATTTCGTCGCCATGTACGCTATATCCTAGCCAAACAACAATTGGTAAATTTGCATCGCTTGGGTTGTCGCGTCTTTTCGCTAATATTTGATCGAGATTTGCTAAGTTATCTGGCGATGAAATCGTCAATAACAACTGCTTTCTTTGTTGGTAAGTACGACCAATTTCAGCCAATTGTACTCGTTCTGACTCTTCTGCCACGGTTGAAAGGTAATCAATTAACTGGTCATGTCGAAGGTGACGCTCACCAATACCAAAACCTAGAACCTCTCTTGGCTTAGTAATATCAGCATGGTAGTTATGTGCCGCGGGTAAATAATACGATAACTTTGCGGCGCTTACTGCAAGTGGAATAAATAGCAATAAGCTTAAAATAATTCGTTGAAAAAACATCTATCTGCCCCCAATTAGTGCCTAGTAAAACTACCAAAATCTAGTACTAGGCACTAGCTTAATATTGTCAATTCCACGATGAAACGCCAATTAATTAAGCTAAAGCTAGCCTAATAAGATTAGCCAGAGTAAAATAGATATACCTGACTAAATTACTCAGGTATGTATTAACCCGTATAAGTGAGTTAGCTATGATCAGCATTTCAGAATCAGCCCAAGCGCATTTCGCCAAACTTCTTTCGCAGCAAGCGGAAGACACAAACATTCGTGTGTTCGTGGTTAACCCAGGCACAGCAAAAGCCGAGTGTGGCGTTTCATACTGTCCTGCAGATGCTGTAGAAGAAGATGATATTGTTTTACCTTTCGAAGGTTTTTCGGCTTACATCGACGCTGAAAGCAAGCCTTTTTTAGAAGAAGCAGAAATTGATTTTGTTACTGACCAAATGGGTTCTCAATTAACGTTAAAAGCACCTAACGCTAAGTTGAGAAAAGTAGCCGACGACGCGCCACTGTTTGACCGCGTTGACTACTTCATCAAAGCCGAAGTAAACCCTCAATTAGCTGGCCATGGCGGCGAGTGTAACTTGATGGAAATCACCGATGACGGTATTGCTGTATTGCAGTTCGGCGGTGGTTGTAACGGCTGCAGCCAGATTGACGTTACAGTGAAAGATGGCATAGAACGTCAACTACTTGAAATCATGGGTGACGAAATCAAAGGTGTTCGCGATATGACAGAACACGAGCGTGGTGAGCACTCTTACTACTAAGGGCTGTCCGAATCACAAAACCCTAATCATAAGAAAACAAAGCCAGCGCTAGCTGGCTTTTTTGTTTGCGTAAAACCATCTTTTAGTCAGATGCACGATAAGTTAAAGCAGCACTCTCCGATATAAATGCCAGCCTAAAGTTGCGCCGCGAGCAATCATAAAGCCAGAAAAAGCCAGCCATAAGCCGTGGTTTTCAAAGCTGTTAAAGGCAAACCACAACGGAAAAAACAGCGCGAATGTCGCTATCAGCATACTGTTGCGCATAATATCTGCCCGTGTCATTCCCACGTAGATGCCATCATATAAGTAGCACCAACACCCCAGTAACGGCAGTAAGATAAGCCAAGGTAGATAGGTTAATGCGGTTTCTCTAACAACACTGATGTCGGTCATCAAACCAACTAGCACTTCGCCTGCAAGCAAAAAAAGCAAGGTGTAAACAAAGGCAAACCATAAAGTCCAGACGGTGCAACGGCTGATGATATAACGGAATGAACGTTTATCATTGATTTCCAACTGACCATTAGCACGTTCTCCGTGTGCTTTACCAATTAGCGCCTCTGCAGCATTAGCAATACCATCTAAACCAAAAGATATGAGTAACAGAAAGTTCATCAAGATGGCATTCGCAGCGACGATGTCATCGCCCAGCCTCGCCCCTTTAAATGTCATAAAAACAAAGCACAACTCAAGGCATAAGGTGCGAATTAAAATATCGCGATTTAATCGAAAATATTTGCCAAGCTCTTGTAAATCAATAATTTTAGCTTTTATCGCACTAAAAATAATTGCTTGAGACTTTGTTAGTACCTTACCGTATTTCACAATTGCGATAGCAATAATAAAACCACTATACTCGGCTATCACCGTCGCAGTTGCGACACCAGCTACTTTCCAATCAAAAACTAAGACAAATAGGAGGTCTAATACTAAATTAATAAGATTGGTAGCAATTAGCAGCCACATTACAGCTTTCGCTTTATGCTGCCCAAGCAGCCAGCCCAGCATAACAATGTTCGCCAACGCAGCAGGCAAGCCCCACACCCGTATTTGTGCATACTCTTGAGCATAAAACTGCACTTCCTCACTACCACCAGCCAGTGATAACGCACACGATATGTAGGGAGATTGCAGAACAACAAGGGTAAGCCCAATAACAAAGGCAACTGTGATACCACGAAATAGCACGACGAGGCTTTCTTGAGTATCAGCCTTGCCGAGCGCTTGTGCCGAAAGACCTGTGGTCGACATTCTTAAAAAGCCACATAACCAAGTGACAAAAGTAATGATCATCGCACCTACTGTGCTACCACCAAGATAGTATGCTTCCGGTAGGTGCCCAATGACAGCTGTATCAACGAGACCCAGCAGTGGCACTGTAATGTTGGACAAGATCATTGGAATTGCGAGTGCGAGGATTTGCTTATCGGTGGGGCTTAGCACAGCATTGATGCGGGTATTAACCAAGATTTGTCATCCTCTGCCAGAACGTTGGAACGATAAAAACTTTAAGCGCTGATAACTTTAATATAACAAGCGAGACCACAGAGTTTACTTGCAGTTTGAGTAAAAAACACGATACTTTTACCGCATTATCACTCCCGAATAGACTTCGCTATGCTAGCTCGAATAAATCGTTATCTTCTCACGGCCTTTTCAATACTGATATTTGCATACACTAACGCGACACTCGCTGCAGTTATACTGCAATATCATCACGTGAGTGATTCAACGCCAGCCAGCACGAGTATCTCGCCAGCGCAGTTTAAAGTACACATGGAGTATTTGAGCGCCAATGACTTTAACGTGGTACCACTGTCGGATATCGTTTCAGCGGTAGCTGAAGGTAAAACGCTTCCTGATAAAACAGTAGCCATCACGTTCGATGACGCTTACCTGAACATATACAGAAACGGTAAGCCTATTCTCGACAATTATAATTTTCCATACACCATCTTCGTTAATGCAGGGCTAGTCGCTAACAACTCACATCACTACATGAGTTGGGCACACCTAAAAGAGATTGCTGAACAGCGCGGTATCATCGCCAACCACGGTTACCACCACGACTCACTTACGCGCCCGCCAGCAGGCATGGCGAATGATGTTTGGCTGGCACAATATGAGCACGATTTAATGCGCTCAGAGAACCTAATTAAGCAGCATACGGGTCACAATTATCGATACTTTGCCTATCCATATGGCGAATACACGGCCGAAATTGAAGTTTGGTTGCAGAGCAATCAATTCGTTGGCTTCTCACAGCAATCTGGCGCGGTAGGCATGCATAGCTCGCTGACCTCACTGCCAAGATTTCCGGCGTCAAAGCCTTATGACAAAATATCGAGCCTTCGCGATAAACTGAACTCTCTACCGCTCGAAATAAAACCGACTAAGGAAAACGCAGAAACTATCGTCTCTTTTAAATCGACTAGATCAGTGACATTTGACGTTACCGTAGATGACTTTAAGCGGGAACAACTCAATTGCTATGTTTCGGGGCTTGGGAAACAGACTGTCGAATGGTTAAGTGAGAGTCAATTTACCATTAATTTCGATGGCGATTTGCCTGTAGGACGCGCTAGATGTAATTGTACAGCCCGGAGTATCAGTAAACCCGGCCGATACTACTGGTACTCAAGACCGTGGTTTGTGCTCAAAGCGGATGGTTCTTGGTATCCGCTTTAATACCTACAACACAATCATACTAAAAAGACGAATAACTATCTGAGACGCTACGAGCCAGCTAAAGCTACCACTCGAGCAAAATCTGCCACTAAGTCGTCCTCATTTATCGTGGGGACTTCACCTAGCACTTGCTTCGGCTTGAAGATAGCTGCTATCTCTCCTTGAGGGTTAATCAGCACAATAGAAGCACTGTGGTCAACTAAATAACCCTGTTGCTCCGTGTCGTCGACAATGGCGTACATTAATCCTAAATTACGTGCGAATGGGTAAAGTACATCATGCTCTGCCCTCAATGCTTTAAAAGCCGGGTTAAAATAGCCAATGTACTGCGATAACTTTTCAACGTGGTCGCGATTTGGGTCAACCGAAACCAACAGCACCTGATTGTTTTCAGCAATTGCCGTTAAATCGTCATAAACGTAATTCAGTTTTTGCAAAGTCATCGGACATACGTCTGGACAAGATGTGTAGCCAAAGAACACCCAAGACCACTGCCCCTCTAACTGTTCTTTAGAAAATGCACTGCCGCTGTGATCTGTTAAGGTAAACGGTTTTATCGCTCTTGGCGTTTCATAGTAAAGTGCGTGCTTAGGTGACTCTTTCTGATTTATTCCATGGTAAATAAATGCACCAGCTGCTAACGCGACAACTGCAACAATGACATAAAGCAACTTATTCATAAAAACGATAAATCCCGTATACGATTAACTTAACGGCAGCAAATAATGGTCAAGCAATAACACAATAAACAACACCATCAAGTGAACAATCGAAAATTTAAAAGTTGCCATTGCTGTGTCTGGTTGAGGGTTAAATTTCAACTGCCAAGCGTAAACAAAGAATATTAAATTTAACACGACGGCTCCAGCTAAATATAACCAATTACTCATGCCAACCAAATACGGTAATAATCCAACAACGAAAAGCAGCACGGTGTACAGTAAAATCTGTGTCTTGGTAAACTCAATACCATGAGTTACAGGCAGCATAGGAATGTTGACTTTCGCGTATTCATCTTTGCGATGAATAGCCAGTGCCCAAAAATGCGGTGGGGTCCAAGTAAAGATAATCAATACCAATAGCAGCGCATGACCATCAATAGAGTTAGTCATTGCCGTCCAACCTAACAGTGGCGGTATCGCGCCAGCTAAGCCACCAATAGTAATATTCTGCGGTGTCGCTCGCTTAAGGTACATGGTGTATACGAAACCATAACCTACCAAGCCTGCAAACGTTAGCCACGCTGTTAGTGGGTTAACCAAAGCGTAAAGCATAACAAAACCAATAACAGCTAGGCTTGCCGCAAAAATAATGGCATTAGTTTGACTCAATCTCCCTTCAGCCAACGGACGATGGAAGGTGCGTCCCATTTCACTATCAATACGTTTGTCGACAATGTGATTTATGGCTGCAGCTGCAGATGAAAGAAAGGCGATCCCAACCATAGCAGGAATAAGCACCTGCCATGGCACCGCCGTTGGCACTGACAAGCACATACCCACTAATGCCGTTAATACGAGTAAAGCGACAACCCTAGGCTTAGTAATTTCATAATAATCACGCCAAGTGGCCTGTGTTTCACGAGGAATGGAATGAGATAAAGTGGCAGCTTTAGGCATGAGAACTCCTATATCTTGCGTTTGAGACTATACGTGAGCGTGATCAGTACCAACATTAAACAGGCAGCAACCACGTTATGACTCACAGCAATAGCAAGCGGTAATGAAAAGACAACATTTGAAACTCCAAGCCCAACTTGAATAATGAGTACAAAGAGCAACAACGCAGGGACTTTATAGAAAAATGATGATTGTGCTTGGCGTATAACACTGACCGCCAACCATGCTAAATATAAGAAAGTAACAATCGCACCAATGCGATGCATCACATGAATAGTGACCCGCTCATTATGTTCTAGGTGGCCAAATTCATAGGTATCTCGTTCTGGGGGTATTAAATCGAACGAGTTTTCAAAGGTAAGTTGGTCCACCCAGCCTGACTGGCATATAGGTAAATCAACACAATGCAATGCCGCATAATTTGAAGATGTCCAACCGCCAAGGGCAATTTGCGCCGTTAACAACACAACACCGAACAGACCATACTTTGCATATTTTTTAACTTGCCAATCCCCGCCAGGAATTCGATAAGGCGTAAGCCGCAGATACAATAGAAAAAGTAAAGAAAGCGTTAAAAATCCGCCAAGTAAATGAGCCATTACCACCACAGGCATCAATTTCATGGTTACCGTCCACATACCTAACAATGCTTGGAAGGTAACGATAGCGAGTAAAAATAAGGGTAAATACATAGGCCGACCTAAATGTCGGCTTTTAACTGAAATAATGGCGATGGCAAGAATCAAGAGACCTAAAGAGCCGGCGAAATAACGATGAATCATCTCGTTCCATGCTTTTTGCACTTCAACTGGTCGCTCGGGGAAAGCTTGCTCCGCTTTAGCGATTTGCTCTGCTGTCTGTGGCACATCGATTAAACCATAGCAACCAGGCCAGTCTGGACAGCCTAAGCCAGCATGAGTCAATCTCGTATATGCCCCAAGGGTGACAACTAAAATGGCGAGTACAATACTCACCAATACTAACAACCTAAGATTACGCATAAACAAACAACTCCTAGCCTACTCTTGAGTACTTCAACAGCTTCTTCATATCAGCAACAATCGCCTTACCAAAACTAGGGAGTTGGCTCACCTGTGTCGGTGGTTTATGGCTAAGCACCACATTTCCCAGCGGATCAACGACGAAAACCTTCGATTCATTAAGCAATTCGTGATTCATTAATGTCTTTGAAAAATGAATCCATTTAGTAAGTGATAACTCATTTACATCAATTTGCTGTGCGTTTTTGGACGACAAGATTACTGGGGTCACACGCGTCATATCTTTACCTAGCGCTATATAGGTATTACTCAACGCATTAACTGATTGCATACACCACTGCTCACATTGACTAGGTTGTCTGTAAACAATGAGCCATTGTTTGTCCGACTGAATGTCAGCAAGGCCAAGGTCGGCTAAGGAGACCGGAGTATCTAGCAATTGTCCTTGGTTGGTAACTCCGTAATTTAACCATTGCTTTTCGAGTGCTAACTTAGCAATAACAATTGGCAACAAGAAAACAACGCACACCATAATAAAACTTCGCCTGCCACTTCGAACTTGCGCTTTCGATGGTTGCTGTTGTTGTTCTGGCATATTTTGCGGTATTGACTCTGGCATAAGTTCACTCATTAATTTCAGCCTGTTTATTGTTCTTAAAAGCGGCGACGATCATTAAGACCAGCCATGCAATAGCTAAACTAAACCACTGAAAAGCGTAACCTCGGTGCTTCTCAGGGGGCATAACAATAGGTTGCCAACCCTTCTGGTAACCTATGGCTTCATCGGTATCAACATACACAACAAAGGGGAGTAGCTGTTGGCCAAGTATCTTAGACATTACGTCCGTATCAATTTGCTGAACCCTTAAAGGTATATTGGGTTGCCATTGGTACGATTGTGTTGCTAGCACCATTGGCGACTCTACAATACGGATATTTCCTTTTATCTGGTATGTTCCCGCCATCGCTTCGACACTGGGAATTACGCTGCGGTCTTTATTACCTTTTACCCAACCTAAATTAACTAACACGGGCATTTGATTTTGATGGTTAAACAACTGATAAACGCGATACCCCAGTTGCCCATTTAATGTTTGATTATCGTGAAGAATAAGTACTTCACTTTCAAACGTACCATTTAAGAGCACTGGCTGATCGTTCAACTCCAACTCATCACTTAATGCGCTAACTGCCCGCTCTAGCGACTGATGCTCTGTCCCGACAAGCTCATTAATACGTGCCAAGCGCTGTTCTTTTTCCTCGGCTCTTGTCAGTTGCCAACTGCCTAACTTGATTAACAGCGAAAAAACCAGCAAGGTAATAACACACCATATCCAGTTGATGGATGACAGCCAGCTACGCTGTTTATCAGTTTTCGCTGTTTGTTGCGCTTTAGCTGGCATAACACTTGGCTCGAGGGATTAACATGTTAATAAAAATCGTCATTGTCGGACTACTTGGCTTTATGATTTACAACTTATTTAAAGCATTAATGATGATGAATAAAAACGACCCCAATCAGCCATCAATGTCAAAATTTATCGGTCGACGAGTGATGACATCCGTCGTTATCGTGCTCCTATTGTTACTCGGTATTCTTACTGGCGTTATTACCCCTAACCCTCGCCCTTTCTAAGCTAATTTGTTTTATCGTTCTCTAGTCATTTAGCGAACGCTGATGCGTATAAAAGCGTTTTAAATGCGAGGCTTTCGCCTCGCAATGTGAAAAACGACGCTGCGATTAAATGATGTAAACAAATACAAATAGCAGCACCCAAACAACGTCAACAAAGTGCCAGTACCAACTTGCAGCTTGAAAGGCAAAGTGATTCTTAGAAGTAAAGTGGCCTTTCATGATACGAATAAAGACCACAATCAACATGATTGTCCCTAAGGTCACGTGCATACCATGGAAACCTGTCAGCATAAAGAAGGTATTACCGTATATACCGCTGTCTAAGTAGAGTTTCATTTCTTCTGAGTAAGCATGTGCATACTCAGCAACTTGTAGGCATAAAAACACTGCACCAAGTAGAATAGTTAAACCTAACCAGAATTTAACTTGTGGTCGTTTGTCATGTTCCAAAGCGACATGCGCAAAGTGGGCTGTCACTGAAGATGTTAGTAGCAATAACGTATTAATTAGAGGTAAACCGTACCAGCCCATCGCGGTGGTCTCAGTACCATCAGGTGTTTTGATTAACGGCCAAGAGGCAGTGAATTCAGGCCAAAGCACTTCGCCTGTCATTAAGTTATTTCCTGCACCGTCAAGCCAAGGCACCGAAAAAACTCGTGCATAAAGTAAAGCACCAAAGAAAGCCGCGAAGAACATCACTTCAGAGAAAATAAACCAACTCATTCCTTGTTTGAACGAGTTATCCATCTGTTGACTATATTTGCCCGCCATCGACTCGTGAATCACATTGCTGAACCAGCCATAAACCATGTAAATCACCATGGCTATACCCGCAATGAGTACCCAACCACCCCAGCTATCTTCCCCAGAAGCCAAAGTTGAAACAAACTGACCTGCGCCTATCGCAATTAAAAATAACGCGATAGCACCAACGAGAGGCCAATGACTCTGCGCTGGTACGTAATAAGTTTCATATTCTTTACTGTTCATCGTAATTCCCCTTTAAAGCGTTTTTACGCTTAAGAATCTGCTTTAGGCGTGATGTCGTATAAAGTGTACGACAAAGTTAGCGTTGAAACATCCCTTGGTAATTCGGGGTCGACATAAAACTGCAATGCCATCTCAACATCCTCATTCGCCTTTAACGGCTGCTGGTTAAAACAAAAACACTCAATTTTTTGAAAATAGAGTGCTGCCTGACCAGGAGACACTGACGGTACTGCTTGCCCGACAATGTCCTTCACCGATTCATTTTTTGCATAAAATTTTATTATTTTTGTTTCGCCCGGGTGTACCTGAATCTCCCGCACCATAGGCTCAAACTGCCATGGAATGCCTTTCGCTAAGTGGCTGATAAACTGCACCGTCACTAGCCTAGATTCGTCGACACCATTCTCATTTACCTGTGCTGCCGTATCCGAGGTTTTACCATTGAGCCCCGTGATATCGCAGAAAACGTCATACAAAGGCACCATCGCAAAACCAAAGCCGAACATCGCAAACACAACGAGCACTAACTTCTTGGCGGTTTTAGCAATATTTTGTTCAGGTACTTGAGCCATAACGTTTTCCCTTCTTTCTGCTACTTGCTACTTAAATGTTTTTGCTGGTTTGTGATGTCGTTTAATTCAAGGCGAATGCACGGAATTTAGAAATCTACATGAGTACATTCAACCCAGAAGTAGGCGACATCACGACTCAGCAATTCAATTAATCAATTTTCGGTGGCTTTTCAAACGTGTGATATGGCGCTGGCGAAGGCACCGTCCACTCTAAACCTGTTGCACCATCCCATGTTTTCGCTTCAGACTTCTCACCACCACGAATACACTTAATCACTACAGCTAAGAAAATCAGCTGCGATAAACCAAAGGCAAAGCCGCCAATACTGACCCATTTGTTAAAGTCTGCGAACTGCAGCGCGTAATCTGGAATACGGCGCGGCATACCAGCCAATCCTAAGAAGTGCATTGGGAAAAATAATAAGTTCACTGAGATGAGCGAGCACCAGAAGTGCCATTTACTCAATGCATCGTCATACATGTAGCCAGTCCATTTCGGCAGCCAGTAGTATGCACCCGCATAAATAGAGAATAGGGCGCCAGTCACTAATACATAATGGAAATGTGCCACCACGAAATATGTATCGTGATATTGGAAGTCAACCGGCGTCATAGCGAGCATCAAACCAGAAAAGCCGCCGATGGTGAATAGAATGACAAACGCAATCGAGAACAACATTGGCGTTTCAAAGCTAATTGCCCCCCGCCACATAGTCGCTACCCAGTTAAATACTTTCACTCCTGTCGGCACCGCAATGAGCATGGTGCAGTACATGAAGAATAATTCACCGAATAGCGGCATGCCCGTGGTAAACATGTGATGTGCCCACACGATGAATGATAAGAATGCAATCGATGCAGTCGCATATACCATTGAGCTATAACCAAACAGTGGTTTTCGCGAGAAGGTTGGAATTGTTGTCGAGACAATACCGAACGCTGGTAGAATCATGATGTAAACTTCAGGGTGACCAAAGAACCAGAAAATATGCTGGAACATAACCGGATCACCACCACCTGCGGCATCGAAGAAGCTTGTGCCGAAGTAGGTGTCTGTTAATACCATAGTTACTACACCTGCTAGTACAGGCATAACAGCGACAAGCAGATAGGCTGTTATAAAGAACGTCCATACGAATAATGGCATCTTCATGTAAGTCATACCTGGCGCACGCATATTCATGATGGTCACCACGATGTTGATGGCACCCATTATCGAGGATATACCCATGATGTGGACGGCAAACACGAAGAACGCAGTACTGCCATTACTGTAAGTGGTTGAAAGCGGTGCGTAGAAGGTCCACCCGAAGTTAGGTGCCCCGCTCCCAATAAAGAACGACATAAGTAAAATGGAAAACGCAAATGGCAGAATCCAGAAACTCCAGTTGTTCAATCGAGGTAATGCCATATCTGGCGCACCGATCATCATCGGAATCATCCAGTTTGCTAAGCCCGTAAAGGCTGGCATGATGGCACCGAAGACCATGATCAAGCCGTGAACTGTAGTCATCTGATTGAAGAAATCAGGGTCAACTATTTGCAAACCTGGTTGGAAAAGCTCGGCACGGATGACCATCGCCATTGCACCACCAGTTAGAAACATAATGAATGAGAACCACAAGTACATTGAACCTATGTCTTTATGGTTAGTGGTATACAACCAGCGTTTTATCCCCGTCATTTTATGTTCATGATGGTCATCATGTTGATGATCTGTATCGTGAATGGTATCAGTCGTCATAATTACTCCTCCCTACTTACCACTGTGTGCATCAACATCTGCTGGTTGAACAAGGTCACCGCTATCGTTACCCCAAGCGTTTCGCTCGTAGGTAACCACTGCCGCGATTTCCGTTTTTGTTAGCTGACTGCTAAAGGCCTGCATAGATGGATTCTTCTTACTACCGCTGTAAACAATATCGATGTGTGCGCTGACATCCCCTTTGATAATTGGACTGCCGATAAGCGATGGAAACGCTGGAGGTAAACCCATACCTGTTGCTTGATGGCAAGCTACACATGCTTTCATATAGACAGCCTCGCCCTTAACCATCAGCTCTTCTTTGGTGTAAACCTTCGATAAATCTTCTGGCTCGGCAGCAGGCTCTGCCGCTGGCGCCGCATCCATTGATGCACCATCGTCAGCTGCACCACCACTAACTGCCGTGCCTCCTGATGCTTGTGCATCAACATCAGCAGCTTGCACCATATCGCCAGTGTTGTTACTCCACGCATTACGCTCGTAGGTTGTTACTGCGGCGATTTCTTTTTTCGACAATTGCTTACCGAATGCTGGCATCGCTGCTTTACCGTTAAGAATGATATTGATGTGCTCGCTAACAGCACCTGTTGTAGCGACAGGGCTGCCTTTTAGAGCAGGGAATGCTGGTGGCAAACCTTGGCCATTTGGTTGGTGACAAGCTGCGCAATAGGCGTTGTATGTTGTTTCACCTAGCTCCATCAATTCATCCATCGATAAGCTAGCGTTAAGTGAAGCTGCCTCTGCAGCCTTAGCGTCTGCAACAAGTTGTTTTTGCTCCGCTATCCAAGACTGATAGTCAGCCTCAGTTTTCACTTCAACAACGATAGGCATAAAGCCATGGTCTTTACCACATAGCTCAGCACATTGACCTCGGTACACCCCTGGTTCATCTACTCTCGTCCACGCTTCGTTGATAAAACCCGGGTTAGCGTCTTGCTTAACAGCAAACGCCGGCACCCACCACGAGTGAATAACATCATCTGATGAGATCAGAAACCGGACTTTCTTATCGATTGGAATAACAAGTGGCTTATCAACTTCTAAAAGGTAGTGCTCGCCTTTTTCAGCAGAATTGCCATCGAGATTGTCGAACTGCTCACGCGGGGTAGACAACACAGAGTAGAACTCAATGTCTTGGTCAAAGTATTTGTAATGCCACTTCCACTGCGAGCCAGTAACAAGGATGGTGATATCTGAATTATCGTTATCTTCCATCTCTATCAGCGTACTCGTCGCTGGTATCGCCATAGCAATGAGGATAACTATGGGAATTGCAGTCCAAAGTACTTCGACTTTGGTACTTTCATGAAAAGTGGCTGGAGTAACGCCTTTTGATTTGCGATGAAAGATCATCGACCAAAACATCACACCAAAAACAATGATCCCTATGACCGTACAAATCCACAAAATCAGCATATGCAGGTCATAGACCTCATTACTAATCTTGGTGACCCCTTTGGTCAGGTTCAACTCCATCTCCGCCCAAGCTGAAAAGGAAAGTAGATTTCCCACCAACAGCCAACCTAGGTTACGTCTTCTCACTCGACATCTCCTCTACCCTGTTGAATAGCAAAGTCGACAACCCACCAACAGAGAACTATGTTTCATTACAAAACGGTTGCACTGCCTAAAATGAGCTGCTTGTTATTGCTATAAAATTTGGAAGGCACTTAAGCGATTAGCGCACTCATGCCTTTTTATTATTTTCGTTATTATTCTTGTCTACTTATCAGTCTAGAATTACTCACTTTTTAAACAATATCTAGAAATTTATTAGAATAAATATTCGAAAAAACACCTGAGCATGAGTAGAGTCAAAACTCTAAGTAAAAACCGGAGCGTTGCGCAAAATATCCTTACATTCCTTTATAAAAAGGGCTTAGAGAAGAAGTAGTTAAATCCTAAAAACAAAAAAAGCTAGCCTATTTGGCTAGCTTTTGAGGTGTAAAATCGAGAAATCTAAATGGTTATTTTTTAATCAAACCAATTTACATCCAGTCCGCATTTCGAACAACACCGACTGCAATACCTTCGACATTAAAATGCTGACTCGTTAGATCGACTTTTATTGGCGCAAATTCTTCATTTTCTGCATGCAAATAGACGATATTACCTTCACGTTTATATCGTTTCACCGTCACATCATCTTCAACGCGTGCAACGATCACCTGACCGTTGTGAACATCAGTTGTTTGGTGAACAGCAAGTAAATCACCGTCCAAAATTCCAATGTCTTTCATACTTTCGCCGTTCACTCTCAATAAGTAGTCCGCAGCTGGATGGAACAAATTACCATCCATTTTGTAGCGATCTTCAACGTGCTCTTGCGCCAATATAGGTTCACCAGCAGCAACTCGACCAATTAAAGGCAGGCCACTTTCTTCAATCACTTCTTCGGCTAGGCGAATACCACGCGATGTTCCAGGCAACATCTCGATATAGCCTTTCTTCGCTAAGGCTTTTAAATGCTCTTCCGCAGCATTAGCTGACTTAAAACCAAAAAATTCGGCGATTTCAGCGCGTGTTGGCGGCATGCCAGTATCTGCAATCTTCTCTTTAATAAGATCAAATATTTGCGATTGTCGTGCGGTTAATGGCTTCATATTGCCCCTAATATCCATACATTGATACTGTGAGTATATACATGCTGTATGGATATGCAAGGTTAAATTGTAGCAGGCCTTTCAGCGTGTAGGTTTCAGATTCAGTGAATTTTTTCTAAATGGGTGAATCTCATTAGTTGTAAGGGATTAAGCCTATTCTTTCAAACACCAGAGTTATTCGAAGTGATTCAACAGTTTGAGCTTGAGTGGTTCAAAACCAAAGCACCTCGTCAATTAATGCTTCGCAACCAACAAATCTCTGCTGCCCTCATGCCTCAACCTACTGACAAGCAATTTAATAATTGCCCCGCTATTTAACGAAAATCCCCCTTAATCCAGCCTAATTAAAAGTTGCATGATTTAACATGCAACTTTTGTCTGTTTATTGAACGTTTTTACTTGCTGCGAAAGCTAAATTCTTATACGTTGTATCTGTTAGCCCTGAATCGGCGTGAATATTGTTGATATACGTACAAAGTGCGTTAAACGCAGAGTTTAACGTTATCTTGGATTTTGTGCGCTGAATTTAACCTTAAGCTGGATTCCTGCTAAAAGTCCGTTTGGATTTCCCTTCGCTACACCCCATAACCACTATGAGCCGAATTTAGGTTTAATCTGAAACTCACAAGCGAGGCGCTCAGACAAAATAACTCACACTGATAGTTTTTCCATCACATTTGTCGTGTTAGCATATCGTTAACAAATAGGGATTACCTACCAAATACGTTGATAGCAGGATATCAAAAGGAAATCAGATGAAGTATTTAGTCACTGGCGTTGCCGGTTTCATTGGCTTTTTTGTTGCACAACGCCTTTGTGAAGAAGGTCATGAAGTTGTTGGTATCGATAACTTAAATGACTATTACGATGTCAATTTGAAGCTTGCTCGACTCGCACAGTTAGAAAAGCTATCTAACTTCTCTTTCCAAAAACTCGATCTGGCCGATCGAGATGGTATTGCACAGCTTTTTGCAACTCAAAAGTTCCAGCGTGTAATCCATTTAGCAGCACAAGCTGGCGTACGATACTCTATTGATAATCCAATGACTTATGCTGATGGCAATTTAATCGGTCATCTCACTATTTTGGAAGGTTGCCGCCATCATAATATTGAGCATTTGGTTTACGCCTCTTCCAGTTCTGTTTACGGGCTCAACAATAAGATTCCATTTGCAACGTCAGATTCGGTAGATCACCCTATTTCGCTTTATGCAGCCACGAAAAAATCCAATGAATTGATGTCTCATACTTACTCTCATTTATATGGTTTACCTACTACAGGTTTGAGATTTTTCACGGTTTATGGGCCATGGGGTAGACCTGATATGGCACTATTTAAATTCACCAAAGCAATTATGAATGGCGATGCTATTGATGTATATAACAATGGTGACATGCAGCGAGACTTTACTTACATCGACGATATCGTCGAAGGTATCATTCGTATCAAAGATATCATCCCTAAAGTCAATAACACGTGGACGGTGGAAGGTGGCTCCGCGGTAAATAGCAGTGCACCATATAAAATCTTCAATATTGGTAATGGCAACCCTGTGCAATTAATGTCTTTTATCGAAGCTATTGAAGATGCAACAGGCAAAACTGCGACTAAGAATCTGATGCCAATGCAACCAGGCGACGTTTACCAAACCTATGCCGATGTTGAAGACCTTTTCGAAGCAACAAATCATCGTCCAAATACCGACGTTAAACACGGCGTAAAGCATTTCGTTGACTGGTATCAAGCGTTTTATCAGTAGGTCATAGCTCCATAAACTAGCGATAACAACACAAGAATGACAAGGCGCCAAATGGAACATTCACGACACGGAAAGCTCGTTGTCAAACGGTCAACTATTGGAAAAGACGACTTAGCTAGTTTGCAAGCTGATTGGCAGCGTTTGGAGAAGATCGCGAACGGTTCTGTATTCACAAGCTGGTATTGGATATTCACTTGGCTCAAGAACATCGATTACAAAGCAAAGTTACTTACAGTAACGTTTAACCAAGAGATTGTTGGCTTAGCACTGGTCGTTGAACGAAGTGAAAATAAATTCGGTAACTCGATAAAGCAACTTTGGTTGAACCGTACTGGCGATCAAGTAAAAGACCAAATCTGGAATGAATACAATGACGTACTTTGTGCTAGAGGCACAGAGCACGCAATTCGTGCAGCCATCATAAACTTTTTTGAGCAACAAACTATTGCCGAAGAATTAATTATTGGTGCATCAGATGAAACCATTCAGCAAACGCCTATCTCCTCAAATGTACTGGTACATACTTCATGGGCAACCGTAAGTTATTCAAAAGCACTAAAACCAGAATATAACGAGCTCAATCAATTTCTATCGGAATTATCCGTTAATTCTCGTCAGCAAATTAAACGCTCTATCAAGCTTTATGGCGGGATGGATAGTATTCACATTACCCCTGCTCAGACTGCAGATGAAGCTATTTCATTGCTCACCGAAGCTGGGGAGCTCCACAAGCAGCGTTGGAAACAGCGACAAAGCGGCTTCGAAAACCCTCATTTTGTCAGTTTTCATCATCAATTGATTCGAGATCATTTCGACAACGGCTGTATCGATGTATTAAAAATAAAAAATGATCAAAGAGTCATCGCTTATCTTTACAACTTTAAGTTTAAAGGCAATGTCTATTTTTACCTTTCAGGCATTGAATATTGTGATAACAACAAACTCAAGCCCGGTCTGGTAGCCCACAGTCTAGCAATTAGTTATTACGCAAATTTAGGGTTCAAAAAGTATGATTTCATGGGTGGTGATGGACGTTACAAAAACTCTTTATCAGATGAACAAAGCCGCATGATCATATCTAATTTTAGGCGTCGAAACTTACCGTTTATGTTAAGCAGCATATTGCGAAAAGCCAAAGCCCTTTACTCCCATAAGAACGCCAATAAAAACGCTAGCAACAACGCCAATGCCAGCTAACAGAGCCAATAATAAAACCGATAAAATAGTCAAAGGTATCAGCTGGCTATTACTGTTGAGTTGGTTCAACCGGCTACTGGGTTTCGCATCGATATTTATTCTCGCGCGAATTCTGACACCAGAAGATTTTGGCGTTATGGCGTTGGTAATGATAGCTATTCAACTCACTGATACGCTTACGAATGTGGGTGCAGAACAATATTACATTCAAAAGAAACAAGCCACGCAAGACGATCTCAATAGCGCATGGAGCTTGAATTTAGCCATCAAGCTCTTTGCAAGCTTAGTTTTTTTAATACTAAGCCCTATTGTAGCCGCTAGTCTTGGCTATCAGCATTTAACCCAGGCGTTTGTGGTGGTCGCCTTTCTTCCAGTGATTAATGCATTAAGTAATGGATTCATATTCGCGCAAAAAAAAGCACTTAACTTCCGCAGTTTTTCACTAATTTCAGCCAGTGCTAAGGTGTTTTCGACGCTTGTGACTATCGCACTTGCGTTAACCTTGAAAAGTTACTGGGCACTGATTGCAGGTGCACTATTGCAAGCGTTGATATTTACCATATTGTCTTATGTTTACCTAAATGAACGAGCGGCCCTTTCACTTGCCAATTGGAAAGAACCTTTTCATTTTTCCAAGTGGATAATGCTAAAGAGTATTGTTGGGCATATTCGCGCTAAGTTCGATATCTGGTTTGCAGTCAATATTCAAGGCATGGGCGGTTTAGGTGGGTATAATCTAGCAAAAGATGTCACCTTGTTACCCTCTCGTGAGTTTCTCAGCCCGGTTTCAGACGTCATGTTCACCGCTATCGCGCAGGCAGAAAATCATAGCGAAAATCAGCAACAACAAATCAATAAGGCCTTAACGGTGCTATTTATCCTTGCTAGCCCAATAGCGTTTGGTTGGGCTTTAATAGCCGAGCCTTTTGTCGCGCTGATTTTAGGGCCACAATGGCAGCCATATACAGCCACGATAGCTGCTTTAGGGTACCTAGTGGTTACGTTTGCTATCGGCAATTTCATCAGCCAATTAATGGTGGCAACAGGCAAAGTCAAATCGCTGTTTTTCTATGATGTATTCACGCTAGCTGTTGCTTTCGGGATACTGTATCTATTTAGCAGCAATATAACATCAGTGAGTGAACTAGCAGATTATCGAGTCATCATCGGCATTATTATTCTTGTCATAGGCATGTGTTGGCTTGCAAAATTACAAATAGCTCCTCTCACGAGCTTTGTTAAAGCAATGATGGCCCCGTTTTTAGGCGCTGCAATTATGGTTTGGGTAACCAAAAGTGTTCTCGATACAACACAAACTTCTGTGATGGCATTGCTGTCCATATTGATAGTCGCGGGGTTTAGCTACCTCGTTGTTATATCAATAGCTATTGCTCTGAAGCTATTTGGCAAGCCTGAAACAGCGTTTCTCGTTGGGCTGCTAACACAAGTAAAAGAAAAAATTTTAAAGTAGTAAGTCATGAGTAAGCTTTATCAAAAATCAGCACTCGTTTTTGGCGAGGACACCCGAAGTTTTCTGACGGTTATCCGCTCTCTTCACCGCCAGGGCATGTTGGTGGATGTAGTGTGTTTTTCAAATAACTCCGTAGCACTTAGTTCCAACTGTATTCGCAACGCTTACGGCTTAAATTATCAATCGATGTCACCATCAGAATGGAATAAAGCAGTCACTGATATTCTCATTAACAATGCATATGATCTGGTCATCCCTTGTGACGAACGTGCGCTATTTCCTCTCCTTGATATTAAAGACGCTATTCAAGCTGAGACTAAGTTCGCATTGCCAGAAAGGAAGGACTTAGGGCCTCTTTTCAATAAAGTAGACACTCGCACAACGGCTCAAGCTTGTGACGTGCCAGTTGCTTCGGGTGAAGTTTTACCTAGCGACAAACTAGACTTTGAAACACTAGCACAACAGTATGGCAACCCATTGGTATTAAAGCCCACACAGTCATACGAAGAAGAGCAGCTCAATAAACGCCAAAGTGTTTTGATCGCTAAAGATGCCGACTCAGTTGAGAAATTCAAAATCGAGAATGTCGACAGTGATATTTTGGTAGAGTCTTACTTTGCCGGTTATGGCATTGGTGTATCGGTACTGGCAACTGAAGGCGAAGTAAGCGCCGCTTTTGCACATGCTCGCGTATCCGAACCAGAGTCGGGCGGTGGTAGCTCTTACCGTAAGGCCATTGCTATCGACCCTTCTATGCTTTACGCCTGCCAAAAGTTTTGTATGCACATGAATTACACAGGTGTTGCAATGTTTGAGTTTAAATACAACCCCAAAACTCACGACTGGATCTTGATTGAAGTTAATGCGCGTTTTTGGGGCTCATTGCCATTGGCGGTCCACGCAGGCGTCGACTTCCCTGCTTTGCTAGTTAAGTCATTACTGTTAGGCATTAAAGAACCCAAGCTTCATTACAACTTATCCGCCTATGCACGTAGCTTCTCCGCAGATATTTACGACATAAAAAAAGAGTTCGATCAGTTAAATTCGGCGAGTAAATTCAAGGCATTTAGCCAGTTACTTAAGCGACTGTTTAGCTTTACTCGCCTGCTAACCTTTAACGACAAAATTGATTCATTCGCGTGGCACGATCCCAAGCCCTTTTTGAATGAAGCATTCGATTTGATCAAAGACAAGTTGCATGGTTTGCCATATATTCGCACACAGCGACAAAGCGACCGAATAAGCCAATTTAAGAAATCGATAGCGTCACAGCCTGTCGAAAACGTACTGTTTGTTTGCTACGGCAATATTATGCGAAGTCCTTTTGCTAGAGCATTATTCGAAAAGAAAACAGCCGGTACGAAGCTGAGCCACTTAAATGTCGATTCCTTCGGTTTTCACCAAATAGAAAATCGAAATGCTAAGCCTGCTTGCGTCGACATGGCTAAAACATACGATATTGATTTAACCAAGCACCAATCAAAGTGGTTGCCACAATCAACAGCGTCGATGCCGAATACCCTCATTCTTATGTTCGATATGAAGAATGAGTATCTATTAAGTAGCTATTACAACGACACAACTGCTATTTCTCTCGCCGATTTAGTGCCAGAACGCCACGGCTTTTACAGAGAAATTGCTGATCCTTATGGCAAAAGCCAAGAATATTTGGAACACTGTTATCAATTGATTAACGACGGTGTCGACAACTTAATTCATTTATTAGAGGCAAACATTGATGTCTAGCGCCTGCCCCTCGCTTGCGATCGTCATTCACACAGAAGAAGAGTTTGCTTGGAACGGCGGTTTCTATCGTTCAAATAATCAAGTAACTCACGGTAAAGAGTTAACCGCATTATGTGAACGTTTCATAGCAATGGATGCGCCCGTAACGTTTGCGCTAGACTATGCTTTTGTTGATTCTGAGGAAGGCAAAAAGGTGATTGAGCATTTTAATGCTAACCATCAAGGTAAAGTAGAGTTTGCAACGCATCTTCATCCTTGGGTCAGTCCCCCCTTTGATGAAGACGAAAGTGAAAAGGAAGAAGTCAGCAATTTTGAGTCATATCCTGGCAACTTATCAAAAGAGCTGGAATATCAGAAATTATCTGCACTTACCGATAAAATTACGCATGTGAGTGGTCAAAAGCCAACAACTTATTTAGCTGGCCGATACGGTATTGGAAAAAACACTCATGAAACCCTTCTAGGTTTAGGCTATCGACTCGATGTAAGTATTAGTCCGTTCACAAATTTTAGTCATCAACAGGGGCCAGATTTTAGTCACTGTAATAATGACGTTAGCACTACCGATGGCCTCTGCTATATTCCTCATACTACTGCCGTGCTATCGCGTATACCTTTAGTTGCTAATTTATTTAACAACAACCCTCATTGGTTTGAAAAAGGCCTACAAAGCCCTCTAACTCGCCTCTTAATGAAAGTGGCTCGAGTGAAAAAGCAGAGATTATCACCTGAAGGATTTGCGCTTAACGATATGAAGCGTGTAATTCGAAATCAACTAAAGCTAGGTCAGCAAAGCTTTGTTTTTTCCTTTCACTCGCCTAGTGTTAAAGTGGGTCTTACGCCATACACGCAAACGGCCGAGGCATTAAGTCAGTTTGAGCACGACACGCTCGCATTACTTTCTTGGTTTAAAGAAGAGTGCCAGGGGAAAATTATACTCGCCAAAGACATTAGAGTTTGAGCACATGAAATGGGTTTCGAAATTTGTTAAGAAGTTACTCATCCGTTTCGCTATTCTTGGCATGCTATGCTTTTTACTCTTTTCATTTACTCCAATAGTTGCACCGAAAGGCAATATATCGCCCGAACAAGTGCGTAATGCCAAGGAAGTAGTGAAAAAGGTTTGGCAACAACTATCTTCGAGCCAATCTCAAACACAGTTTGAACTTGCGCAAGACGAGCTTAACGACTTGTCAGCGATTGCTGGGCATACGCTTAAAGGCTCCAATTTTAATATCAATGTCAGTAGCTTTGGAGTAAATGTTGCCGCGAGCATTCGAATCCCCCTACTCTTCAAAGAATTCTATATCAACGGGTACTGTCTGTATGGCGAGGGATTTGATGGTTTTGCCATTGAGAAATGCCAACTCGGAAAAATCCCCGTTCCAGGTTTTATCGCCCAAGCCACTATCAATACTGGTTTTTGGCTGCTTTTTGGCGACGAGGTTCAACAAAGCGTCGCCACATTAATCGCTTCTGCGAAGCCCAGTGATAACAGCATTAGCTTCAATGCTAGCAAAAGTATCGACTTTAAAAAGGAACTGAAATCTTCACTGTCACAAGCTTCTCAGATTGTCGGTATGGTTTATTCGGGTAATACCGTTGAACCAGAACTTGTGCAATCTTATATCGACCATTTATTAACTCAGCCTCAACACGAGAAATCACTGGGATACTACGTGGGTGAAGCATTTGCAAAGGCCCAACTATCCTCTCTCGATGGTGCTGATCCTGTTGAACAAAACCGTGCAGCTATCTGGGCGCTCGCCATAGTTTACGGAAGTGGACGCTTTTCAGATCTATCCGATGTCAGCGTTTCAACTTTGACTACTAAGCCTGCGCAAACCACTTTAAATGGTCGTGGCGATTTAAGCCTTCACTTTTTATATTCCGTTATTCTCGAACAAGTCGGCAGGGAAAATATTGGTTTAAGCATCGGCGAGCTTAAAGAGCTACTCGACTCCAATAAAGGTGGTAGTGGATATAGCTTTACCGATTTAGCGGCGGATAAAGCGGGTATAGCTTTTTCAAGCTTTGTTACTGAAGATGAGGCATCTGCAATTCGCGCACAAGACACCTTAGCCGGTCAGCAAAGCGAGCAATTATTCTTGCCTTTCACACACGACTTACCAGAAGGATTTCGTGGTAACCAATTCAACGCCATTATTGGGCATGTTGGCTCAGAGGTATATCAACAACTCGAAACCAGCATAAATGAGCGAATAGCATCTTTGCCACTTTATAAAGATACTCGTGATTTAAGTGTTGCGGTATCGGAGAAACGACATAAACCACCTCATATGGCGAATAATTTATTTACTAATGGGCAATGGTTTGTCATCGATACCCACATGCATACTCGCTACTCAGATGGCGATCGAACTGTAACGCAACTCGCTGAAAAAGCATCCGAATTCGGCTGTGACGCTATCGCGATTACAGACCATGGTGACTACAACTTGAAAAAGGTCACCTCTCCGGAGTATTTCAGTGATATCGCACAGGTAGATGCCAGATTTTCTAACCTAACGGTAATTCCAGGGTTTGAATGGAATGTACCGCCCTTTATGGGGCGAGAGCACGCTACCGTTTTGCTGCCTAAGTCTCCAAACATGGCGAGGAACTTAAACGCTTTCAAAGAGCGCTACGACAGTTATGGCAAACGAACAAAGCAACAGTTAACCACCCTTTCAGCCTCTCAGTGGCTCAACAAACACGGTAGCTATCGCAATATAAAACCAGTAGTTATATACAACCACCCTAACCGAAAAGACTTTTCTCAAGGTGAAAACACGCACGACTTAGCGGCATGGATGGACAGTAGCGATAGCTTTATTGGGTTTTCTGGTGCCCCAGGTCACCAAAAAATGCGCGATGGTAACAATGGCTCTTATACTTACACTCAAAAAACGGTTCATCGTTGGGATCCAGCCGTATTACCGGGGAATACTTGGGATCAGTTACTGCAACGCGGGTATAACGTATGGGGAGCTCGGGCAGCCTCTGATTTTCATGGTACAAGCGGTGATTACTGGCCTTGCCAATTCTCTACTACACACTTGTTTAGCCGCTCTAACAGCCATAATGACGTATTGAATGCAATGCGCAACGGTAACATGTGGGCGCAGCACGGTCGATTCATTGATGAATTAAGCTTCTATGTGAAAACAAAGGATAGTGCTGTAACAATGGGCGAATCTGCTGCTATTGGTAGTAATGAAATTGTAGAAATAAACGTCCACATCAGTCTTAACCCGAATGATTGGCAAGGTTATCCTACCAGCTTAGATGAGCTTGAACTCATCATTATCGAAAAAGACAATGTACAAGTCGTCCCGTTTGAACCCATACTCATCCAAACTGAAAACTCGAACCAGTCAAATAAATTTCATTTGCAACATAGTTACAAGCCATTAACAACTAGTGTAGTATTTAGGCTTCGAGGTAGAAGCATTCAACCTGAAATGCATCACTACATGTTTTATTCAAATCCAATTCGCTTAATACAGCCGAATTAAATAGCAATAATCATAAATGAATTTATATGCGTTATTTGTTTGCCAGTTCAGTTTTCATTTCCGTGCTTCTGGGCGGTTGTTCAGGTAAACATGAAGATAGAAGCATTAACTCAGATTCAGCCGAACTACTTTCCGAACGCAGAGCTTTTGATGCGAGTCTTGGCACCAAATTTATTCCACTAAACGATGCTAGCTTTGATGTACCCACAGTTAGCCAAATAAATTTTCGTGCCCCTGAACACACTAACGCTATTTGGGGTGGAGTCGGCAGAGACGACAATGGTAGCATCTACTTTGGCGTATCAACACACGGCGGAGACACTGGCACCGCTTATCTTTATCAATACGACACACAAACCAACGAATTTAAGCAAATAACCATTGGTTCGACATCTACACATGTCAGCCGAAACTTTGTTGTTGATGAAAATGGGCACGCTTTTGTTCCAAGCTTGCAATTGAATGACTTCAATGAGTTAGTCGTTAATTTAAACCATTATGACACCGAGCTAAGGCTGCTCGGTAGCTACCCTATGACGAGCTACCAAAAAGATCCGATTAAATATCACCATGGCATTATTGCATATACGGCACTGGAGAATGGGGATATATACTTCACCACCAGCGACGGAGGCTTATACCAACTTGCGTTAAATGCTAGTGGAGGCGAGAAGTTAACATTAAAAGGTAATATGCATGAAGTCGACTCACCTTACACCGCGCCTCTGTTTCCGCTTGCGGGAAAAATCATGGTTACAGGCCTTAGTCAATACACAGAAAACAAAAAGCGAAAATACGCTTGGGTCAATTACGAAACGCAAAATCAACTGAGTATTGCACATGACATCGACATCAATTTACCAGGCCTTTGGGGCACAATAACTAAAGATGATTTAGGCAATATGTATTTAGGAGGCTGGGACCACAATCGAGCACCAGTATTTATCAAACTCACCTTACCCAGCACACCATCAAAACCTTTAGCAAGTGTTGAAGCTCAGTAGATATAAGCAGTATGAATAATTTAACATTCAACATCATGTCGGGAAATTCCCAGGGCCTCACTAATGACGCTCTGATATTAAGTGAAGCCTTAACGGAAATTTATGGCGAAAGCACCTATATCCGAAACTTTTCGGGCAGCGCTTCAAAATTGAAAAATGCTACGTTATTGATGAGGCTATTAGTAGATAGATATCTACTGCGTAATCGTCAAATAACCTTTCATTTAGAAGAAATTTATCAAGAAGTTGCACCATTTTCAGATGAGAATATTTTTATTCCCAACCAGGAATGGTTGCGAAGTGGCACGTTACAAGCCATTACACCTAACATTCATATTTGGTGTAAAACACGCTATGCGGTAGAGCGACTATCACATCTCACGAACAATATTCACTATGTGGGCTTTTGCTCGCGAGACATGTATGACGGAGCAATAGAAAAAAAACCAAACTCTTTTATTCATATTGCAGGTAAAAGCGAGCAGAAAGGTACACAAGCAATACTCAATATTTGGCAGAAAAATCCTCAGTGGCCAACCGTTACCATACTCAGTAGAAACCCGGCGCATAAAGCCTATCAATCAGCGAACATCGATATTATCGACAAGTTTGTTGCTGAAGATGAGTTAAAAAGATTGATGAATAGCCATCAAATACACCTTTGCCCTTCTGAATCAGAGGGATTTGGGCATAATATTGTTGAAGCACTATCTACAGGCGCTTTACTTATGGTAACTGACGCACCACCGATGAATGAGCTTGTTCCTAAGAACGCAAACTACTTTATTAAGGTAAAATCGAAATCAGAACGTTATTTAAGCGAACTTTTTTATGTGGATGAGGAAGATTTTTCTGACAAAGTAAAGGAACTTTCATTATCATTGGCAGCAGATCAGCAAAGAACTTCAGGAAACAAATTGCATTTCGAACAGCTGAAAAAAGAATTCATAGCCGATATAGAATCTCAACTAGAGCTTTTGAAGTAAAATTTATGATAGAAGGTTTACTATTTTTATGTTTTCTTGCCGCTGTTATTTATAGCGCTTATTGGTTTGATAAACATGAGGACGATGAATAATGCGTGATATAGCTTTTATGTTTTTTCTGCCGTTTCTATTGCACGCGGCTTTTCGTAAACCCTTCATCGCTGTCAGTATTATGGCATGGTCAAGTTTATTTGTTCTTGTCGATTGGTTGTATGGCTTCGCCGCGCTTCTCATACGTTACAATCTCACATTCGCCTTAATTGCAATTTTAATGTGTATAAGATTCAAAGATCAATTGAAGTTTCAGGCTAACACAACAGTAATAATAATTGCCCTTTTCTTTTTTCATGTATTCATTTCATCACAATTGGCCGTCGCACCAGAGTTTTTGGTTGAAAAGGATTGGAGCAATTTCTGGAAAGCGATACTTTTATTTTTCATGATTACGTTAGTCTTGAACAAGAAAAATCACTTCTTATTCTTTACTTTTTTATTGACCATATCAATTGGAGCTACCGGAGTAATAGAGGCGCTAAAGTGGGTCAATTCAGGCTTTTTTCACCAAGCAAAGGGGCCTGGAGGCCACATACTTTCAGATAACAATCACTTCGCTATCGCACTCTGTACAATACTTCCTTTAGCCAATTTTGCGAGAGAACAATTTAAAAATAAGTGGGTGAAGCGTGGAATGCTGGTTGCAATGTTACTAATCGTGTTTGCCATACTTTCTACACAATCTCGTGGCGGTGTTATTACGTTATTTTTTATTAGCCTATATTTTTGGTGGAAAAGCACATATAAACTCAAACTAATTCCTGTATATGGCGTAGTGCTACTTTTAGTGTTTAAACTAATGGGACAGTCATGGATGGATAGAATGAATACTGTCAAAACAGCAGATCAAGATAGTTCATTTACAACACGAGTTGCTGCATGGAAAATCAATCATCAAGTAGCTCTCGAAAATCCTTTTTTTGGTTTAGGGTTTAAGGGACCGCAACTAGGTGAATATTGGAATTACTATGCCCAGTTCATAGATAAAGATAGTATTATTTCGATAAATGCAGTACCTACTAAAGCCTATGCTGCCCACAGTATTTATTTTCAAGTATTAGGAGAACAAGGTCTCGTTGGATTTGTTTTGTATGTGGGGCTTTTCGTTTCTGCATTTGTAACGCTTTCAAATATTCGGCGCTCCCTCACCAAACACAAAGAGTATTGGCAATTCAAGCTAGCTTCTATGCTGCAAGTTTCTTTATTTGCTTTTGCATTTGGAGGTCTGACTATAAGTATTGCCTATATTGATTTAGTTTTCATAATATTAGCTTTACCAGTCGCACTATCCAAGCAGCTCAAAATTCTGAAAGCAAAGTCTGCCTCCCCCTGTTAACCCACAAAGCAATCTGCGGAGCATTGCCAACTGATGTTATTAAAAAACTTAAATAAATTTCTCTTTGATCAAACGGTTAAAAAAGTACTAAGTACAAGAGCAATTAAATACCGTCAAGATAAGTCAGTTACAATTGTTTCCATGGTCAGCCACAATACGGTGGCTATGTATTTGGTTGCCATAAAGTCTTTTATGGAAAACTTTGGCTATGGCACAATCGAAGCCATCAATGATGGTTCACTAACTGAGCAAGACTTAGTGACATTGAGAGAACATATCCCGAGCATCAACATTACTGACGCAAATAATGTTGATACTCACGGATGCCCTTCTTACATATCTTGGAAACGACTATTTAGAATCCAAAAGTTGGCAGAATCTAGCTATGTAATACAATTAGACTCAGACACGGTCTCGCTAGGTCCGCTCGTAGATGTTCACGACAGAGCTAGTCAGAACCAAGGGTTTTTAATCGGTAGCGATCGTTGGGGAAAAGCGGTAGAAGTTGGTCTTCTTAGGGATATCGTTAGCCAATGGAACAACATCCATGTTCAACCTTTAGCTGAAATTAACTTCCATAAAATGCACTTTTTTGCAGATGGAACAAAATACCTCAGAGCGTGTGCAGGTTTCGCAGGATACCCTAAGAACTTCGCTACCATCGAAGGAATTCAAGCTTTATCAAATGAAATTGAAAGTTATATCGGTAAAACGTGGCATGGTTGGGGAAGCGAGCAAACTGCGACCATGTGTTTAATATCGAAAACACTTGATGCAAGCATTTTACCTTGGCCTAACTACCAAAACTTCAAGTTTCCTGAATCTAATGAATATATAAGTAGCATGAGTTTCATACATTTCATTGGTAGCAATAGGTTTGATCACAACGTTTACAGAAAGTTATCTCAACAAAAAATTAAAAAATGGTTATAGAAATAAGTCGCGTTGTTAGGAAGATTGCTAAAATAATAAAATACCCATTTGCAGAAGAAGTTTTGGTGCTTGGAGACTCACACACCGAAGCCTTTAACGCGTTTGGCGGCTTGGATTTGTTATTTTCTATTGCAAAATATAGATTTACTGTGTGTTCTGTAGGTGGTGCCACGGCCTCTGGTTTAAAAAACTTAAATTCTAAAACCAAAGCTCTTAGGAAATTTCAGAATGCTATCCAGAGATACAAAGGTAAAAAAGTATTCATCATGCTTGGGGAAGTTGATACAGGCTTTGCGATTTGGCTTAAATCCCAAACTCAAAATATTCCCGTTGAAGAGAGCTATCAAAAAGCATTGGATAACTATTTCGATTTTGTTGTAGACCTATCGAAAAAGTTCAGTGTTTATGTATTTAGCACCCCTCTGCCAACTATCTCGGATGATCAAAGCGCTGGAGAGATAGCATTCAAAAGGTCTGCTATAAACATTAGCCAAAGAGAACGTACAAACTTAACAATAAGATTTAACAACGACCTAGAATCTTTTTGCAAAAAACTAGGCCTTCAATTTGTCAGTTTAGATGAAGACAGTATAAACCCTCAAACTGGTATTGTCAGAGATGAGCTAATAAATAAAAACCCATTAGACCACCATTACGATCTCAAAACATATTGCAAATTACTAGCATTGAAAATATCCACTTTAACCTAGGAATCTATTATGGGACTGAAACTCATTAATGACTCGATATTCTTGCACATTCCGAAAACTGGTGGGAACTTCATAAGCCAGTTTTTATTAGAGCAAAAATTAGTTAAAGCCCCATTAGCTGGAAAGCACGATGACGTATTCAGGTGTTTATATCCTCAAGGTTGGCCACAGAGGGCTAAGAGGGTTGCGAGTGAGTTTATACCAAAAGTGAAAAATAGAATAATAAGTAATAAGGACTCACATCATTGGTTAGATGGCCCTAGACCAGAGCAGCCCATAGCAGAAGATATACCGTATATGTTTTGCTTCGTTAGGAACCCTGTTTCTTGGATAGAAAGCTATTACAATTATTGTGTCCCAGAAAATTGGTATAACTGGAGCTCAGAATACGATTATTGTGGACTTTGGCACCCCAATGCCGTACTTAATTCACTTAAAAGTGAAAGCCTCAATGAGTTTGTAGAAAAGTTGCTAGTGAAACGCCCTGGTTACGTTACTGAGATGTTTGGGTGGTATACTACTGCTGGTGTGAAATTTATCGGAAAGGCAGAAAACCTGCGAGAAGATTTGGCGATATTTCTTGAAGCTCAATCCCTTTCCTTTGATCGAAGAAAGCTATTTACAGAGAAAAAGAAAAATGTTTCTCAAAACCAGAAGACGATTAACAATTGGGATACTGAGTTGCTAAAAGAGTTCATTTCATGTGAATACAGTGGTTTTAAAAGATTTGGCTATGACATTCCCAGATTGTAAGTATAGGTAAAAAACTTTGAGTTTCAGTAGCCAGCTATTAGGCTCCTATTTTTGGCAGTTAGCTGGAAAATGGGTAACCCGCAGTTTAGGTATCATCAGCACCTTAGTTCTCGTTAGAATTTTAACACCAGAAGATTTTGGGATAGCCGCGCAATCTATAATGGTGATTATGCTCTTTCAAGCCCTATCTCAAACTGGAGCCGAACAGTATATAATCAAAAAAAAGAAGGTTACTACTAGCCTTTTAATGTCAGCTTGGACATTGAATCTTTTAACAAGATCATTGATGGCTAGCGTTGTTTTTATTTTCGCACCCAACATTGCGCACCTATTGGAAGAGCCTATATTATCGGACGTGCTGCGAGTCGCCTGTTTAGTTCCAATTATCAGTAATTTTCTCTCACCAAGGTTAATCCTTTTTCGTAAAGACATGATGTTCAAGCAGCTTTCTTACTTAGATGTCTGCGTTAAATTTATTAGTTTCACAATTACAATTAGTCTGGCCTTTTACTTACAGAATTACTGGGCGCTTATCTGGGGCAATTTAGCTGCAACTATAGCAAACGTAGTCCTTTCTTATTTTATAGCTCCCATTTTCCCATCAATGAACTTGAAACATGTTAGAGAGCAATGGGAATTTACTAAAGGGATCTTCCTTTCGTCGATTTTGGGTTACTTACGCTCTAAGGCAGATATTTTTATCATTAGTAGTAAATTCGGTAACACAAGTGTTGGCCACTATAGTGTTGCCCAAGAGTTTTCTATGTTGCCTCTTACAGAGGTCATTACCCCAATAATGTCACCGTTATTCTCTAGTTTCGCTAAGATTGCCGACAACACCCGAGAATTAGAAGATAAGGTATTTAAGTACTTAAGTTTAGCTTACTTATTTTTGTTCCCTTCCATTGCAGGCATTTTTTTTCTCTCTGAAGAAATCGTAAGTATAGTTTTGGGAGAAAAATGGATAGAAGCAGCACCAATTCTAGCAAACCTCTCTTTGTTGATGGCTGTTTTCTTAACCAACAATACCTTTAAACAAATTTTTATACTGAAAAACCTTTTTAAAGGTATCATTACTATCGATATTCTTGGGCTATTACTCATAGCATCCGCACTCTTCATAACAACAATAAGCTCTGCTGAGCATTTCTCAATATACAGAGCATGTATAGGGATCGTAATAATATTTGCGACAATGCTAATTGTAAAAATAACCCTAAAATTTAGACTATTAGTTTATTTTACAACCATTGTTGTACCCGCCATTGCGACAATGGCGATGTTATTAACTTTGCGTTTTACTAAATCATTAATCGAAGGTTTCGACATTGGTATTTACTATTACTTTATTAGCTCGATACTAATCGGTATCTTTTCTTATTCTATTGTCGTATTTGCGCTGCTATGTTTGTTGAGAAAAATATCCAATATATGGTTTTTCAATTGGTCATTTATATTGGATATTTTGTCAAAACTTTTTTCAAAGTTATCACCCCAAAAGGCTTGAAGTAAAGAGCTAGATGGAGCTGATTAGTTTAGAACGATACTTGGTCAATTAATCTCCGAGAACACACTTTAGTTACCGATGCCAGTTTCCTAAATTTAAGTAGAGAACATCCTTTCTCTAAATGAAAGAATGTATGCTGAAGTTGTGCAAACTCTGTAAGCCACATGCCGACACCTTCACGTTCTCCTTTTCTATTAACATCATCAAGTATGGCTGTAAAATCGGCAACAAATAGCCGGTCTTTAAGGACAGGAATTGCGGGATATCGAGTCAGTTTACCTTCCTTTTCTATTGGTCCATCTATGTTTAGTAAATCACTGGTAATCCGAATGAAACATCTGGTAAGTTTTTATATAAACTCTGTAGAGATTCGATTTGTTTGAACTGATTATCTACTAGCGATTTTAATTGAGTTGTTTACATCAATAAGGATAGGGTGTTTGTACACTCTATATAATGTATATAAATTAACTAGAGCGTGTTGATCTTTGCTGTACATATCCTAATCAACCCACATCGGTAACCACATAAGTGCAAAAGCCAGTGCCACCACACTGTGGTAGTTTCTGGCTAATTTATCGTATCGAGTGGCTACGGCTCGATACTTC
>JAKVCY010000112.1 GCA_022448425.1 Thalassotalea sp. | reverse complement strand
AGCCTGCCGCCAGCGTTCAATCTGAGCCATGATCAAACTCTTCAATTAAAATCGTTTGTGTCACCGAAGTGACTGCTCAATGAATTCTGTACAAATAAAACTTAAAAAAGTAGTTTTTGCATGAGTTCATATGAGTTAATTTTTGCTAAGACAAGCTTAGCTATATTTGTAAAATCAACATCATGTGAATGCTCACACAAATTGCATGATAACTAATTGTTAAAGAACGACGAACAAGGATGTTCTACTGTCGAAAGCGTTCATGGATTAACGTTTCTTTCGACGACTCTTGCCGCCTTTTTCGAAACATCGCATTCGTGTTTCGAAATGTCTCTCTGCGTTAACCCGTTGGGTTGTCGTTGAGAGCGGATGCGTATTCTACTCACCCCTGTTTTGATGTCAACAACTTTTTGAAAAACTTTTTATTAAAAATAAGTAAAATGTTTTTCTAAGTTATCTGACCCGTTTAACCGCTATATGAAGCCACTAAACTGTTCAAAACAGACTTCTTAGGTCTCCCTGAGAAGTGGATGCGCATTTTAGGGATTTTAACTGCGACGTCAACACCTAAATTACAAATAATCATAGATTGTAGTTCAAACGTTCAGTTTTTGCACAATTATCTATTAAGAAAGAAAGGCAATCGCTTCTTTTACGCAATTAATGCGGTGCGCATGTGTGTTTCCATCATCTTGATATTGGCTAGCAACAAGTATCTTGTTGTGGATCCCTGCTGCCTCGGCTGCTTTCATGTCTGAAACTTTATCGCCTATAAATGCACTGTGATCCAAATTAATACCATGTTCCTTGGCAGCCTTTAAAATCATACCTGGTTCAGGTTTTCTACATTTACAGGTAATAACGTATTCGGTATCGCCCTTTTCAGGGTGATGAGGACAGTAATAAACATCGTTAATCAAGACTTCTTGCTTGAGGAATTCTTGTTTCATCCAGTCGGTTAGCGCTAGAAAATCTTCTATTGTGTAATAGCCGCGCGCAATACCAGCTTGATTGGTGATGACATAAATCTCATATCCCATATCTTGGGCATATCGACAAACATCAAAAATACCATCGATAAATTCAAAATCTTTTACTTGGTGAACATAACCAAAGTCGACATTGACAATACCATCACGGTCTAAAAATAACGCTCTTTTCATCTTATTCCTCAAACAACCTTTCTATATTGTAGGAACACATCATTCATACTATAGATAAAACAAAGGCGAGCTTAACACTCGCCTTTTAAAATTGTTTAACTAATATGTGTAAAGTTAATAGATTTGTTCAAGCATTACATGCTTAAACCACCATCTATTTCAACAACTCTTCCAGTGAAGAAGTCATTCTCGACTATGTACTTAACCGTATGAGCGATTTCCTCAGCTTCACCTAATCGTCCAACAGGTTTCATTTTCTCTAAACGCTCACGCATTTCAGGTTTCATTGCATCAGTCATTGCCGTACGAATTACACCAGGTGCAATAGCGCCTACTCTAATACCGAAACGTCCAAGCTCACGTGCCCAGCAAACAGTCATTGCTACTACGCCAGCTTTTGACGCTGAATAATTGGTTTGCCCCATGTTGCCATTTCTTGCAATAGACGACATGTTAATGATGACGCCTTTACGTTCATTCTTAACCATGTGGGCGGCAGCCTCACGTCCACATAAGAAGACACCAGTCAAATTAACATCAATTACTGATTGAAATTGCTCAAGTGACATCTTCTTAACGATCTCACCGCCTTTTGCTTTGAGCAACATACCATCGCGTAAAATGCCAGCGTTATTGACGAGAATATCAAAACCATTGAAGTCACTATTAATTGCTTCAAATGTTTGTTCAATTTCTGCTTCAACCGTTGCATTAGCGATATAGTATTTGGCTTTAGTACCTTCTTGTTCAACTAAAGCGACTGTTTCTCGTAATTGTGCTTCATTTAAATCTATCAGTGCAATATTGGCGCCTTGCTTTGCAAGTTCCTGAGCCATAGCTCGACCTAAGCCTTGTCCGCCACCTGTAATGACGACAACTTTGTCTTGTAAATTCATAGTCTTCTCTGTCTTATATAGCAGTGACACCTTTAGCATTTAGCCTTGCGAGTGCTAAACCCTAAAAATGGTTAACTACTTAAATATTAATCTTGTTTGTTGAATAAATTGAAAATACTCGAAAAATCTTTGCCGCCTTGACCGCTAGCAGCATGCATCGCATATAAGTTTCTCGCAAGCGCTCCCATAGGAGCTGATGATTGACTTGCGATAGCTGTGTCCATTGCTAAACCAAGGTCTTTAGCCATCAAATCGACCATGAAACCACCTTGATAGTCATTAGAAGAAGGAACATCTTCCATCACATTAGGGCACGGGTTGTATACATCAAGCGTCCAGTTGCTGCCAGATGACTTGCTCATAATTTCGGACAAAACTTTAGGGTCTAGTCCATTGGCGATACCTAGCTGCAATGCTTCTGAGGTCCCCACCATTAAAACCGATAACAGCATATTGTTGCATACTTTGGCTACCTGCCCTGCACCATGGCCACCAGCATGGAATAAGTTCTTACCCATAACATCAAGAAGTGGTTTAGCACGTTCAAAACTTTCTGCACTACCACCTACCATGAAGCTCAATGTGCCTGCGGTAGCACCACCTACACCGCCTGAAACAGGTGCATCAATAAAAGCGATACCGTGTGCTTCAAGTGCAGTAGCTACCTTTCTCACTGTAGCTACGTCGATTGTGGAAGAATCAATAACAAGCGCGCCTGTTTTTATATGAGAGATTAAACCGTCATCACCAATGAACAACCCTTCAACATGCTTTCCAGCAGGCAACATAGAGACAATAACATCAGCATCCGAAACAATCTCTTTGGCGGAGTTACCTGTTGAAGCACCATGTTCGACTACATCAACGACAGCTTGCGCAGATAAGTCAAAAACGCTTGTATTAAACCCAGCTTTCACTAGATTTATTGCCATTGGGCCGCCCATATTCCCTAATCCAATAAATGCTACTTTCATTACTAGCTCCTACTATTTACCTAATTGCGATAATGGGTGGCTTTGTTCTAACCACTTACTTTCAAAAAACCAATCAACTACGTCTAAGTCGACATTAGCAATGCTATTGAAGCGCCATGCGGGATTATTATCTTTATCAATTAACAACGCTCTGACGCCTTCGTAAAACTCGCCAAACTGTCCACACTTTACAGAGAGACCCAACTCCAATCTGAAACAATCAGCTAAAGATAGCGACTTACCTTCATTTAACTGGCGATAAACGAGCTGTGCACTTAACGCACTGCCTTTGGCAAGCGAACGTTGAGCTTTGTTGAACCATTTATCCTCAATTTCCTGATTAACGATGGCGTCAACTATCGCATTTAGGTCCTCACCAGTAGTGACTCTATTGATAAGCTCTTGGTGAGTGCGAACATAAGACTTAGGTAAATGAGGGTTGGACGACAATTCGAGGTTTATCATGACATCATTTAGCTTCTCATGATTAAGCGCGTTTGTGCTTCCCCAGTTTACTGCTTGCAATGCTTCTATAAAGCCTTGTTTTTGTTCAGCAAGTAAGAAGTAGTCTGCAAGACCTGTATATTTAGCATCGCTGGCATTTATTGATGCCCCTGTCAGACCAAGGAACAAGCCACAGTTTTCCGGCATTTTGTTCAGAAAAAAAGTGCCACCAACATCGGGGTACAAGCCAATACTAATCTCTGGCATAGCAATTCGACTTGACTCTGTAACCACTCGATGACTAGCACCAACCATCATACCTAAGCCACCGCCCATAACGATCCCATTGCCCCAAACGATAATTGGCTTATTGAACGTATGGATCAAGTAATCTAGCTGATATTCTTTCGTGAAATAAGCTTCAACGCCAGGTGCATAACCACCTGGGTTTGATTTCATTTCGTTATACAGCTTAACGATATCGCCGCCCGCACAGAATGCTTTTTCACCCGCACCTTGCAACAATACAGCAGCAATATTCTCATCACTCTTCCACGCTAATAATTGTGGGTAAAGCGCATCAACCATATCTCCGCTTAACGCGTTTAATGAGCGCTCTGCGTTTAATGTAGCAACACCGATCTGCTTGCCATTTTGGCAATCGAGTTGCTCAAACAACACAACATCAGACATATTGCCTCCTTATAATAATTGTCCTGCGCCGTCAGCCAATAAACGTTTAGCAATAATGACGCGCATAATTTCATTTGTGCCTTCAAGAATTTGATGAACTCGCACATCGCGGAAGTGACGCTCAAGCGGATACTCTTTGATATAGCCATACCCACCATGAATTTGAAGTGCTGCGTCACATACTTTAAAACCGATATCAGTGGCAAATTGCTTAGCCATAGCGCAGTAGGCAGTTTTTTCGGGATCGTTACTATCAAGTTTATATGCTGCTAATCGTACCATTTGTCTTGCCGCAACAAGCTCTGTCGCCATATCAGCTAACTTAAATTGAAGCCCTTGAAAGCCAGCGATTGGTCGACCGAACTGCTCTCTCTCAAGCATGTATGCTCTAGCAGTATTCAAGGCTTGTTGGGCGGTACCAACAGAACAAGTGGCGATATTAATGCGACCGCCATCTAACCCTTTCATGGCTATTTTAAAGCCCTCGCCTTCTTCGCCTAATAGGTTATCAACGGGTACTTTGACATTATCAAAGGTAATCAGTTTGGTTGGCTGTGCATTCCAACCTAACTTTTCTTCAGACTTGCCGTAAATAATGCCTTCACTGTTAGCTGGTATTGTCAACGCCGATATGCCACTAGCACCTTCGCCGCCTGTGCGCACCATAACCACTAAAACATCGGTTTCACCTGCGCCAGAGATAAACATCTTGGCACCATTGACGATGTAATGCTCACCGTTTTTTTTTGCCGACGTGCGAAGCGATGCTGCATCTGAACCTGCGCCTGGCTCGGTTAAACAATAGGACGCGAGTTGTTCGCCGCTTACTAAGGTTGGACACCAATCAGCTTTAGCTTGCTCACTGCCCCAAGTCGCAATCATCCAAGTCGCCATATTATGAATAGTCATCATGGCTGTTGTCGCTGTACAACCCATAGACAGCTGTTCAAAGATAATTGAAGAATCAAGACGAGAAAGACCTAAGCCGCCAGCTTCTTCAGGTGAATAAAGGCCGCAGAATCCGAGTTCCCCCGCTTTTGCGATAACGTCTTTTGGAAAAATATGTTCGGCATCCCACTGCGCTGCGTTAGGTGCTAACTCCGCCTGCGCGAATTGTAATGCTGTTTCAGCAAACATTTGCTGATCTTCTGTTAGATCAAAATTCACTTATGTCCCCCATAACTTCATTTGCTTTTTAGACACAATAGAAACTGAAAAAACTCATCGACTCTATTATTCTTATATGGATAAGTGAGTCGAGTGAGCCCGTTGTAATAATTAGATTAATTTTTTTGCTTTTATACTGGTGTATACTTATGTGTTGGCTCTACTGTACGCAAAGCCAACGCAAGTTAAAGCATTTCAACAGCGATTGCTGTTGCTTCGCCACCACCGATACATAAGGTAGCTACACCCTTTGAAAGGCCTTTGTTTTTCAATGCGTGAATTAGTGTCACCATAATACGTGAACCACTTGCGCCTAATGGGTGGCCCAACGCACAAGCGCCGCCATTAACATTTACTTTTTCAACATCTAAGCCCAGCTTATCGATAGCCAACATAGTCACCATGGCGAATGCTTCATTTACTTCATATAAATCAACATCTGTTGTAGACCAGCCCGCTTTCTCAAGTAATTTTTTAACCGCACCAACTGGTGCAGCTGTGAACTCTTCCGGCGCTTGCGCGTGTGTTGCATGGCCAACAATTTTACACAGAGGTGTTAGACCACGTTTTTCAGCTTCTGACTGTTTCATTAGTACAAGCGCTGCCGCACCATCTGAAATTGAGCTAGAGTTTGCCGCCGTTACCGTACCGTCTTTTTTGAATGCTGGACGTAACGAAGGAATTTTGTCAGGACGTGCGTTACCCGGTTGTTCGTCAATATCAACCACAGTGTCACCACGACGTGACTTAACGGTTACTGGCGAAATTTCGTTAGTGAAAGCGCCAGTTTCAATCGCATTATTTGCGCGTGACAGTGAGCGAATTGCGTACTCATCCATTGCTTCACGCGTGTAAGCTTCATCGTCTGCCATTGATTGCGCAAAACAGCCCATTGATACGCCATCGTAAGCATTCTCTAAACCATCAAGCATCATGTGATCAATCACCTGACCATGACCCATGCGCATACCGCCGCGTGCTTTCGGTAACATGTAAGGCGCGTTTGACATACTTTCCATGCCGCCAGCTACAGCAACATCGATTGAGCCAACTAAAATCGAATCATGAACATCCATCACTGACTTCATGCCCGAACCACATACTTTGTTGATCGTATTACACACAGTTGATTGCGCTAAACCGGCTACCAAGGCTGCTTGTCTTGCTGGCGCTTGTTTTAAACCTGCTGGCAGTACACAGCCCATCACTACTTCGTCAATTTGATCTGATGCAACACCCGCTTGTTCAACTGCCGCTTTAATTGCTACAGCACCAAGCTCAGGTGTTGTTACGCCAGATAGCGAGCCTTGGAAGCCTCCCATAGGGGTACGAGTTGCTGATACGATAACAATAGGATCTGAAACAGACATAAAAATTCTCCAATAAAAATTCGCATAATGGGCGTTCAATAGCCACCTTGCGATAAACGCGTTAGCTCACCAAAAATCCGGGCAACTAAAACTCAACGCTTGTAAACAATAATGAATACCAGTTTTACATATTACGTTTACGCCAACGTAAGCTGCAAGTGTACTTTAGTTGCATAAGATGAATGAACTATGAGTGCATTCGTTGTATTGCTTACACACGGTGATAATGAGCCAGACGCCTAATATTCTTAAGACAGACACCTTACTCTCTTTTACTTGTGAGAGTCTGCCTGTCCAAGGTTTGACAATACTTTAGAGCAATTGATTGCAAGTATCTGCCGTTTTGAGCGAGATAATTATTCAAATTTGCTCGATAGCTGTAACTATTTACTTACAGCCGCATTTATTTTCAAGCCGAACAACCAACTTTACCTTTACGTAAACTTACCCTATATTATTTGAAATTCAAACTGGTTAGTAAAAATTATATGAGCTCAGCGTCCACCACTTATGCCATTGGCGAACTTGCCAAAGAATTTGACATAACAACTCGCAGTATTCGTTTTTACGAAGACCAGGGCTTAATAACACCTACTCGTCGTGGTCAAACGCGCATATACAGCCATCGAGACCGCGTCAGATTGAAGTTGATTTTACGTGGTAAACGCCTAGGTTTTTCATTAGCAGAAACTGGCAGATTATTTGAACTTTACGATGCTGATAAAACCAGTGAGAAGCAGCTAGACACCATTTTGGAACTAATCGCTGATAAAAAATCAGACTTACAACAACAGCTTGAAGACATCAATATTGTACTTATCGAGCTGTCAAATTTAGAAGAAAGCTGTTTGAACACACTGAACAAGATAAAACAACAATAAGTCGGTTTTTCAAACACTCATTAATACACTTATTCAGACAAAAGCATACAACCTGAGTTTGCAAACTAAGGAACACATATGATTTCTACATTCCCGTCACTTAACTTTAACCTTGGTGAAACCGTTGATATGATTCGCGATCAAGTCAACGCCTTTGCACGTGACGAAATTGCGCCACGTGCTGCACAAATCGATATAGACAACGAATTCCCAATGGACTTATGGCGCAAATTTGGCGACCTAGGTTTATTGGGTATGACAGTTGATGAAGAGTATGGCGGTACAGGCTTAGGTTACTTAGAGCATACCATTGCAATGCAGGAAATCAGCCGCGCATCAGCTTCTGTAGGTTTAAGCTACGGTGCAATGTCTAATCTGTGTTTGAACCAATTGAACAAGAATGGTACACACGAACAGAAACTAAAGTACCTACCAAAGCTATGTACGGGTGAGCACATTGGTGCCTTGGCAATGTCAGAGCCAAATGCAGGTTCAGACGTAGTCAGTATGAAGCTCAGCGCTAAAAAAGAAGGTGACAAATACATCTTAAACGGCAACAAAATGTGGATCACTAACGGTCCAGACGCACATGTTTACGTTATTTACGCAAAAACTGACGTAAATGCTGGCTCGAAAGGTATTACAGCATTTATCGTTGAGCGCGACTTCCCAGGTTTTAGCCGTCACCAAAAGCTCGACAAATTAGGTATGCGCGGTTCAAACACATGTGAACTTGTGTTTGAAAACTGTGAAGTACCAGCAGAAAACGTTCTAGGTGAAGAAGGTAAAGGCGTTAAGGTACTTATGTCTGGCTTAGACTACGAGCGTCTTGTGTTATCTGGTGGTCCGCTAGGTATTATGGATGCTTGCATGGATTTAGTTGTACCTTACATTCACGACCGTAAGCAGTTTGGCCAATCAATCGGTGAATTCCAATTGGTTCAAGGTAAAATAGCTGACATGTACACCCAAATGAACGCAGCTAAATCATACGTATACATGGTTGCTCAAGCGTGTGACCGTGGTGAAACAACACGTAAAGATGCTGCAGCCGTTATCCTTTACTCTGCAGAATTAGCAACAAAAATGGCACTAGATGCTATTCAATTACTCGGTGGCAACGGTTATATCAATGAGTTCCCTGCTGGTCGTTTGTTACGCGATGCTAAATTATATGAAATTGGTGCAGGTACGTCAGAGATTCGCCGTATGTTAATCGGTCGTGAACTTTTCAACGACTCTAAATAATTAATTTTATTTTTTAAGCCAAGTTGTTTTGTTATTACGAGGTTAGTATTTGCAATATTGAGGAGAAAAAACGGAGTGTACAAATGTACATGAGTATTTTTCGACAAAGAGAGTGCAAATAATAGCCAGGAACAACAAGCGACTTAACTAACAAAAGGTTTTTTGTTGTGCCTAAAATTACTTCTAAAATAAACACTCGCAGCGCTGAATTTATTGAAAATGCAGAACACATGCAGGCTCAAGTAGATGACCTCAAAGCGAAGCTTGAGACCATCAAACTAGGCGGTGGTGAGAAATCTCGTGAACGTCACTTATCGCGTGGCAAATTATTACCAAGAGACCGTGTATATCAGCTACTCGATGAAGGCTCTCCATTCTTAGAGCTATCGCAATTAGCGGCTTATGAAGTTTATGATGACAATGTCCCAGCGGCAGGCATCATTACCGGTATCGGTCGTGTCGGTGGCCAAGAGTGTATTATTGTTGCCAACGACGCAACGGTAAAAGGCGGTACTTACTACCCGTTAACCGTTAAAAAGCATTTGCGCGCACAAACTATTGCGCAAGAGAACAACTTGCCTTGTATTTATCTAGTGGATTCAGGTGGCGCAAACTTACCTAATCAGGACGATGTTTTCCCAGATCGTGAGCACTTCGGTCGAATTTTTTTCAATCAAGCCAATATGTCAGCACAAAACATTCCGCAAATTGCTGTTGTTATGGGTTCTTGTACCGCTGGTGGTGCTTATGTACCAGCTATGGCTGACGAATCAATTATCGTTAAAGAGCAAGGCACAATTTTCTTAGCGGGCCCGCCATTAGTAAAAGCCGCGACAGGCGAAGTGGTAAGTGCTGAGGACTTAGGTGGAGCAGATGTCCACTGTCGTACTTCCGGCGTTTCTGATCACTATGCTCAAAACGACCACCATGCGCTGGAAATTGCACGCAGCGCAGTTAAGAATTTAAACCGCGTCAAACCTATGCAGCTTAATATCGAAGCTGTAGAAGAGCCTGCATACGATGTTAACGAAATATATGGTGTTATACCTAAGGATGCTCGCCAACCATTTGACGTAAGAGAAGTCATCGCTCGCATTGTCGACGGTAGCGAATTCGACGAATTTAAAACACTTTATGGCACAACGCTTGTTTGTGGCTTTGCTCGTATCTTAGGCTACCCAGTAGGCATTGTTGCCAACAACGGGATCTTGTTTGGTGAGTCTGCACAAAAAGGCGCACATTTCATTGAGCTGTGCTCACAACGCAAAATTCCTTTGGTATTTTTGCAAAACATCACAGGCTTTATGGTTGGCCAGCAATATGAAGCTGGTGGTATCGCTAAACACGGTGCCAAAATGGTAACCGCTGTTGCTTGTGCGCAAGTGCCTAAGTTTACCGTGCTGATCGGTGGTAGTTTTGGCGCTGGTAACTATGGCATGTGTGGTCGAGCTTACGATCCTAGATTCCTATTCATGTGGCCAAATGCTCGCATCTCAGTAATGGGTGGCGAACAAGCGGCAGGTGTACTTGCTCAAGTTAAATCTGATCAAGTGGCAAAACGTGGTGAGTCGTGGTCAGATGAAGAACAAGCTCAGTTCAAGCAACCTATTATCGATACTTACGAACGCCAAGGTCACCCTTACTATGCTTCTGCTCGTCTATGGGATGACGGCGTAATCGACCCAGCTGATACGCGTCAGGTATTGGGCCTTGCTATTTCAACATCACTAAACAAACCGATTGCGGACACGCAATTCGGTGTATTCAGAATGTAATGGTGATGCGATGACAACACAAATAGCAGAAAACGATAACCTTGATTTAGTCACTCTCTCAATTGAAGCCGGAGTGGCAACAGTTACGCTAAACACCCCTGACAAGCACAATGCGTTTGACGATAAAATTATCGCTCAGTTAACGCACGCATTTGATCTAATCGCCAGCGACGAAAATGTTCACGTGATGGTGCTTGCTTCAACCGGTAAAAGCTTTTCAGCAGGTGCCGATTTAGGCTGGATGAAGCGCATGGCAAGTTATAGCTATGAAGAAAACCTTGCAGATGCAAATGCGCTAGCAACCATGTTACACAAACTCAACTTTTTACCTCAGCCAACGATAGCTAAAGTGCAAGGTGCTGCGTTTGGTGGTGCTGTTGGATTAGCCAGCTGTTGCGATATCGTTATCGCCAGCGAAAAAGCAAGCTTTTGTTTAAGTGAAGTAAAACTCGGCCTAATTCCAGCGACAATCAGTCCATATGTCGTCAATGCGATTGGCTTGAAGGCATCGCGCCGCTACTTCCAAACGGCTGAACGTTTCTTTGCAGAAAAAGCAGAGCAAATAGGATTAGTTGATGAAGTTGTTTCACCAGGCGCATTAGACGAAGCCACCAATGCAATGATCAAACAGTTACTCTCCAATGGTCCTGTCGCTACGCGCGAAGCAAAACAATTAGCTTTCGACGTCGCTTATCAACCAATTAACAACGAGTTAATGCAAGAAACAAGCAAACGCATTGCCGCAATCCGCGTTTCTGAAGAAGGCCAAGAAGGCTTAACCGCTTTCTTTGAAAAGCGCCCTGCGAGTTGGCTGAAAAATATTGATGCCGCTACGGCAAAAAGATAACGCGATAGGAGCGAAACGAATTATGACAACATCGACAATGTTCACCAAGATCCTCATCGCTAACCGTGGTGAAATAGCATGCCGTATTATTAAAACTGCCCGTCGCATGGGCATTCATACGGTAGCAGTATATTCAGACGCCGATAAAAATGCTTTGCATGTCACCATGGCTGATGAAGCTGTTTATATTGGTGCTTCACCGTCACGCGACAGTTACTTGGTCGCGGAAAAAGTTATTGAAGCGGCTAAAACAACGGGTGCTCAAGCGATTCACCCTGGTTATGGTTTTCTCTCTGAAAACGCCGATTTTTGCCGAATGTGTGCAGAAAACGACATCACCTTTATTGGGCCACCAGTTGGCGCTATTGAAGCTATGGGGTCAAAATCTGCGGCTAAGTCCATTATGGAAAAAGCTAATGTGCCACTGGTGCCTGGTTACCATGGCGATGACCAATCAGAAGCTGTGCTAAAGAAAGCCGCTGATGGCATGGGCTATCCAGTATTATTAAAAGCTACCGCGGGTGGTGGTGGTAAAGGTATGCGCCAAATATGGTCAAGCGACGAGTTTACTGAAGGCTTAGCAGCCGCTAAACGCGAAGCTACATCAAGTTTTGGTGATGACACCATGTTAGTAGAAAAGTATCTGACACAACCGCGCCACGTAGAAATTCAAGTATTCTGCGATAACCACGACAATGCTGTTTACCTATTTGAGCGCGACTGTTCGGTTCAGCGTCGCCACCAAAAAGTTATCGAAGAAGCACCTGCGCCAGGCATGACCGATGAACTTCGCGACCAAATGGGCCAAGCCGCTATCCAATCAGCCAAAGCTATTGGCTACCAAGGTGCTGGTACAGTTGAATTCCTACTTGATGTTGACGGCTCATTCTACTTCATGGAGATGAATACGCGTCTACAAGTAGAACATCCAGTAACAGAGCTAATCACAGGCCAAGACTTGGTTGAATGGCAACTGCGTGTGGCATCTGGTGAAACCCTACCGAAAACTCAAGCAGAATTAGCGATTAAGGGACATGCGCTTGAAGCCCGTATATATGCTGAAGACCCAGACAATGATTTCTTACCTGCAACAGGCAAACTTTCATTCCTAGTGCCGCCAATCGAAAGCGAACATGTTCGCGTAGATACAGGTGTTCGCCAAGGTGATGAAGTCAGTGTGTATTACGACCCAATGATTGCAAAGTTAATCGTTTGGGACGAATCTCGCGAAAAAGCGTTACAACGAATGGCAAAAGCGCTAGCCGAGTATCGCGTGAGTGGCGTAACCACCAATATCGACTTTTTATACAACTTAGCTACATCTGCGCCGTTTGTTAATGCCGAATTAGACACTGGCTTTATCGAAAAACACAACGATATTATCTTCCACAAAGATCAGCGTGCCTTAGCTAATGAATTACCAATGGCTGCGCTTTATCTGGTATTGAGCCGTGCTGAACAGGCTAAAAAAGTTGCGGCTAAAACGAATGATCCATTTTCTCCATGGAACGCGACGAATGCATGGCGTATGAATGAGGCAAATGCACAAAGCATTGTCTTAAACCATAGCGATACCGACTACGAAGTTGTTATCGAGCAGCAACGTCAAGGTAGCGATTCTTATTACCTTGTTCAAATTGGTGATCAGAGCTATGACTGTCAAGGCAACATCGATCGCAATGCGCTCTACTTCAACATTAATGGTTATCGTAGCTGTGCTCAAATCGCACACAATGAGCAGCAAATCAGTCTGTATCGACCAGATGGCGTATTTAACTTTAACCAAGTATTACCAGATTTAGGTGATGCTGGAGAGGACGCTGGACACGGTGGCCTAGCAGCGCCAATGAATGGCACTATGGTTGATGTACTTGTCAGCGCAGGCGATAAAGTAGAAAAAGACCAACCACTTGTCATTATGGAAGCCATGAAAATGGAACACACCATAAAAGCGCCAAGTGCTGGTGTGGTTACTGCCCTATTCTATCAACCGGGCGATATGGTTGATGGTGGTGCTGAATTACTTTCGTTTGAAGCAGACGAATAACGTTACTTTTGCTAGGTGGCTTTTGACTCTAACAAAAACCACCTATCCGCAACATAAATTAGTCTTAGAGAGTATTGATAATGAATTTTCCTAAGCGAGTGAAAATTGTTGAAGTTGGACCACGAGATGGTCTGCAGAATGAAAAGCAATTTATCGAAGCTATTGACAAGATTGCACTTATCGATATGCTTGCCGATGCTGGCCTTGATTATGTAGAAAGCGGCAGCTTTGTATCTCCTAAATGGGTACCTCAAATGGCAACGTCATCTGAAGTATTCAAAGGTGTCTCCCGTAAGGACGGTGTTACCTATGCTGCACTCACACCAAATATGAAAGGGTTTGAAGCTGCTGTTGAAAGTGGTGCAGATGAAGTTGCGATATTTGGCGCTGCGTCTGAAGCCTTCAGCCAAAAAAATATCAACTGCTCTATCGCAGAAAGCTTAGAACGTTTTGAGCCTGTTGTTGCAGCCGCGAAAGAACGAAGTTTAAAAGTTCGTGGGTATGTTTCATGTGTGGTAGGTTGTCCTTATGACGGTTTTATCGCACCAGAGAAAGTTGCAGAAGTTGCTGAGCAGCTTTATCAAATGGGTTGCTACGAAATATCGCTGGGCGACACTATTGGTGTCGGAACACCGGCATCTGTACAAAACATGCTGACTGCGGTTAGTACTAAAGTGCAGGTTGATAAGTTAGCTGTTCACTTTCATGATACATACGGTCAAGCACTAGCAAACATTTACGCTGCCCTGCAAATGGGTGTTAGCGTTGTTGACAGTGCAGTTGCCGGTTTAGGTGGCTGCCCATACGCTAAAGGTGCCTCTGGCAATGTCGCGACTGAAGATGTGGTCTATATATTAAATGGCCTAGGCATAGAAACAGGTATTGATTTCAATAAGCTATTGGACGCTGGATGGTTTATTAGTGACAAACTTGGCCGTGCGCCAGTTTCAAAAGTGTCAAACGCATATCGCGCACAACAAACAGAATAATAACGAAACACTCGTGTGTAAGTTGAGGAGATTATAATGGCAGGATTCGATAAGGTCGTTGCAAGTTACGAAGAAGCAATGGCGGGTCTTGAAGATAACATGACAGTTATCGCAGGTGGCTTTGGCCTTTGCGGTATAGCAGAAAACCTAATTGCTGAAATCAAGCGTAAAGGCACCAAAGGCCTTACAGTCGTTTCTAACAACTGTGGTGTTGATAACTTTGGTTTAGGTATTTTATTACCAGAACGTCAGATTAAAAAAATCGTTGCTTCGTATGTTGGCGAAAATGCCGAGTTTGAACGTCAAATGATGGCTGGCGAATTGGAAGTCGAACTTACGCCTCAAGGTACACTTGCAGAGAAAATGCGTGCAGGTGGTGCTGGTATTCCAGCATTCTTTACGGCAACAGGTTACGGTACGCCAGTAGCTGAAGGTAAAGAAGAGCGAGAATTCGACGGTCGAATGTACATTATGGAAGAGTCGATTAAAGGTGATTTTGCGATTGTTAAAGCATGGAAAGCGGATCGCTACGGCAACTTAGTATTTAGAAAGACTGCGCGTAACTTCAACCCAATGGCAGCGACTGCTGGCAAAGTAACGGTAGTTGAAGTGGAAGAAATTGTTGAGCCGGGCGAGTTATCGCCAGATGACATTCATACGCCAGGCATATACGTTGATCGCCTAATTCAAGGCTCGTTCGAAAAACGCATTGAACAACGTACAGTTCGTAGCTCAGAACAATAACCTAACGCGCAAAGGAGAAACACATGGCTTTATCACGCGAACAAATCGCTATGCGCGTTGCGCAAGAACTTCAAGATGGTTACTACGTGAACCTTGGTATTGGAATTCCAACTTTAGTGGCGAATTATGTACCAGACGGCATGGAAGTAATGCTGCAATCGGAAAATGGTTTACTAGGTATGGGGCAATTCCCTACCGAAGATGAACTTGACGCTGACATGATTAACGCTGGTAAACAGACAGTGACCGCAATTACGGGTGCATCTATTTTCGACTCAGCAGAATCATTCGCCATGATTCGTGGTGGTCACGTAGATTTAACCGTACTCGGCGCATTCGAAGTAGATGTAAACGGAAACATTGCTTCATACATGATCCCAGGAAAGCTAATCAAAGGCATGGGAGGTGCAATGGACTTAGTTGCCGGCGCAGACAACATCATCGTTACCATGACTCACGCATCTAAGCATGGCGATTCAAAGCTTCTGCCAGCTTGTACTTTGCCACTTACTGGTAAAGGCTGTATCAAAAAGGTGTTAACAGACCTAGCTTTCATCGAGATTAAAGACAGTAAATTCCATTTACTCGAACGAGCGCCAGGCGTTTATGTTGAGGAAATCGTTAAGCTAACTGCAGGTGAGTTAGTTGTACCTGAACACGTACCTGAAATGAGCTTTTAAATCACCTAGTTAACGCTAACCGAAAACATATATTTAACAACTTAGCAACACTTTTTACGTACAAAAGTTGCAGAATGCAGAATTATTTGATAATAATTAAGGTGACAAAGAAAGGGCAAGGCATGTGAAAGCATGCTACGCAAAGCCACCGGTCTAAGGACTTTAACTTTATTGATAAAGTCTACGACAGCGGAGTTACCTCGTTAAAAGGGTACGTTCCAGTGGTTTTTTCTTTTTTTAACTGAACTAATTTAGCTTTAAGGTTATTAAAATGAAAAAATTATTACTAGCTTCTACCATCGCAGCTTTAACTTTAACGTCTGTTGTTACAGCACCAAAAGCGAACGCGAATAACATTGCACAAAGTGTATGTGAATACGTTGCCGCTGATGACAAGAAACGCATGCGTTCATTTTTAAAGTCGAACAAATTAAAAATACGTAGTATTTTTGCCGATATTCGGTGTAATGGTAAAAACTTGTTGGAGTTTGCAGTAGCAAGAAATTCAGTCGCAACAGGTTCTTTGATGATTAAAAAATTATCTAAAAAAGTTGTTTCAGCTAATTTGACATCACTCCAAACAGGTTCGCAACCTTTAGCTGACGCAGCAAAAGCTCGCGTTAGCAGTTAATTATTTTCTGGTAGACGTTACTAATAATTGTTTACTAGTTAATAATTCTTATGTCGCTAATAAAAGGCCAGCTTTTTGCTGGCTTTTTTATTGCCGTTTTTTCAATTCGTCCCAAAGCCACTAGTAGAATTACTAGAGTTCTTTTACACTTATACAAAAAATAGAGTAATTTTGTATTAAGGGTTATGGCAGGAAAAAAAACCTACAAAGGAAGCAAAAACGCATTATTGCTAACTGGCGGCGGAGCACGGGCTGCGTATCAAGTGGGCGTTTTATCTGCTATCGCCAAATTTATGCCGAGAAATCACGGCATTCCCTTCCCCATTGTTAATGGCACATCGGCAGGCGCAATCAATGCAACAGCACTCGCCTGTTATGCTTCGTGTTATCACCTAGGTGTGAAAAAACTTGAGTGGATATGGAAAAACCTAACTTGTGAGCGCGTTTACCACAGCCATGCGACCCAGGTTTTTGGTAACCTGTTTTCGGGCATGCTTTCTACCTTCCAAGCGGACTACGCTAACAAAACTGCTCGAAGTTTGCTGAATAATGCTCCTTTGAGGCATTTATTGAATCAAGTTGTTGACTTCAGGCGCATCGATCTGAACATTCTTAATGGCTACTTATCTTCGCTATCAGTGACTGCATCGAATTACACTAGCGGTGACTCGATTACGTTTTACCAATCGGCAAGAGATATCAAACCTTGGTACAGAGCAAAACGACGAGGCGAACCTTGCCAAATAGACAGTGAACACTTGATGGCATCAGCGGCAATCCCGTTATTCTTCCCGTCTGTGAAGATAAAGAATCAGCATTATGGCGATGGCTCGATACACCAATTATCACCGCTAAGTCCACCGATACATTTAGGCGCACAGCGAATCTTTATTATAGGTGTGGAACAGCCGAAAGAGTTGCATCATGCAATGGAAAATAACCCTCATCCGCCAACAGCCTCAACTATTGCGGGTCACATGTTAGATTCAATATTTGCTGACACACTGCAAAGTGATTTGGAAAGACTGCAACGTATAAACTCTACGTTGTCGTTAATAGATGAGGAAAAACGCAAACAACAAGATGGGTTGCAACACATCGATACCTTCGTCATTAACCCTAGCCATGATTTCAATGCGATAGCACAAGAGTGTTATGACTATTTGCCAATGGGCGTCAAACTGTTACTTCGGAGTATTGGGGTTAAGAACGACCTAGAATCTAGTTTGCTAAGTTATTTGTTATTCGACAAGCACTTCTGTAAGCAACTAATTAAACTGGGCTATGAGGACGCGATGGCACACGAAGATAATATTCGCGCATTTTTGTCTATTTAGTTACCCGTCTCTTCTAGCGCCAACGCGCTTTAATTACCTTCGTGAATAAAGCGCTCTGCACGTTCCACCCTTCTCGGCTTCCCACGCAATATTAAGGTATCCTGAGATTGAAGGGTAGTGTTGTCATCAGGCTCCTCAACCTCTTCACCATCTCGTTTTAATGCGATCACATGAATACGCCTATTAGCAAAATCAAGTGAGCGAATAGAGCGGCCATTAGCAAATGAATCTTCAGTCAGTAGTACTGCATGTGCAAATTCAATACGGTCAATACCTTCAGCGCTCATGTCAGTATGTTCGCCTTGGAAGAAACCGTGCAAATGGTTGTAATGGTTCTTACGCTCTTTTTGTACTAAACGAATAATACGTGAGAAAGGTACGCCCGTAAGAGAAAGCACTTGGGATACCAGCATTAAAGCGCCTTCCAAGCTCTCAGGGACGACTTCATTGGCTCCCGCACCTTGCAGCATCGCTAACTGGTCGTCGTTTCGAGTTCTTACCAAAATTGGCACTTTTGGTGATAGGCTTCTTACCTTCTGAATAACTTCTGCAGACTGCTTGTCTTCGCCAAACGCTATCACCACTAATTTTGCGGTATCCAAGTGAGCAGCGTGTAAAAGTTCAGCTTGTCGCGAAGTACCAAACAAAACATTTTCACCTGCTTCACGCGCTTTTCTTGTTCTAAGCGGGTCAATATCGATGGCAACAAACTCTATTTTTTCTTGTTTAAGGAATCGACTAACTGTTTGACCAATACGGCCAAAGCCACAAATAATTACGTGATCTTTTAGAGTAGCGTTGGCGTTAGTCGATGCTGGCAGAGTCTTGAGATCGGCAGTATCGATTGGTTTTTCGTTTGCTAACCAACGCCCCCAAGACCTTGCATTGCTTACCATATAAGGAGTAATCGCCATACTAATCACACCAGCGCCAATCAGCATCGATGCAACATCATCAGACAGCACGCTTTCTTGCGTCGCCAATGCAACTAGGACGAAACCAAATTCCCCCATTTGTGCCAACATAAAACCAGATGCCCAACCGTCTTTACTGGATTCCCCCGCCCGAACAGCCAACAATTTAATGATGATGGCCTTAACCAACATAAATGCCACCATAGTGAGTAACAGAGTTACAGGCTCTGAGAGCAATAGCGCAATATCAAGCTTCATCCCGACTGTGACAAAGAACAGACCGAGCAAAATATCGCGATAAGGACGAATATCAGCTTCTAACTGATGCTTGTATTCGCTCTCACCTAACATCATACCGGCAAGAAACGCTCCGAGTGCCATTGATAAACCGAACCATTGCGTAAGTGCTGCAGCCATTAACGTGACAAGTAGCGTGGTTAAAACAAAGAGTTCATCGGTTCTTACTCTGGCAACAAGGTCAAATAAGCGCGGTAGAAACCATTTACCCGTTAACAACAAAATGCCAACTACAAACACACCTTTAACTAACGCAAACGCTAGTGCTAACGCCATAGACCCTTCACTATTCGGGGATAGCATAGGGATAATTATTAAAAGCGGTACAACAGCGACATCTTGAAATAGCAAAACTGCGACAGAAATTTGGCCAGATTTACGCTTCATTGCTCCAGATTCACTTAACTGGCGAATGACAATGGCTGTGGAAGAAAGCGCCAAAATAGCACTAATGACAAAGGCACTGGCAAACGACTGCCCAAATAACATGGCAATGACTAAGAATACCGCCATGGAGACTGCTACCTGTAAACTACCTACCGCGATAACTAAGTTTCTCATTGCCATCAACTTGGGAAGGGAAAACTCCAATCCCAAGGTAAACAGCAGGAAAACAATTCCCATCTCGGCAATGTGATCGTAAGTGCTTGCATCAAACTGTAAGCCGAGTTCTGGCCTTGCAACGACTATCCCTGCCACGAGGTATGCGAGGATCGCAGGGAGGTGCAGTTTTCTAAAAAGAAATACGATGACAACAGCACAGGCTAAAATAGCCAGGATTTCCATATGAGCAATCACAACAGCCTCTTTGGGGTCAATTCCAGTCTTGATTTGGCAAAATAATACGTTTCGCCAATAAGTAAATTTTATACCTTAATATTCAATCAATTAAAAGCTTGTTATTCGCTGAAGCCAAATAGGCATGGTGTTTGCTTTAACCATACTGATTATAGGGTATAACGTAGTACGCCGATTTCTTGACGAAATCCTATTGCCCTAATTCTCCGTCGTTTTAATCATCGAAGTTTGAACTAAGGCCGTAACATGCAAACGTTAAATTTATTGGATAGCCAATTTTCTGAGTTTAACGCTTACCGCGTTTTCGATACTCACCATGTTAACACCAATAAGCATGGTCTGGCACTGCTAGAGCAATTGCAGACTACATTAGAGCTGGATGCAATGTTAAGTAAGTTCGCTATGGAAACGAGCAAATATGTCGATTTTTCAGGACTTTATTTCGAATCAAAAATTACTTCTGCTGCAATTAGAGGTAGCAGAAAGGGTAAAATAGAGCGCAGATTTACGCTAACTGCTGCAGGAGAAGTACTTGGCGAGCTCATTTACGCAATGAATAGCCCGTTGTCTTCAACGAATGTCAACATACTAAGAGAGTTACACGCATATCTGGTTCACCCAGTCAAAAATGCACTAGCATACAAACAAGCATTACTTCTTGCCATGCAGGACAGTCTTACGGGCCTTGGTAACCGTCGTTACTTTGACCAGCAAGTTAACCGTGCAATGCATCAGGCAAAACGCAGCCAAGCAAGTGTGGGTATTATTGTTGCCGATTTAAACAAGTTTAAAGCAATCAACGACACATTTGGTCATGCTGTTGGCGATAAAGTACTTCAACATTTTGCAGACGCACTTCGCGTGAGTGTTCGAGACTCAGACAGCTTGTTCCGCTTTGGCGGTGACGAATTTGTAGTCCTGATTGAAGCTGCTGACGAACAATCATTAAACGTTATATATCAACGCATTAATGGTGCAGTTTCGCTTGACTCTTACCTTACCAAATATAAGGTGAGTTGCAGCCTGGGTGCTACGTTTATGCTGAAGGATGATGCAGTGCACAGCTTTTTTGAAAGAGCTGACAAAGACTTATACCGTCAAAAAACACGATTAGCTAAAAACACTAATATTGTTTGATAGAAGCCTATCTAGTTGAATATTGATGTAAGTATAAGTTTGTGGCAAGCTTAACTATCGTTATAGGCTTCACCGATTTGTATATTGCTTGCCAAGCCCACTAACGCGACTTTAATTTCATCAGGCGTTGCTCCAACTAGTAGGCGGCAAAACCTTACCGCGTCGGCAAAAGCTTCGATGCCAGTTATTGCCAGCGCCTTTTTCATCACCTGCACTTTAATTCCAAAGCTTTGCGCATAGTGCAAAATTGCATCGTCCACAGATGGATATGTGACGCCATCAAAAGTAAAACTGTCTTTAACGAACACTTCTTCTAAGTCTTCACCTCGATAAGATAGCGGCCAGGCTTTGTAGTTAACTCTGTCTTTGGCCACTTCATGCATAAACCACGCACTGCGCTGAAAGCCTTCAAAGTTTCCCCCTTCAAATCCGCTGTTGGCTAACTCTTCCTGAGTCCAATTGATGCCAATCGCTAAATCTTTGCGGTAACGTTTGATCAGCCCTGCTTTAACACTTTGACGGGCTTGCCAAATATCGTCGACCTGGGCTTTTCTGGCAAGTGTATGGCACTCGCCGCAGCAAGGCACGATAAGCGTTGGGTGTGGACAAGCAATAACCAAATAGCCGCTATGAGGAAAGGTAAATGAGACGTGGCTAGGTTCACCACAAAACCAGCACTGATGACGATGCTCAAACGGAATATCGATTAGTTCAGGATATGTTGCCATCAGTGAGTTAGCGAATGAGCACCCTTCTGGTTTTGTGAATATAGATTTTCTTACGGCGTCTTACTTTGTTAATTTATCTTTTTCAGCTTATCTTGTTAGTTTTGCTTTTTTAGCTTTCTTTACTTTGGTCAATTTTAAAGCTTTCTTGGCTTTACCTGCTGCTTTACCTAATTTACCAGCATTACCACTTTTGGCTGCTCGCTTTTGAGCAACTGCGCGATTTTTATCTTGAGTTGCCTGATAGCGGTTCTTCTTGGCCGCCTCAATGACATGTTGCTTACTTGCATCGTACTCTTTCTCAGTCATTTCATAGCCAGGCAAGACGATTTTTTCAAATTTACGGCCAATAAGCTGTTCGATATTACCCAAGAATTTTTCATCTTTAGGGCTAACCAGTGAAATGGCTGTTCCATTCTTGCCCGCTCGTCCTGTTCTGCCGACACGATGCACATAGTCCTCCGCTAAGAAAGGTAAATGGAAGTTCACCACATACGGTAAGTTCGGAATATCAAGACCTCGCGCTGCAACATCAGTTGCTACGAGTACACGTACCTCACCAGCAACAAATTGCTCTAAGGCTTTGTTACGAGCACCTTGTGAACGCTCTCCATGGCACAGTGCCGTTTTAATACCGTCTAGCTTTAACTCTTTGGCTAGTTGGTTAGCACTCTCACGCGTACCCGCAAACACCATCACTTGATGCCAGTTATTGACGCCGATTATTTCAGACAACAATTCACGCTTTCTTGCCTCTGATACCCAGTAAACCGCTTGCTTAACTTTACCAGACGTAGAGTTTTGCTTGGCAACTTCGATAGTTTTCGGCGTGTAGAGAATTTGATTGGCAAGTGTTTTTACTTTGTTCGAGAAGGTAGCACTAAACATTAATGTTTGGTGTTTGTGCTTAATTTGTGCAGTAATACGCTCAATGTCGTTTAAAAATCCCATATCTAGCATGCGATCGGCTTCATCAAGTACCATGTATTTTACTTGCGCTAAAGAAACGTTGCGAAGCTGCATGTGCTCCAATAATCGACCAGGCGTGGCGACAAGAATATCAACGCCCTCTTTCAACACTTTTTCTTGGCCTGCCATACCGGCACCACCATAAATAACGCCGGATTTGATTGGCAGAAACTGGCTATATTGACGAATATTATCAGCAACTTGAATGGCTAATTCACGAGTAGGTGTAAGAATAAGTGCTCTAAGTATCGGCTCACCAGCTTTCACTTGGTGAGCTAACTTATCAAGAATCGGCAGGGTAAATGCTGCGGTTTTACCAGTACCCGTTTGAGCACTGGCGAGCAGATCGGTACCTGTGCGAATTACAGGAATAGCTTGCTGCTGAATCGGCGTAAGCTGCTTATAGCCACACTGCTTTACCGCCTTCAATAATCCTTCAGACAAACCTATTGCATCAACACTCATAATTCACACCTAATCAAAAAACAGGGCGCGATTATACAGGAAAACCGCACAGGAGAAATACTAGCGTATTTATTTAACTGTTCGGTGACAAAAGCGCTATTAATTTATTTGCTTTGGCGCCAAATACCTTTAGCTAGGCCTAATGAGCGTTCAGTTTCTTCATCAACTTCGTAGCTAGGCAACTCACCTTGACCAAGTTGCTCTTGATAGTCTTTGCTAATCCCTACAACCACTTTAGACAATAAAAGTAAGGCGGTAACGTTAAGCACCGTCATAAGCCCTGTAGACATATCGGCAAGGGCAATAACTTCTGGCAATGACGCTGACGAACCGAAGATGAGCATAGCCAAAAAGCCTATTCGCAAGAACCATAGACCTAACAAGTTATCTAGGTTCAAATATTTCAAGTTATTATCGGCATAGGCATAGTTGGCTACGATAGAAGTAAAACCAAAGAGCAATATTGCTAATGTAATAAACTCTGCGCCCCAACCACCTACTTGTTGAGACAAGGCTTGCTGGGTCATTTGAATACCCATTGCAGTATCACCATTACCATCAGCAAGTAAAATAATAAAAGCAGTGCACGAACAGATGATCATAGTGTCAAAGAAGACAGCTAAAGATTGCATATACCCTTGCGAAGCCGGGTGTGGAGGGTTTGGCTCAGCTGCGGCAGCTGCATTTGGCGAGCTACCCATACCCGCTTCATTTGAGTAAAGACCACGTTGAACGCCCTGAACAATGGCTGCGCCCATGAGGCCTCCACCCGCTTCTTTTAAGCCAAAAGCTGAAGTAACAATATCGGTAATGATACCGGGGATTTTGTCAATATTGATGCCGATAACAACGAGTGCTACCAATACATACGCAATCCCCATAAAAGGAACCGCAAGTTCAGCAAATCGAGCGATATTGCGTAAACCGCCCATAATGATGAAGCCCGCAAGCAAGGTAATGGCTACGCCCGTGATCATAGGGTCGATTCCAAAAGATCCTTGGAACGCGTCAGTAATTGAATTGGCTTGCACTGAACTAAACACGAAGCCGTAGCCGAAGAATAAACACAGTGAAAAAGCGATAGCGAGTTTAGGGCTCTTCACACCCTTTCTCATATAATATGCTGGACCACCGCGAAAGTTATTATTGCTATCTTTTTCTTTGTAGAGCTGGCCTAATGCACTCTCTGCATAGGCTGTCGCCATACCGAAAAAGGCAATAATCCACATCCAAAATATTGCACCGGGTCCACCTAAGGTAATCGCTACAGCAACCCCCATCAGATTACCTGTACCTACACGCGCAGCGAGTGAAGTACACAAGGCTTGAAAGGATGAAATACCGTGAGTTGATTTGTTACGACTGTTTTTCAGCAGGGAAAACATGTGCGTAAAGTGACGCATTTGAATTAGACGTAAGCGCCAGCTGAACCAAATGCCACAACTTGTTAGCAAATAAATTAAAACGCTGCCCCATAAATGGCCATTAATCAGGCCTACCCACTGCTCTATCATACCTAAACCATTAAAAATTATACTAAACTCGTAGCTTAACAGAGTTTATATTGAGAATGCGATGTCAATTAAGCCCGTACTAGCACAACATTGTATAACTTAGTACGGGGCTTTCTATTGAATAATGTTTCATTGCCAACGCAATGTATCGATGGGGTCAGAAAAACTAACCCCAATATTCGAAATGTTGATGTGATTTATCGATTGGTAAATGCGAAGGTCTCAAGTAATCCCTGTACAGATAACGGTATAAATAGCTCGGTGACTTCTTATCAGCGTCCTGTTTTGGTGAGGCTTTTTTAGGGGCATTTTTAGCATCATATTTAGCAGCAATGTCTCGTTCATAGCTTTTCACTTCATTTTTCAGCCACTCTGTAAATTCCGCTTGATGTTGTTTGGCGACGTCGTCCAATACTTTCACATAACCATCAAAATAATCACGCTTTAAGTATTTGCTCATAGTGCGCCCTTGCTCTGGGTAGAAGCTGAAGATAAAGCGCTGCGCCAAATAGCTCCAGCGATAAACGCGATCTGTTCCGTCCTCGTAAGTCGTCGCAAAAATGTCAGCCAGTGAAGGCCACTCTTCTGCTTTAGTTCTACTAGCGAGCTTCACCGCGTCATCATTATCATCTTGTCTAGAAATATACTCTGCTAAGCCTTCAGCCCACCAAACAAGTTTTTCTGGGTAATGACCGAAACCGCCATATTTTACAAATCGGCCATCAAGGTAATGCACATATTCGTGATTAAGATTCCAGACACCAAACTTGGATTGATCCCAAAAGTGCTCAAACGCATAAAAGGTTGCCTGATTTACATCAGCACTCGGTGTACCTTCGATGTACATTCCACCATTATTGGTGAATATATTAAACTTCAGCTGACCATGACGGTTATACTCTGAGTAGTTGTCAAAAATGACAACTCTTAGCTTTTCATTAAAGTCATTAGGTACCGGTTCAACATTTGTCGCTAACGTTGAGTGAAAAAAGCTCTCCTGTCCCAATAACTTTTGGCAAGAGCTGTTAAGTTGCTCTGTTGTCATTTGAGTCGCGCGGATAAACAAAGAATCAGAACAGGCATGATTCACAGGCAGAACTTCATCTATAGGTTTGATATCACACTTGTCAGCAAAGCTTTCATCGCAGTGATCGCGTGTGCGGAGAGAATTTGCTAAATAGAGCGTAAATAAGCGCTTAGCGTCATCCTCACTATACTCATTCCAACGTTCCTTTCTTGCATTGTTTGAACTGCTTGTATTGCCTATATTGTCTAGCCCAGTATCAGCTTTCCCACTTGAAAATAACTGCTGTTCTGTAAGGGTATCTAACGCCTTCTTCTGCTCTTCCTCTACAGCAATATGAATATTTGCCAATCCCCATAACGTATGAGCCAAATGCCAACTATCAGCGTCGAATGTTGAAATATTTTTCAGAAGACTTAACGCTATTCCTGACTCTGAATTAAACAACTTAGCAATGTTTTCATCTCGCTCAGCGAAATACGCAAGGAAACCTATAGCTCGGTATAGTTCAAGTTGTTCGTATGCTACGGACAAATCGTTCTGATCACTTGACTGAACATTAACTTGGGCAGTAACTTGGGCATCGGAGCTGGCATTTTGTTCTGCAATGGCAGCGCCCTTAGATACCGCCTTAATGGAGGTATTAACAAACTCACTAAACATCGCTAAACGCTCAGGTAATATAGTTTTGGCATGCTTATTCGGGTAATAGCGATATAGCGCTACCCACAAATGTTCCTTCAATCTTGCATACTGGCTAGTGCTGAGAGTGCTAACGTTAGCTTGTTGAGCTAACACTTTTTCTGAGATATTGGTTACCGACAGCAACTCTGCAAGCTTCAATAAGCTCTCGTGGAGTAGCAGCCACTGCGTTTCTTCAATCTCCTTCGTTGCACCCCAATAACTGTATGCTCGCAGATAATAAAGTCCATGATCTAAGCTTTGAAATGTCTCAGGCGTTAGAGTGCTATCAATTAGCATGGGTTGTAAGGCAATTAGCACATCACTAAATTGCTGTTGATGATGATTAAAGTCGGCATGCCAGTACTCAGCCGTACCGTTGAGAATAGCTTGAGTATTCGGACTAACAATCTGAGTACTAGTGCTCGTTGTTTTATCGACAGTTGTAGCTATTTGCGTACTGTTATCCTGCCTAACACTGTCTAGTAAAACACTTTGATGCTCAGAAAGTCTCGTATCGCTTGGAAGCTGACTACAAGCTGAAATAAGGGTTAACCCTCCAACGAAACAGCTCGCCCAACAACCATTCAAAACCAGTGTCTTTAACTTAGTTCTAAACTCACCCTCTACGTCATAAGCGGCATTTAGTTTTTTTATTCCACTCATCCGAATAACATTATGTATTACTTCCATTCTTCTCCCCACGTTTAATCATCACTAGCATTAAATACAAACGTAGCTATATTGCTAAGCCATATGCTTGATTGTCCATTGTTGCGAGCCAGTACAAGTTGGTATAACCTACAACACATAAAGTATATTGTATACATTATTAAATTTTAATAACAAACAACAAACTGAAATGAGTTTGAGTTCAATGAACAACTTGTTAGCGTAAACGATAGTCGTCAAACTCACTCAAGCAGGAAACATGGGAGTATAAGAATGAAGTTTGCCTTACCCACTAACCATAAGTATATGTCTTTGACTACACTAGACGCACACACAGAAGGCGAACCGCTTCGCATCGTGACATCCGGCTATCCCAATATTCCTGGGGGAACGATGTTGGAAAAGCGCCAGTATGTCACTAAACATCTTGATCACCTGCGCCAAGTGTTAATGTTTGAACCCCGTGGCCATGCCGATATGTACGGAGCAATCATCACCGAACCGGTAGAGCCGGATTCAACTTTCGGCGTGCTTTTTATGCATAACGAAGGCTACTCGAGTATGTGTGGTCATGCGATTATCGCAACTGTTTCTGCAGCCATTGAGTGTCAAGATATTGAAGTTGAGGAAGGTGAGACTAAGACCCTATTCATCGATGCACCTGCAGGTAAAATTACTGCCTATGCGAGTAAGCAAAGTGGCAAACCTAAAGTTCACTTTGATTGCGTTCCCTCTTTTGCTGAAGCGGTAAATTTGATCGCTGACGTCAAAGGTTTTGGTGCCGTTAACTACGATATAGCATTTGGTGGTGCCTACTATGCCTTTGTTGATGCGGATGCGCATGGTATTGAATGTAACCCTGAAAACGTCGAACAATTAATCACTCTAGGTCGTGCCATCAAACACGTTGTAGCAGCAAGCTACCAAATATCACATCCAAATCATGATGATTTAAGCTTTTTGTACGGCACCATTTTTACCTCAAACAAAGTTACCGACAGTAATAGTCATTCACGCCATGTCTGTATCTTCGCTGATGGTGAAGTTGACCGCTCACCTACAGGGACTGGCGTAAGTGCCCGGATTGCACTACTTCACCACAAAGGAGAAGCCTCGTTAAATGAAACGCTCACCATAGAGAGTATTATCAGTAGTCGTATGACAGTTTCAGCGGTATCAACAATCGATATTGAAAGTTCCGACGGTAAACCTTCTACCGTTAGCAGTCAGGGCGTTATTCCTAGAGTATCTGGCAGTGCTTACATTACAGGTGTCCATCAATTTCTCATTGACGAGGAAGATCCGCAAAAAGACGGTTTTATCCTTAGGTAGAAAGTAGCGACAAAATGTGAAAATAAAATATATTCATTTAAACCATTTTTATTGGAATAACGACTAACTATTGGTAAAGATGACCATCATTTCACTATTGTTCAAAATAAAGGATTAATTTATCAGTACTTTACAAGTTGGCGTTATAATTGATTGTATTGGGTCAATAACTAAATGAACATGGAATAATTATAATGAAGACAGCAAAATTACTTTCTCTATCAGCACTAGCTATCGCGTTAAGTGGCTGTGTTATTAACGTTAATGAACAAAGTGCAAATGTCAGATTAGAAGAAAGCTTATCGATAGATGCAAGTTCTCTGTCTAAGTTTGATATTGAAGCGGGTGCAGGTTCTCTAATCATAAACGGCGACGAGTCAGCAACCGAAATTAAGGTGCAAGCTGATATCCGCACAACAGACGACAGAGACTATATTCTGGAATTGGATAGCTCTGGAAGCAAAGCGCGTTTAGTGGCAAAGCACAACTCTCACATGGGCTATTGGAAAGGTTCTTCACCTACTATTGACCTAACAATCACTATGCCAGCGGGATTAATGCTAGATGTAGATGATGGCTCAGGCGAGATAAGAATTTCAAACATCAATAACGAACTGCAGTTAGACGACGGTTCAGGTGCAACCCGTATCGAAAACGTAAAAGGCGATGTTCGCATTGATGATGGTTCAGGTGAGCTTTATGTAAAAGGGGTTGAAGGCAACCTTGAACTTAACGATGGTTCTGGCAGTTTAACGGTGCACAAAGTAACGGGTGATGTTGATATTGAAGACGGCTCGGGCGAACTTACCGTTAGAGATATTTCGGGTAAGGTAACGATCGACGACGGCTCAGGTGGCATCGACGTAAGCCGTGCGGGCTCGCTGAAAATTATCGATTCAGGTTCAGGTGGCTTATCAATTGGCGATATCGAAGGTGAAGTTGATATTGATTCATAATTGATAACGCTTAATTGTGCAGGTTAGATAAATCTACTCATCTAACCTGCATACAACTCATTCAATCTTCTTAACCTTGGTGTCGTTATTTAGCCATTAACGATTCAATATCACCAATAGAACGAGGTGCACCAACAGACAGGTTTTCGTAACCTGATGGCGTAACCAGAATATCGTCTTCTAACCGAACTCCCATGCCTCGCCAACGAGGGTCAACACTTTTACTATGCTCAGGGAAATAAAGCCCGGGTTCTATGGTGAATACCATGTTCGGCTCAAGTGTAACCCAGTTCCCATTATCATCGTGGTAGGCACCAACATCATGTACATCTAGCCCTAACCAGTGGCCAGTTTTATGCAGGGTAAAAGGCTTATAAAGCGCCTGTTCCATCACTTGATCAAAACTCCCCGACAATATATCAAGGTCCAATAACCCTTGAGCGAGAACTGACATGGCAGCTGGATACATACTATTCCACGAAACACCAGGTTTTACTGTTTCGATGGCGGCATCTAGTGAAGCCAGTACCAATTGGTAGATGTCTCGTTGTTCAGGGGTAAACTTTCCATTCACGGGGTAAGTTCTTGTGATGTCTGCTGTGTAGTACTGATAATCACCGCCCGCATCAACCAACAACATTTGACCATTCTGTAAAACATCGCGGTTTTCTGAGTAGTGTAAGCAGCAAGCATTGTTACCCGCTGCCATAATTGTTGGATAGCCAACATCACTGCACCCAAATTGACTTACATGATTAAAAAACTCACCAGTCAATGCTTGTTCTGTTTGCCCAGGCTGGCAAAGTCTCATTAAATATCGATGTCCAGAAACTGACGCCTCAACCGCTTTTCTTAACAAACCGATCTCATGTTCATCTTTCACACGGCGCATATTCTGGGTTCGAGGAAGTACGTTCATCAAGTGCTTAAACGATTTCACTTCATCAAATTTGGCGCTTTTTCGTTGGCAAGCCAGCCAATCAAAGATGCGGTGATTAAATCGTCCAAGTTCGTCTGAATAAAATACATATGGCCGTTCACCAAATAATGTCGGCAATCTAGACTCTAATTCAGCGATATCATACGCCGCATCAGCCCCATAAAGGGCCACCGCTCCCTCTTGGCCAGTACGACCAGCAAACCAAACTTCTTGGTATTCATCTTTGGGCTGGTTAAAAAGTATAAAAGGTTGATCACAATTTGGTCTAAGCACAGCAACAGCATCTGGCTCGGCGTAACCTGTTAAATAATAGAAGTCGTGATCTTGTCGAAAAGGATACGTGATATTCTTGTTTCTCACTTGCTCTCTATTACCTACAAGTAAGACAACACTGCCCTCTGGGAGCTTTTCAAACAAACGATCTCGTCTCGCCTTGTACACAGCTTTGTCTGCTAGATTAGTCATCATTTGCCCCGTTAAATTTGATTGTTGATACTTTCGATTACAAGCTGGGCTGCCGCGAGGTCTTCTAAAGCATGCCCTACTGACTTGAACAACGTAATATCCTGACGGTTACGAGTGAATACTCGTTCTTTGCGACAAAGCTCAAATAAGTCCGCGACTATTTTTTCACGCTGCAATATACCAGCATCAAGCGGCATTCTAATGTCACCTGTTTCCTTGCACGCACCTTGATAGTTATCGACAACAATGCGACTCTTTAAAATGCAGTCATCATCTGCTTCTCGCATATCAGGACGGTATGCCCCCACTAAATCTAAATGTTGCCCAGCTTGTAACCAGGCGCCTTTTATCAACGGCATTTGTGACAAAGTTGCACAGGAAATAATATCGGCAACTTTAACTGCGTGTGAAAGGTCTTCGATAACATTTAATTCAACATCCAAAACACTAGATAAACTGTTTTTTAGTTGCTCTGCCTTTTCTGTTTTTCTTCCCCAGATATTGACTTGCTTGATTGGGCGTACAGCGCAATGTGCTTTAATTAATTCAGGCGCAAGTGTTCCTGTTCCAACCATAGTAAGTACTCTGGCATCTTTACGAGACATAAAGCGGCTGGCAAGCGCAGATGCTGCGGCGGTGCGTTTTGCAGTTAACACTGGTGCATCCATTATCGATTTAACACTGCCTTTGACCGCGTCAATCAGTACGTAAACACCTTGGATAGAAGGCAAATCGTATCGATAGCTATCAGGGACAATCGTTACCAACTTCACCCCAATATCCTCCCCCACCTGCCAAGACGGCATCATCAACAACGTTGTCTCTCGTTCAGCATAAGGATTAGGGATATCAAAGTGCTGTCGCAATGGCGTGGTGATGTCACTGGCAAACGCCAGTTGCAATTTATCGACTAAGGCGATGGGAGATAACAGCTGATTGATTTGCTCAGCACCAACAAAATTATTCACTAAAGGTTCTCTTTACTTCAAAAAAATAAGACTTTTATTCAAGCGTAATCCAGAGTTTGCTCTGGATTATCAGGCTTCGAATTTTTAAGATGACATGGTTACATCAAACTAATTACTAGCCTCGAATTTGTTACGGGCCAAATAGTAACGATTAAACCAAAGCAACCCGACACTAGTAACTAAACCCAATACTGCAAAAATTACCCACATTAACGCTGGGTTGTTTTGGTTTTTAGCAATCTCTCCATAGCCCCACCCAGACAGTAAGCCCGCAAACAAAAAGCCTAATGCCATAGAAACAAAGTAGTAACCCATGTAAAGAGCTGCTTGGTTATCAGGTGCAATACTAGCTACATATTCTTGTGACTTAGGAGAAGTCACCATCTCGCCAAAAGCCATCATCAGCACAGCGAGCACAGCGGCAAGTCCGCCCGCCGCTATATCATTAGCAATAATCGCAACCAAACAAGCGATTGCAAAAATCGCGACACCGACAACCAGCACATTGATTGTTTTAAAGCGCGCGCACACTAAGCTAACGGCTATTTGGCAAACGACTATAGCGGCAAAATCTAGGTTGATGATGTATTCCGGGTTTATCTGGCGATAACTGTCAGCCCATTGCTGCGCAAGTATCATCGCTTCTTCGGGATTTAAACCAGAGCCAGAATGAGCGCCAGCAGCCACTTGTGAAATTGCAGCTTCGATATCTGCAATTGGCACAAGTACTTTAAGATGGACAAGTTCAGCGGAAATAGCGCTAGCAGACGCGCCAGCAACAATAAATTCCTGAAGCTTTTCAGCAAGTAGTTCAATATTTACCGACGCCAGAAAATTTACAGCTCCTTCGCCGAATATAGAGATATAAGCGACTAGATCACGGGTATCGACAAAGTCTCGAATATACAAAGGCATGGTATAGAACAGCTGGTTGTAGACAGCCCAAAAGCCAGTCAACAACAATAAATAAAGTGCAAATGGCTTATTGCTTACCTTGGCTTTTTCTAAATACCACTTAGTATTATTTTCAGAACATATTCGTTGCCAAACGAGGTTAAACATGAGCCAAGCGGCAATCATGATAAACGCAATACTGTAATCTATGAAGCTCGCACCTGCTGCCATCAAAATGAAAATACATGGAAATATTGCTAACGCAAAACGGCCGTTACCCAGCACCTGCTGAGCTTCAGATAATACTTGGCGAATACTGGCATTGCTTTTTTCGAGTGTCTTAGGTTCCTTGTAAAAGAAGATCACGGGAATGAAATTCAAAAGAATCCACAAAGACGACATCAAGAATACCGCATCCCAGCTAATTGCTCGTAAATATCCCGCCACTAGAGGACCGATAAAGCCACCAATGTTTACCATGGTATAGAAGATGCCGAACCCCAACCCTCGATTACTATCACTAGTGGCATGCGTTATGGTGCCTACAACTACCGGTTTAAAACACGCCGCGCCTAAGGCAACCATTGCAAAGGTAATAAAGAAGCTTGAAAACGATGTAGCTTGTCCCAGTAGATAATAACTCGGCGCCATGATGGCGAACGACACAATAAACATCTTCCGATAGCCAAACCTGTCAGCTAATGCCCCTGTAAATACTGGCAGTAAATATAAAAAGAACGGGATAATGCCTTGGAGCGCACCACGCTGACCATCAGTAAAGCCCACACCGCCCTGGCTAACTGGCGTTGTCATGTAAATTGAAGAGAGTGCGAAAAAGCCATACCAAGCTAATCGTTCAAAAATTTCCATGGTATTGGCAATGTAGAAAGCACGTACAAAGCCTTTATTAATTTCTTCATTGTCATTTGAAATCTGAGGTTGCGCACTACCCTCTGCTATGTCGTTTGACATTGACATTTGAACACCTGTTAACTTCTCACTTTATTTTTGTATACAATATATCGCCATACAAAAACTAAAGTCAATGTGCATTTTGGGGTTTCTACACTTTCGCCAATGTTATTTGCCAGTGCTGTTTAAAAGTGCTGTTGTCCATTGTTAGAAAAATGTGAATGGCTAATTTCGTGTATTAGCCGAGCCTGTATCGGAGGAAACAGCCTAGTAGAGTGACTACTGTAAAATCAATAAGACTTAGCCGAAGAGGCAAAAATCAGGAAAAACAAACGGAAATAAATAGCAAGCGAGTAAAAATACGCGAAGCAAAATAATTAAGATAGAACAAAAAACCTCAGTATCGCTGCTCTTTAAAACAACGATAAACCGAGGTTTCTACTTATGGTAGTGATATGCTAATGAGGAGTATTGCCTACTATTCAGAAATCGCTTGAGCTATTTTTTCTACTGATGATTTTGCATCACCGAATAGCATTTGCGTATTATCCCTGAAGAATAGCGGGTTCTGGACACCTGCGTAACCTGTGCTCATTGAGCGCTTAAAGACAACAACCTGCTTAGCATTCCATACTTCTAGTACAGGCATGCCAGCAATTGGACTCGTTGGGTCTTCACTAGCCGCAGGGTTAACTGTATCGTTAGCGCCAATAACTAAAACAACATCTGTTTCACTGAAGTCGTCGTTTATTTCTTCCATACCTAACACGATGTCGTAAGGTACTTTCGCTTCAGCAAGCAATACATTCATATGTCCAGGTAAACGTCCAGCGACAGGGTGAATGCCGAAACGTACTTCAACTCCCTTGGCTTTTAGTTTCTGCGTTAGGTCATACACTGGATATTGAGCTTGAGCTACTGCCATGCCGTAACCCGGTGTGATGATAACCGATTTAGCGTTAACCAAAGCTTCAGCCACCTGTTCAGTTTGAATCTCTTGGTGCTCACCATAATCTTTATCAGTATCTACGCTAACCTCCGTCCCAAAGCCACCAGCAATAACACTAATAAATGAACGGTTCATTGCTTTACACATGATGTAAGAAAGTATCGCACCAGACGAACCTACTAAAGCACCAGTCACAATAAGTAAGTCATTACTCAACATAAAACCAGCAGCCGCTGCCGCCCAACCCGAGTAACTATTTAGCATAGAAACAACAACCGGCATATCTGCACCACCAATTGATGCTACTAAGTGCCAACCGAATACCAATGCTATGGCAGTCATTAGGTATAGCGAGAAATTGTCACCGCCTTTTTGAACAAACACGATCATCAATGCAAAACTAACAAGGCCCGCCGCTAAGTTCATTTTGTGGCGATGAGGTAACATCAGCGCGGCCGAATTAACAAGGCCACGTAGTTTACCAAAAGCAATAACAGACCCTGTAAAGGTTACCGCACCAATAAACACCCCTAAGAACACTTCAACTAAATGAATGTTTTGCTCGATGCGCGCAGCATCAGTGAGCAGCCCTAATGGTGCATGAGGTGCATCGAAATAGCTGTTGTAACCAACAAACACAGCAGCCAAGCCAACGAAACTATGTAAGATCGCAACTAGCTCTGGCATTTCAGTCATTTCAACTTTCTGTGCTAAGCGAAAACCAATCACGGCACCAACAACCATCGCGCCAATAATGACTAATGTATTGTCGACTCGAGGATCCAAAATGGTCGCAAGCAAAGCAATCGCCATACCTGCGATACCAAAATTGTTACCTTCTTGAGCCGTTTCCTGTTTGCTAAGCCCCGCAAGACTGAAGATAAAAAGTAATGCCGCAATTATGTAGGCAGCGGTAATAACGCCTTGAGATAATTCCATGCTTCCCCCTACTTACGGAACATTTTCAACATACGCTTAGTGACAAAGAAGCCACCAACGATATTGATTGTGGCAATCAAAATAGCTATCCCCGCAAGCACCTGCACAATGAGGTTACCACTTCCTACTTGTAGCAATGCACCAACGATAATAATGCCCGAGATAGCATTCGTTACACTCATCAATGGCGTATGCAGTGAGTGCGACACATTCCACACTACGTGGTAGCCCACCACACAGGCTAAAACAAACACTGTAAAATGAGACAAGAAGGATGCTGGCGCTACCGTTGCCAACCAACCAAAAGCGAGCGCTGCCGCGCCCATCGCGATGTACTTGTTGGTTTTGCTCTTAGGTGCTTGCTCTTGCTCTACGGACGCAGACTTAGGTTCAACCTTAGGTTCTGTTTTAGCAGGTGCAGCACTAACTTGAATCGGTGGCGGCGGGAAAGTTATTTCCCCCTCTTTAACCACCGTCATATTGCGAATCACTTGATCGTCAAAATCAATATTAAACGAACCGTCTTTCTCTGGGCACGTCAATTTAGTCAAGTTAACCAAGTTGTTAGCATAGAGCTGAGACGACTGATTTGGCAGACGTGAAACCAAATCGGTGTAACCTATTATTTTCACACCTTTGACTGTAGTTAACTTCTCAGGTTTGGTCAGTTCACAGTTACCACCACCAGCAGCAGCCAAGTCAACAATCACGCTACCCGGTTTCATCGAAGCAACCATATCAGCGGTGATGAGTCTTGGTGCAGGTTTACCTGGGATCATTGCCGTCGTGATAATGATATCGACGTCTTTAGCTTGTTCTGCAAACAATGCCATTTCCGCGTCAATAAAAGCTTGGCTCATTTCTTTTGCGTAGCCATCACCTGAACCTGCACTTTCCTCTTCCTCATAATCGAGTTCAAGGAATTCTGCACCCATACTTTCAATCTGTTCTTTTACTTCTGGGCGTGTATCAAAGGCGCGAACTATCGCCCCGAGACTACCAGCAGCACCGATGGCAGCGAGGCCTGCGACACCAGCACCTATCACCATAACTTTAGCTGGCGGCAAATTACCAGCAGCCGTAATTTGGCCAGTAAAGAAGCGACCAAAGTGATGAGAAGCTTCGACAACAGCGCGATAACCAGCAATATTAGCCATTGAACTTAGTGCGTCTAATGACTGCGAGCGTGTCATTCTCGGCACCATGTCCATTGCTAAGGTATTAATATTTTTGGCTTTAAGTTGCTCTACTAACTCGCTATTTTGTGTGGGTTGAATAAAGCTAACTAATGTTGCTCCGTCTTTTAGCTGAGCCACTTCTTCAGCATTAGGCGGATTAACTTTAAAGACAATATCGCTTTGCCAGACCGATTCAGTGTTTTCGATTAGCGCCCCGTTATCAACGTAATCGGCATCATTAAAACTCGCCTTTTTACCTGCTTGTTTTTCGATGCATACGTCAAACCCCCGACTGACTAATGCTTTGACTGAGCTAGGTGTTGCTGCAACACGGTTTTCACCCTTGAGCGACTCCTTTGGGATCCCTATTTTCATAAATCACCATTTTTATTTTCTTTATCAGGTGTTTAATGTTTTATCACTTCACGTTCACTTTTCATACAAACAAATAACCATATCAATGAACATTTTGGAATGATAGAGTAAACGCTCCAATAGAAACGCTTATATAACAAGGATTACAACAGATTATGCGCTATCAATTTAAAAATCTTATACCCAGTATTCATCCTAGTTGTTTTACTGCACCAAGTGCTGCAATTATTGGCAATGTTGAACTTGCTGCTAACGTTAGTATTTGGTTTAACGTTGTAATGCGCGGCGATATGGACAAAATCTTCATAGATGAAGGTAGCAATATTCAAGATGGTAGCGTGCTACACGTTGACAAAGGCTTGCCTATGCATGTTGGTAAAGGCGTCACCGTCGGTCACAAAGTGATGCTACACGGATGCACTATCGGAGATTACTCATTGATTGGGATGAACTCGGTGGTACTCAATGGTGCAAAAATAGGAAAAAACTGTGTGATCGGTGCTAATAGTTTAGTTACTGAAAATATGGAAGTACCCGACGGACACCTAGTCCTAGGATCGCCAGCTAAAGTAATAAAACCATTTGATGAGAAAACAGTGGCAATGCTGAAAATGAGTGCTGACCACTATGTGGCTAATGGTCAACATTACAATGAGCACCTAATTCCGTTAGGTGATTAATTAAGTGCCCTAAAGACTACGAACTTAATACTCCTGCCGTTAATCGATGTCGTTTAGCGGCCAGCTGACAATATAATCTTCAAAAAACTCTAGATCGATGTCGTTATCTTTAACGATTTTACCACGCACCGACATATCAGCTTTATGCATAGCACTCTTTTTGCCTTTATTTAGCAACGGGTGCCAACTTGGCATACCACGCCCTTCCTGTAAGCGTCGATAAGTACAACTTGGTGGCATGAAGAAAACATCGTCTAGATTATCTTGTGTCAGGCGCACGCAATCAGGGACTAGGTTCGTACGCTTAGCGTATTGCGTGCATTCACAAGTTTTGTCGTTAAGCAAATAACAAGCGATGTTCGAGTACATTATTTGTTCACCATCTTCAATAAAGTTGGTTGGCTTTAGCTCATCCTCTTCTGCTGTATCTTCATCTTCAATAAACTTGTGAAGACAACATTTAGCACAGCCATCGCAAAGCGACTCCCACTCCTCACGACTCATCTCAGCAAGTGATTTAACTTCCCAAAATGGCGTAGGTGCAGCAGCAATAGATTTTCGCGCTGGTGCTTTTTTCTTTGAACGACTCACTATCTAATTTCCAAACTCATACAGAATTGCGCTAATTGTAGCGCACACAGGTGGTACCTATGTAGGGGGAAAGACAATTTTTCCGCCGTAACGCTCATTATTTATTATCGAAAACTAGCGTAGACGACGTAATAAGCGTTACAACGGTAACAGAGCGAGAGTACGCTAACTAATTCGTAACCTGAATTGGCGGATATCTAATGCTATCAGATAAGTGCCCTACTGAACTGACAAAGTAATATGACAAGTTCCAATGCATTAAACTCTTATAGTTATCATACGCTAAGTATGCGCGACCATTTGCATCATCAGGAAATACCAGTGCAGCTTTGATATCAGCTTTCGGCAAGTCTGTACCATCAGTACGTCGAATGCCTAGCGCCTGCCACTCTGCTAGGCTTCTTTCAGTTTTCGCCCATGCTTTAAGCCAATTTTTACGGCTGCCTGTGTTTTTTGGAATGGCTAACTGTGTGTCGAAATTAGAAGGTAATTTAACTTGGCGTCCCCACGTCAATGCATCATTCCAACCTTCAGTTTTTAAATAGTTCGCCATTGAAGCAAAGACATCCGCTTGATTACCCCAAATGTCCTTCTTGCCATCACCATCGCCATCAACCGCATAGCTTAAAAATGAGGTTGGCATAAACTGACTTTGTCCCATCGCACCAGCCCAAGACCCTTTCATATTCTCAGCAGAGATATGGCCTTCATCTAATATCGTAAGTGCTGCCCAAAGCTGTTTCTTAAAGAATGCTTCACGGCGTCCTTCATAGGCAAGTGTCGATAATGCTGACACCACGTTATAGTTCCCCATGTAATTACCGAAGCTCGTTTCTAGCCCCCACAAAGCAACAATAAAGCGAGGTTGTACACCATATTCTTCACTTACTTTGTTCAACAGCTTTTCATGCTTCGTATAAAGTTTGCGAGCAATTTCAACTTTGCGCTTAGACACTCGCTTTGGTAGATAAGTATCTAATGTTTCGACTTTTTCTGGCTGGTTCTTATCTTTAACCACGGCACGCTTGTAGAATTTAATATCAGCAAAGCTACTGTCAATTAATGCTTGCGAATAACCTTTAGCAAGTGCTTCTGACTTAAGCGACTCAACGTATTGTTCAAAGGTTGGTTTCTCTGCTGCTTCATTAGCGCTGGTATCAGCGAAAACCACAAGAGAAGTTAATGCGCTTGCAGTCACAAGTGTAACGCCCATCATTGTGGCTAATGAAATTGGTTTTAACGCTTTGGCAAGCGATTGGGAAAATATTTGGTTAAGGGTACGGCGAATAGTCACGAAAAACGGCTCCCTAGTCGGTATTGTTAGTCTGTTGTGTTAATCGATATTCGTAATAATGTTTTATGGTAAAATGCGATGCTGAAGTTAACCGCAATACAGCCAAATTTACTCTGATTCAGGCAATTTACCTTGTGCTTTTAACGCCGCTCGATGCTCATCAAGCAAGTTTTCCTGCGGCGGTGGTAACTGCAGATAAAAACCTTGGTTTGTTAGGTTTTCTTTCACTTTATCAATATCCGCTAACGCAAGCTTTTCTTGCTTGGCTAAATTCACTAGGGTCACCAAGGTAGGCGTACCAAAAGTAGAAAGTAACGCATCTGGTACGTCAGAGAAGTCATCTCGTTTATTGATGAACAAGTAGGTTTGATCTTTTTTTGGGCTTCTATAAACCGCACATAGCATAATGGAGACCTATGATAATAAGATAAAAGAAATGCCAATATAGCACGCGATTAAACGGCTTTTCATCCATTTATCGCAAATGCTGGGGTATTGAACATGAAATGCGCACAATATGTGCGCTTTCATCAAGAACTAATGTAAACTAAGGAGCTCGAAAGCCGCGACTTGCGAAAGAAAGTAGTTTGTCGCCAAGTACAGACTTACGCCATGATTGGATTACTTCGACTTCTTGAGGGTTATTCTGTGCACCGTTGAGTTTGAAAAAGTAAGACAAAAACTGATTAATCTGCTTTTTCGAAGCCAAGCTTTCAACACTTAGTTGATTTTCAGCCGCCACGTCGGCAACAAAGTGTTTCACTTTTTTAAAGGTTTGTTTATAACCCGGATATTCATCCAAGCGTCTTAACTTTTCAGGGTAGTCCTGTTCTTCTACCTGCGCAGCTTGTTTTAAAATCGCCAACATTGCTTTGCCCTGATAACGCACATCTAGGCGCTCTACACCTTCAATTGCCGCCATCGCCGCGGTACTTTTTGGCGCCCGTTGTGCAACGGCTAACAAGGTGTGATCTTTAGCGATAAAGCTGAGCGGCTGATCTTTTATTTGTGCTTTTTGGTAACGCCAACGCGCCAAAAACTTTAAATTGTTCAACTGTTTCGGTGTTAGCTTCCACGCCAATTTAACGTTGCGATAAAGGTTATCTTCGTCAATAGGTGAAAACTTCTTGTCTATCATTAGCGCGCTTTCTTGCTCACATGCATCAAGCCAACCTGAAGCTTCGACATCTGCGAGTAATTTAGGATAGATCTGAAATAAGTAGTCTACGTCAGCTTCAGCATAAGTTAGCTGCTTGTCTGAAAGCGGTCTTTTTGTCCAATCAGTTCGTGACTCTGATTTATCTAACTCAATATCCAAGTAATGCTTCACCATTGCTGCATAGCCGAGTGACAAACCATGACCTAAAAATGTCATCATAATTTGGCTGTCGATTAAGTTCACTGGGCGACAATTGCCGGCGCTTAAGAACACTTCTAAATCTTCAGAGCAAGCATGTAGTACTTTAACGATATTAGGGTCAGTTAACAGTTGCCAGAATGGCGACAAGTCATCGATTGTTATGGGATCGATAAGTGCAAGATGTTCGCCATCACACACCTGCAACAACCCCAACCTTGGGTACAGCGTGCGAGTGCGCACAAACTCGGTATCAATGGCCAATATCGGCGAGCTGGCTAACGAATGGCATAACTCAGTAAGTGACTGTTGATCTTGAATATAGTGACGCTGCACAAGACATCCTTTGCAAACTAAAACTACAACGCTTGAAGCAATTCAAACGTCTGCGATTTGAATAATGAAATATATCAATAGGAAGCGCTAGTGCAATAGCTTAGCTTATTTGCGTGTGCGCCTGACCGATTGCTTGTGACGTTGTTGATGCTTTTTAACGCTACGGCGAATACGACGGTTTTTCGCGTTATCTATCATCTTTTCGTTCACTTTAACTTTCGACTGTGTCTCTGGTGGTAACTGCACTGCTTTTCGATAGTAGTTAACATCTTTTAACGCTAACTCTGTCCAACCACCAACGGGTAATTGACGTTGAAGCTCAAGGTCACCGTAACGTACGCGAATAAGGCGACTCACCTGCACGTCTTGGCTTTCCCATAAGCGACGAACTTCTCGGTTTCGTCCTTCAGAAAGCACAACATGGAACCAATGATTACGACCTTCACCACCACGATAGGTAATCTGCTGGAATTTAGCTGGACCATCTTCCAATTTAACCCCGTGACGCAATCGTTGCAGCATAGCTTCATCTACTTCACCAAACACACGTACCGCGTATTCACGCTCGATTTTGTGCGAAGGATGCATTAAACGATTGGCGAGCTCGCCATCTGTCGTAAACAGCAACATACCAGACGTATTAATGTCTAAACGACCAACGGCAACCCAGCGACCACCTTCTAGTGGTGGCAGGCGGTCAAACACGGTTGGACGTCCTTCTGGGTCCTTGCGTGTACACATTTCGCCTTCTGGCTTGTTGTACATCAATACTCGGCAAACTTGCTCTTCAGTGTTGGTCACTTTAACAAGATGGCCATCAACACGTATCTGCTCGTTACCTTCGACACGATCGCCCAAATAGGCAGTTTTGCCGTTTACAGTGACGCGTCCTGCGCTGATCACCGTTTCCATTTCTCGGCGGGAGCCTTTGCCCGCTCGGGCAAGTACTTTCTGTAATTTTTCAGACATAGGTCTTTATCTCGTTCGTCAGTAGCTTCACGCAAACTTTATTAGTTTAACGCTACGCCTCTGTCTCTAATTCATCAACAACGTCAACGTTATTGGTTGACTGATTTACTGGCATTATTTGCGGCAATTGCGAAATTGATTGTAAGCCAAAATATTCTAGGAATGTTTTGGTGGTCACATACAGTGCCGGTCGACCAGGTACTTCTTTATGGCCGGAAACTTTCACCCAATGCCTTTCAGTAAGTGTCTTTATTATATAACTACTTACCGCAACTCCGCGAATTTCTTCTATCTCAGAGCGCGTAATGGGCTGTCTATACGCAATGGTTGCCAAGGTTTCCATCATGGCAGCAGACACTTTGCTTGCTTTCTCTGTGTTCGTCGCTGCTACTTGCACTTTAAACACTGGGTTAGTTTGAAAGCGAAAACCACCTGCTACAGACACTAAATTGACACCGCGCGCTTGGTAGTGCTCGGTAAGCAACTCAATCGCTTCTTTAATTGATTTAGTTGACACTTGCTGGTCGGTAGACTGCAACAAAGCTCTGATTTGTTTAACCGACAAAGACTCTGTCGAGGCAAACAGTATCGCTTCGATCAAATAGCTTAATTCGCTCACACGGCTTGTGCTTAACGGCTGATTATTGGTTGAACTAGTCATGCAGACTTACCTCGATATGATCACCGACCACCAAGCAATGAATCATTTGCGACTTAATCAATTCAAGAATTGCTAAAAAGGTCACGACCACGCCTTGTCGGCCCTCATTGATATCAAGCAATTCTACCAACGCCATAGGGCGCATATAATACGTTAATTTTTCCAACAAGGCTTTAATTTTATCGTGAGTTGATATTGCTTCACGCTGAATATGATGATGCTCAAATGCAGCCTCTCGTTTAATCACTTGCTGATAGGCGGAAATAAGATCGGCAAGCAACACTTGTTCAAAGCCTTTGTCGGCACTATCGCTGTCTTCATCAAGCGATAAACCTGACACGAAAAACTCTCGCTCTTCTCGTGGCAACTGATCCAGCAATTCAGCCGCATTTTTCACTTTTTGATATTCTTGTAACTTGCGAACAAGCTCTGCACGCGGGTCTTCTTCTTCGTCATCGACCTCAGGTTTAGGTAGAAGCATTCGCGATTTGATGTAGGCAAGCGTCGCAGCCATTACTAAATAGTCTGCCGAAAGATTAATGTTTCGATATTCAAGCTGTTGAATATATTGAAAGTATTGTTCGGAAATGGGAGCTATCGGCAGGTCTGCAATATCAAACTTTTGTTTTTTAATAAGGTACAAAAGTAAATCAAGCGGGCCTTCAAATTCTTCTAAATGCACTTCCAGTGCATCTGGCGGGATGAACAGATCAGAAGGCAAAGCGGTATACGCTTCGCCTCTCACCATCGCTAGCGGTAATTCCTGTTGTTCCATTAACCCTGCTCTATTTACCTTACTCTATTTAATCAATGAGTTAGCTTATTCAAATGGCGTTGCGTCGCCCTCGCCAACGCGGAGAATATCGACTTCCCCTTCAGAAAAATCAATAACTGTCGTTGGATGCTCACCAAGGTAGCCACCATTTAAAATTAAATCGACGCGCTTTTCCAGAATATCGCGAATGTGCTCTGGATCGAACTCCGCCATATCCTCGCCCGGCATAATAAGCGTAGTCGACATCAGCGGCTCACCAAGTTCTTCGAGTAAAGCTTGTGCAATTGCATTGTCTGGTATGCGAATACCAATAGTTTTTTTCTTCGGGTTCATCAAGCGACGTGGCACTTCTTTCGTTGCTTTGAAAATAAAAGTGTACGCACCAGGTGTGTTATTTTTCATTAAACGAAATGCAGTATTGTCGACCTTAGCGTATTCAGATAGCTCTGATAAGTCCCTGCAAATCAGCGCAAAATCATGATCCATATCGATATTTCGGATCTGACAAATGCGCTCAAGCGCTTTTTTGTCTCCTAAATGACAGCCCAATGCATAACCAGAGTCGGTTGGATAAACCACGACCGCGCCGTCCTTAATCATGGCTGCAGCCTGCTTCATTAAACGCCCTTGCGGGTTATCTGGATGTACGTAGAAAAATTGACTCATAAGTGCGTACCTTAACGTGCGCTCACACGTGGAAAAATAGAAGGCAGATCATTAATGCTATTGCCAACTGTTGGCCTATTAGCAGTGACAACGAATTATTGCATGTCATTTGGTGCTATAAAGTTAACGCCAAAGCGACCAGACAGGCTTTACTTGTTCAGGCAAGGTTAAATTGCGTCCCAAGTCACTCCATTTACTCGGAAAGTGAAAATCTGAGCCAAGTGAAGCATATAAATCATATTCTAGACAAAAGGTTAGCATAAGTCGCCTTTGATCTGGGCTCATTTGCGGTAAAACTATTTCCATTGCGTCACCGCCTGCTGCTTTGAAGTCTAAAATCAAGCGGCGAAGCCATTTAGATGTCATGTCATATCGCATTGGGTGAGCAATTACCGCTGTGCCACCTGCCTGATGAATAACATCAACCGCACGAGCAACATCACACCATAAAGGTTTTACAAAAGCGCGCTGCTTCTTACCAATATACTTATCGAAAGCTGCTTGCATATTACTAACGCGACCTTCGTTATAAAGTACACGTGCAAAGTGTGCTCGAGTGATAGAGCCATCTCCGGCTAGTGCTTTAGCTTTTTCAGTCATATTTTCAAAGCCACATTTAGCAAGCTTCTCCCCCATCTGCAGCGCCCGACTCTCCCTTGCGGCCTGCTGACTCGCAACAAGTGTTTTCATGGCCTCATGATCAGGGTCGATATTCAGCCCAACAATGTGGATTTCGAAGTTTTGCCACATGGTGGAAATCTCAATTCCCGTAAGCAAGGTGACTTTTAGTGATTTTTCTAAGATATAACGATTTGCAATATCGAGTGCGGCTGTTGTGTCATGATCGGTGATCGCCAATACATCAATTTGAAAATTTTCAGCGCGTTCAAGTAGTTGTGCGGGACTTAGCTGCCCGTCGGAACAATGGGTATGGGTGTGAAAATCACAACGAGTAGACAGATTAAAGTCAAAATCAGCTATTGACATAACAAGCGTTTTCGGTTCTTCTATATAGGCATTGGGGAATAGACGAAACTATTCTACCTTGATAGCAACCTTGATAGCTAGGCTGATGATAAACAAGCGGCTAAATAACAAGAGACTGTACTGCAATTCCTAATGGGAAATGCAGTACACAAAACGTAAAGAAACAAGCTTAAAGAGATAGCAAAACGCGATGAACACAAAGCAAACCGTACAACTTATTTGGTGGTGGCATAACTCAACATAGGTGGGTTGTGAGCTTTTGTGCATTTTGCAAACAGAAAAAAGATTACGAAAACCCGCCCTCTGGCGGGTTTTTTCATTTTAAGACTCTTATTTAACGATTTAACTTAACTATTTAATTTAAATATTTAATTAACCAATTTGGACATTCACATGTTAACGACAAAAGTAAAAAGTTGGTTTATCTGGTGGCTTCAGCCAATTTACGCCGGATGACAACCCCATAGATTTTGTATTAGGAAAACTTCAATGATTATTGTACTAAAGCCGCAAGCAACAGAAGCGGACGCAAACGAAATTTTAGCAAAAATTGCCGAGCTAGGTTTAAAGCCACTATACATGCCTGGAATAGAGCGCACCGTATTAGGCGCATTGGGCGACGAGAGAATCCTTCGTCAACTTCACCTTGACAGCTACCCGATGGTAAATGACATCAAGCCCATCTTAAGTCCATACAAACTTGTTAGTCGAGAGCTACAGGCCCATGATTCAGTTGTCGCAATTGACGACGTTAAAATTGGTGGTGGTAACTTTACTGTTGTTGCAGGCCCTTGTTCAGTTGAATCTCAAGACCAATTATTTGGCGTCGCTGACATGATCAAGTCACATGGCGTGCCCCTACTTCGAGGCGGTGCATATAAACCACGTACTAGCCCATACAGTTTCCAAGGTTTGGGTGAAGAAGGCTTAAAGCTATTAAGAGCAGCTAAAGCGCAATACCAACTGCCAACAGTGTCTGAAATTATCGATCCGAATGATGCTGAATTGATGGCAGAGTATATCGACTGCTACCAAATTGGCGCGCGCAATATGCAAAACTTCCGTTTGCTCGAAGCCGTCGGTAAACAGCAAAAGCCTGTACTACTCAAGCGTGGTATGAGCGCAACTATCGAAGAATTATTGCTCGCTGCGGAATACATTATCAATGCAGGTAATGCTAACGTTATTTTATGTGAACGCGGTATTAGAACGTTTGAAACTGCAACGAGAAATACTTTGGACCTTAACGCGGTCGCTTACCTAAAAGAAAAAACTCATTTACCTGTGCTAGTTGACCCTTCACATGGTACAGGTGTGAAGTCTCTGATTAACCCTCTTTCTCGTGCTGCTGCTGCGGTCGGTGCAGACGGCATTATTGTTGAAGCACATTTAAACCCGAAGGAGGCATTATCTGACGGACATCAAGCATTAACAGAAGAAGATTTTGCTAAGCTAATGGCGGATATTAAGCCATTCGTCAGCGCGGCAGGCAAAGTTTTGAGATAGGACATCACGTGCACGCTAATATCAATACCGCACCGGGTTTTGTCAATACCCTTTCTGGCACAGCTAACTATCAAGTTGACCCATTAGCGGTTTATCAACAGATCTGCCAAAGCAAACCACATACGATGTTGCTTGAGTCGGCTGAAATCGATAAAAAGCATCAACTGAAGAGTTTGCTGGTTACTGACGCAGCATTAAAAATTGTCTGTGAAGGTAACTTAGTCTTTCTCACGCCATTGTCGGCTAATGGTGAAGCAGCGCTCGAGGCAATTAAACCCATTCTTGCTAAGAAAGCATCTCTAGTAGAAATGGAGTCTGTGATTGGTCGCCAATTAGTGGCCACCTTTGCCGAGAGTGAAGAAAACCTCGATGAGATGGCAAGACTGCATGTCAGTAACGCTTTTGAAACGTTGCGTTCTTGTCAGCAATTAACCAACAGTGACCATCACGAGTTTGCGGTATTTTTAGCGGGCTGTTTTGCCTTTGATTTAATGGCGATTGCAGAGCAATTGCCTGTTGTCGAGAGTAAAGACAACACCTGCCCTGATTTCGTGTTCTACTTAGCGGAAACCATCGTCGTCATTGACCATGAAAAACGCAGCACAGAAATCGTTGGCAATGTATTTTCAGGTCCAGAGCAGCAGAAAAGCTATTTCGAGATAAGTCGCAGACTTTCAGAAATAAAAACGCAGCTATCAACGCCGATTAGCCAACATACCGTAGTAAACGTAACCGAAAAAACAGAGGTATCGGTCAGTGTTGATATCTCGGATAAAGACTACTGCGAGACCGTTGAAGCCTTAAAAGAGCATGTGCGTGCGGGTGATATCTTCCAAGTTGTACCGTCACGAACCTTTTCGTTATCTTGCCCAGAACCGCTGTTAGCTTACCAAGCACTAAAATTGACTAACCCAAGTCCATATATGTTTTTCATGCAAGATGAGGAATTCAGTATTTTTGGTGCGTCACCTGAGTCAGCACTTAAGTATCAAACGCAAAACAATCAAGTTGAACTGTACCCAATCGCTGGCACTCGCCCTCGCGGCTTAGACAGCACGGGAAAGCTTTCACCAGATTTAGACAGTCGTATTGAACTTGACCTTCGTCAGGATCAAAAAGAGTTAGCGGAACACATCATGTTAGTCGACTTAGCGCGCAACGATATTGCTCGCGTCGCCAAACCGGGTACGCGACACGTTGCCGACTTGTTAAAAGTTGATCGCTACTCTCACGTTATGCACCTAGTGTCTCGTGTGTGTGGCGAACTTAAGCCTGAACTAGATGCCCTGCATGCTTACCAAGCCTGCATGAATATGGGCACCTTATCTGGAGCGCCGAAAGTAAAAGCTACGCAGCTTATCAGACAGTTTGAAGGTAAGCGCCGTGGTAGTTATGGCGGTGCAGTTGGCTACTTAACGGGTGAAGGCGAAATGGATACCTGTATTGTGATTCGCAGCGCATTTGTCAGCAATGACAAGGCCCATGTGCAAGCTGGTGCTGGCGTAGTTTATGACTCTATTCCTCAAGCGGAAGCAGATGAAACACGTCAAAAAGCACAAGCCGTCATCAATGCCATTTCAGTTGCACAGGCCGCTATTGATGGGAGAGCAAACCGCATTTCAGCAGCAAGCTACGAGGAGACTGATCATGGCAATCACTAATATCGAAGTAGGCAAGCAGTCAGACGCTACTCGCCATATTGTCATGCTCGACAATTTAGACTCGTTTACGTACAACCTTGTTGACGAATTTTATCAACTTGGCTTTAGCCCTAAGGTCTACCGCAATAAGATATCAGCAGATTTTATTCTAGAGCAACTTAAGGCACTAACCGGTGAAGTACTTTTAGTATTATCTCCAGGCCCAGGTTGCCCCAGCGAGGCTGGCTGCTTAATGGAACTCATCACTAAAGCTGCGGGTAATTACCCTATGTTGGGAATTTGTCTGGGTCACCAAGCACTGGTTGAACACTACGGCGGTAAAGTTGAACGCGCGCCACAAATTGTGCACGGCAAGTCGTCTAACGTCACTCATAGTCAAACGGGAGCTTTTGCTGGTATCTATAATCCTCTACCAGTTGCCCGCTACCATTCTTTGGTGGCAACTCAGGTACCATCATCACTTGAGGTAACAGCGTCAGTTGATGATTTGGTTATGGCAGTTGAACATGTCGAAGATGCTGCACTAGGATTCCAATTCCATCCTGAGTCTGTGCTCACGACATATGGCAGCAACTTATTGGCGCAGGCGATTGAACATGTGCTCGCTATGTCTAATCAAACGTTGTCTAAAACAAGTAACTCTCCGTCGGAAAAGCCACAAACGCTTTCTAATTTATCTCAGCAAGGAGCAGAATAATGAGCTCGGTACTTAACACATTAATTGAACAAGGCTCTCTTGAGCAAAGTGAAGCGCAGGCCTTCTTTGAACAAATGATTCAAGGTGAAGTAGAGCCCGCTTTACTCGCATCAGTTTTAACCGCGCTTAAAATCAAGGGTGAAACGCCAGCGGAAATTGCCGGCGCCGCCCTTGCGGTAAGAGACAATGCAACAACGTTTCCATCCCTCGATTTTGACGTAGCCGATTGTGTCGGTACCGGCGGTGACGGTGCCAATACCATTAACATTTCTACAACTGCAGCAATTTTAGCTGCCGCATGCGGATTGAAAATGGCTAAGCATGGCAACCGCAGTGTATCGTCAATGTCAGGCTCTGCTGACTTACTCGAAGCATTTGGCGTCAATTTAATGATGTCACCAGAGGCTGCCGCCAATTGTTTATCAGAATGCAACCTTTGCTTCTTATTTGCACCTGCTTATCACCCAGGCTTTAGGCACGCTGCGCCAGTGCGCAAAGCGATGGGCGTACGCACCTTATTTAACATTCTTGGTCCATTAGTTAACCCTGCCGCACCTAAAACAATGTTATTAGGCGTTTATACACCTTCACTACTTACTGTCATTGCTAATGCCCTAGTACTAACTGGCGTTGAGCGTGCTTGGGTAGTTCATGGCAGTGGTTTAGATGAAATTGCACTACACGGTGAAACACAGATTATTGAGATTCAAAGTGGCACGATTTCCGAGCGTACCATTAGCCCAGAAAACTTCGGTTTAGCGCGTTACTCGCTTGAAGATATAAAAGGTGGTACACCGGAAGAAAATGCTCAAACGATAAAAAATATTCTATCAGGCAAAGGTGAAGCTGCACATAATGCGGCAGTATTAATTAACTGTGCGGCACTACTGTATTTACATGGCAAAGCAGACACTCTTGAGGGTGCAATCGCGATTGCCAATGAAGTATTGCTGTCTGGTCAAGGGTTGAAGACACTAGAGTCGTTGGTGAGCCTTTCAAACCAAGATTTATCAGCCGACACTAAGGGTACAAAGTAAGATGGCTAACGTATTAGCAAAAATTGTTACAGACAAACGTGAAGAAATTGCTGCACTGAAAGAAACAAAACCGCTGGCTAGCTTTATCGACTCGTTAGTACCGACGCAAAAAGATTTGTATGCAGAGTTAAACAAAGAAGACGCTGGCTTTATTTTAGAGTGCAAAAAAGCGTCTCCTTCCAAAGGCTTAATCCGCGAAGATTTTAATGTCGTCGATATCGCCAAGACTTATGACAAATATGCGGCTGGCATTTCAGTGCTTACTGACGAGAAATACTTCCAAGGCACTTTTGAGCACCTCCAGCAAGTTACCGCTACAGTAAAGTCGCCTGTATTAAACAAGGACTTCTTTGTCGATACTTATCAAGTCTATCTTGCACGTTTTTACGGTGCTGACGCTATTTTATTGATGTTGAGTGTATTGACTGATGAAGAATACCAATCATTAGCCAGTGTTGCTAAGCAATACAACTTAGCAATATTAACGGAAGTATCGAATCAAGAAGAGCTGGACCGCGCACTCGCATTAGACGCCAAGCTTATTGGTATTAATAACCGTAATTTACGTGACCTTTCTACAGACATTGCACGTACCTTTGAGTTTGCACCTAAGATACCAGAAGATCGATTAGTTATTTCTGAGTCAGGAATTTATACCAACGCACAAGTAAGAGAACTAGCACCAGCAGTTGATGGCTTCCTAGTGGGCAGCTCAATTATGGCGCAACCAGATGTTGATTTGGCCTGTCGCACACTCATTTATGGTGACAACAAAGTCTGTGGTTTAACCCGCGTAGAGGACGCCAAGGCGGCGAAAGACGCTGGCGCTGTATACGGCGGCCTTATCTTCGCTGAAAAGTCACCACGTTGTGTGTCACTAACTACGGCAAAAAACATCACTGAGAATATCAGCAGCTTACAATATGTTGGTGTATGCGTTGATCACGACGCCCAACAGGTTGCTGATATTGCTTCGGCACTTAGCTTACATGCTGTGCAATTGCATGGTAACGAAGATGCTGACTATATAGAGCAATTAAAAACCTTACTGCCTGCAAATTGTGACGTTTGGAAAGCACATGCAGTAACCGAGCAAGTACCGCCATTAACACTACCCGTTACACATTTTGTCTTAGATGGAAAGTCGCCTGGTAGCGGCCAGCCGTTTCGCTGGCAAGTGCTAGCTGACACCGAACAAGCACTATCGACTTGTTTATTGGCAGGTGGTTTAGGTTTTGATGACGAAGGTAACTCTAACATCAAAACCGCTATCGATACGGTACAACAAAATGAATTATTTGGACTTGATATCAATTCAGGCGCTGAAACAAGCCCAGGTATTAAGTCAGGCGAAAAGCTTAATGCTATTTTCGCCCAATTAAGGAACTACTAATCATGACAACGCAAACAAACGAAAAACAAGAAGGTACCAAGAGAACACTATCACCTTACTTCGGTGATTTCGGTGGCATGTTCGTCAGCGAGCTTTTAGTGCCAGCACTTGAGCAACTAGAGCAAGCGTTTATTGACGCCCAAGAAGACGAAGCGTTCTTAACCGAGTTTAACAAGCTATTGCACGAGTATGCAGGTAGACCGACGCCATTAACCTTATGTCGCAACCTGTCCCCTAACCCGCTAGCAAAAATTTACTTAAAGCGTGAAGACTTGCTACACGGTGGCGCGCACAAAACTAACCAAGTGCTAGGTCAGGCGCTACTAGCTAAACGCATGGGCAAAACAGAAATTATTGCCGAAACGGGTGCTGGCCAACATGGTGTTGCATCAGCCATTGCCTGTTCACTGTTAGGATTAAAGTGTCGTGTTTACATGGGCGCTAAAGACTGTGAACGTCAGCAACCAAATGTATTTCGAATGAAGCTGATGGGTGCAGAAGTGATTCCAGTTACCGCTGGTAGCGGAACACTGAAAGACGCCTGTAACGAGGCGTTGCGTGACTGGTCTGCAAGCTACGAGGACGCACACTACTTATTAGGTACTGCTGCCGGACCTCACCCGTTCCCGACGATTGTTCGTGAATTCCAAAAAATGATCGGCGAAGAAGCTAAAGTACAACTTCTCGAAGCAGAAGGTCGTCTGCCAGATTATGTGGTTGCTTGTATCGGCGGCGGTTCAAACGCGATTGGTATGTTCACAGACTTTATTGAAGAAGAAGGCGTGAAGTTGGTCGGCGTTGAAGCCGGCGGTAAAGGTGTTGATACCGATGAGCATGGTGCTACGTTAACTGCTGGTACAAAAGGTATGCTACATGGTAACTACACCTACATCATGCAAGATAAGTCTGGACAAATTGAAGAGTCTTATTCAGTTTCGGCAGGCTTGGACTACCCTGGTGTTGGCCCACAACACGCATTTTTAAAAGACACAGGTCGTGCGCAATACGTACCGATTAACGATGACGAAGCACTTGCCGCATTCCAAGCTCTTGCGAAACACGAAGGTATCATCCCCGCGTTAGAGTCATCACATGCACTGGCCCAAGCAATTAAAATGGCAAAAGACGTTATCGAAGAAACGATTATTTTGGTGAACTTATCAGGCAGAGGCGATAAAGACCTTGCCCACGTTCACAGTATTCTAAGCCCAGAAACAGCCACAGGAGGTGCCTTATCATGAGTCAATTAGGACAACGCTATCAGCAACTATTTAGCGCACTAAGTGAAAAGAACGAAGGGGCATTTATCCCGTTTGTAACCATTGGCGATCCAACCAAAGAACAATCTATTGCCATTATCAAAACACTGATTGATGCAGGTGCTGACGCGCTGGAACTGGGTATTCCTTTCTCTGATCCAAGTGCCGACGGCGTGACCATACAGATGGCAGGCATTCGAGCGCTATCAGCGGGTATCACGACAGACATCTGTATTGAAATTTTGTCAGAAATTCGTGCCTACTCACCACACGTACCAATTGGCTTACTACTCTACGGCAATCTGGTGTTTGCTCGTGGTATTAGCGAATTTTATGCAGACATGAAACAGGCAGGCGTAGATTCAATTTTAATTGCTGATGTACCAATTCGAGAAAGTGCGCCGTTTAGAAGCGCTGCAACGGCTAACGATATTGCCCCTATTTTCATCGCGCCACCTAATGCAGACGATGCTACCTTGAAACAAGTTGCAGAGTTGGGCGAGGGCTACACTTATGTGCTTAGCCGAGCAGGTGTTACTGGTGCAGAAACTAAAGCAGCCATGCCAGCAAGTAATCTAATTTCAGCGCTCGCCAGTTTTGATGCACCGCCACCAGTGTTGGGCTTTGGTATTTCTGCCCCTGAGCAAGTGCGTGATGCAATTGAATCTGGTGCGTCTGGTGCCATTAGTGGCTCGGCAACAGTGAAAATTATTGAAAAGCACCTAAACGACCCTGAGCAAATGTTAGTTAAATTAGCTGAATTTGTTTCTGCAATGAAGGCAGCAACTCGTAAGTAACGTAAAAAGCAAATGACGTTTATTACTTGCTTAGTTATTGGCTTAAATATTAATTTAGTTAATAGCTTAGGTAATGACTTAGTACTCAATAAAAAGCCGCTTAATCGATTTTGAGCGGCTTTGCTTTTACCTAAGCAGCACCAGAAAAACCACAAGCTACTGTTTTTTACTGTTATAAAATCAATTTTATAGGGAGACAACAATTGATTACGTTACACCATCTCAACCAATCTCGCTCAAAGCGTATTATTTGGCTGCTTGAAGAATTAGGCGTCGAATACCAGATAAAGGCATATCAAAGAGACCCGCTTACACGTCTTGCCCCTCCAGAGCTAAAAGCTATCCATCCTTTGGGAAAGTCTCCCGTAGTAGAGCTTGCAGATCAAGTATTGGCAGAGTCTGGTGCAATTACAGAAACGTTGATAGAACAATTCGCAGCTGACGAGTTAGCACCGCCGGTCGGCACAAAGGATTACAACGAATATCGACAATGGCTTCACTTTGCTGAAAGTTCCGCCATGGTACCATCGCTGCTGACACTTTTTCTCTCGATGGAGCCGAGCAAAACCGAGTTCCTATCTGGCTATGCTGCAACTGAACTGAAGAAAGTAATGACATATGTCGACAACGCACTTGAAGGCAAAGAGTTCCTTGTTGCTAGCAAGTTAACTGGCGCAGATATCATGATGTCATTTATTCCAGAGATTCTGGCGAGTATAGGGGCCCTAGCCGACTACCCGAATATCGCTCGTTACTACAATAAACTCCAAACGTTACCCCACAACCAAAGAGCATCTGCACTTGAAGCTGAACATCAAATATAACCAGATTGTTAGGGTTTGGTTGATTGGATTGGCTGAAATATTGATGAGAGTATTAGTTAGAGTATTGGTTAGATAATTAGTGAGAGAGTGAATAAAGATTTCGCTTAAATAGACTAACATCCACTATCAGCCAATACCTTTTCTGCTTCCGCCACAAATATACGAGCTAATCGCGCTTTTTCAGGCGTCGTACCGTTTAACTCTCTCATACGCTTTTTCATTTCAACGCGTAAATCACGACAAGACTCGGTGCTATTTGGCGCAGCTATCATATCGCTTGAATCATCATTATTCACGGCTAAATCAGACGAGGCTTCTGGAGTATTGGAAGCGGGAAATTCAGCAGTATCAGCCTTTGATGTTATCCCTGGTTCAATAACTACGAGTTTTGCATTTGCATCGCGCGGCATGTCTGAGAAATGGACATTGCCATTCTCATCGACCCAACGATATACCTCAGCTTCCTGAAACGCAAAGGCACTTGCTGAAAGCGAAAGCGTAATGATAAAAGGGAACCACTTGGCCAAAACTCGCTCCTTGTTGATAAGCTTTAGCCCAGTATACCGCGGTTACATTTTGTTGCAAACATCTCTACCATTTCGCGATTTATCGCACCATATTTTCAGATTTAAGAGCAAAACCAGCTCTGCCCCCAAATAAAATATGCGATATTGCTGTCGAACAAAAGTTTAAAAAACACATAAAAAAAGGGCACCGCTGGGGTGCCCTAAAAAGTCAGATTTATAAGTATAAATCCAAGGGAAACTCTTTATTCCTCAACTGACTGAGAAACAAATTGCATGTTGTAACCAGATGCCATGTTCTCATCGGCCTCTAGCACGAGGAATAACGCTTTACTGTCCTCATTAAGTACCAACGTCTCACTCGACAAGATCACATCACTACTATCAACATTTGCCACAACAAAGACATCGTAAGTATTATTTAACAGTGAAAGCGTGTCGTTGTTTTTAAATGCGACAGTTTTCTTATTGTCTGCGTTTTCAATTAATTCATCACTTCTAACGAAATAAACAGTTACGGCACTAAAATCCTCATCATCAATTAGGTTAACAATGTTAATTTGATGCTGATAAATGCTGTCGGTCGCGGTATTTTCTACGACAAGTGAATTCACCTTAATTTCAATTTCATCAGGTATACCATCACCATCTTCATCGACATCGCCGTCTTCATCTAAATCAACATATTCTTCGTTGGTGTAGAAAAATATAGTTTTTTCATCGTTTTCGCTAAGCGTTATTAAGTGGTTTTTTAGTAATTGAATGTCTGTACCGGCCACATTAACAGCGAAACTGTAATCACCATGCTCAGTGGTAATGCGCTCACTAAACTCACCAATGGCTAAGTTTGAGATATCAGGTGTATCAGACGATGTTTCCATGAACAAATCTAACGCCCCTGTGTAATCAGCCAATAATTCGTTTTCTTGAATGGCATTAAACACGCGGTAAGTGGCTTTCGCCCCAACTGGCTCATATTCTATCGTGTTACTTTTAGAGATTAAGTCGATAACAAATGGCGAACCGTCTGCACCCTGGTTTTCTCGCACGGAAATAACGTATTGAGAGCTGTATGGAAATGAAATTTCTTCAGACTCAAATAGTACTTCTTCCATGCCGCTAGCGGTGATGTAGAACTTGTAATCTTCTTGGTCGAATTTTTGATTTTCCGTCAATTCGGTATAGCCGAGGCTAGACACCAATTCAGCTTCGTTAAACGTTTCATCATCTAAAGACATGTAAACATCTAAATCGCCGTATTGCTGCTGAAGGTTTAAGAATCGGAGGTTAAATAAGTCATCATCGTCGTCTTCGTCATCATCAATTAACTCTAGTTGATAAGTTAATACGTTAGGCGAAGAGATATCCTCAGCAATGACATACATGGTGACCATGTCGTTTTCTAGTTCGATAGGTTGCTGATAGAGGAGCTCTAAATCATCGCGTGCTGTGCTATCTTCAATTTGATAGGCAAGCTCAGCGTAATAGTCGCCTTTTTCAATTTCCAGCAACGAACTCGCTTGAGCATATTCGACACCAGAATAAGTGTGTTCAAAGATATCCTCATCATCATCTTCGTCTAAATCTTCATCTACAGTTAAGTAAATATTGGGGGCATTTGCCGACGCATTGTAAACCTGAATATAACCAGTATCTGAATCATCTGAGCTGCTTGAACCACAACCTGTTAGAACTAACGCGCTTGCGATAATGCTTAAGCTAAAACTAGGCTTTTGAAGCAAGGAAAACATAAGACCTCTTTTAAACGAAATGATGCTTGTAAAGACGATGAGTTCGTCGAATTTGAGACAATAGAACATCAAAGCAAAAGAAAGTTCTATCACCTTTGCTCAGCTTTACGTACATTTACCTTTCTTTACGTCAATAGCGATGAAATGCCCGATGTTATTGAGGCCAGCAAACATCTACTGTTATTGTGCTGGCAGAACTTACGCTGAAATACAGAGTAAAAGTAAGGGGCAAGAATAACGTCAATTGGGTTGAGAAACACTTGATGCGTGTTACACTAGCGCTCCAACTTTATGTTCTACTTTTCTGTCTAATTTAATTCGTTTTTCATGAGTAACTTTACCAGCCTGTTGGCACCGACATTAACCGCATCGAAAGATGGCAAAATCGATAAAAAAGAATGGGTTAATTTACCTGGTTCAAGTGCGAGCTTAGCGCTTTATTATGCTTCCATCAGTGCACAGCAACCCATTTTAGTGATTACTCATGACACGCCAACGGCAATTAAACTTGAGCAAGAATTGCTGAGTTTACGTAAGGAAAAATCGTTAGATATTTGCTTGTTCCCTGACTGGGAAACCTTGCCGTATGATAACTTCTCTCCACACCAAGATATCATTTCGCAGCGCTTGGCAACTTTGTATGCTTTATCACGCATGGAAAACGGTATTGTGATTGTACCGGTCACTACCCTTTCGCAGCGCATAGCACCCAAAACGTATTTAGACGCAAACGCATTACAAATCACTAAAGGCGATAGAAGAGACTTACATCAGCTAAGACAAGAACTAGAGGCAAGTGGTTACCGCAATGTTGATCAGGTAATGGAACACGGCGAATTCTCTGCTCGTGGTGCTATTCTCGATTTATTTCCCATGGGCTGTGAAACACCATTTCGTCTAGATTTCTTTGATGATGAAATTGAAGATATTCGCTTGTTTGATACCGATACACAGCGCTCGAGTGACAAGGTTGACGCCATCAATCTACTACCAGCGCATGAGTTTCCAACAGATAAAGACGGCATCAATTTGTTCCGCAGTCAGTACCGCGAACAATTTACCTCAACTATCGATAAAGAATCTGTATATCACCAAGTCAGCAACGGTATCATGCCAGCGGGTATCGAATACTACTTGCCACTGTTCTTTACTGAAACAAACAGCCTATTTGACTACCTACCGAATAATACGCTACCGATTGTTTTTGGCGATATTGAAGGTGCTTTAAACCATTACTGGCACGACATCGAGTATCGCTATGAAGATAGAAAATACGACCCAACTCGTCCGTTATTGTCACCACTTAAACTATTTCTATCGACTGAACAGTTATTCAGTGAGCTGAAGGCGTTCGACCGCATTACGGTAACGAGCGATCGTCCGCTGCGTAAAAAGCCATCTCAAACATTGTTTGAAACAGACCCGCTGCCACAGTTAGCGGTGGATCATCAGTTAAAAGAACCATTCTCGCTGCTCAATGAATTTATTAGCGCGAAAAAGAAAGGACGCTTCCTATTTGTCGCTGAAAGCCAAGGTCGACGAGAGAGTGTCTTGGAACTGCTTCAACAAAACAAAATTAAACCTGTTGTTTGCGACTCTATCGATGAATTTGTAGCAAGTGACGAGCAGATAGGTATTACCGTTAACGCGCTAGACCATGGCTTTGTTTTCACTCATGAGAAAACCGCTATCGCGGTGATTACCGAAACAGAGCTTTTAGGCGACCGCGTAAAGCAAACACGTAGGCGTGCTAAACAACAAGATATCCAAGCTGATGCAATATTTAAAAACCTTGCAGAGCTTTCGCCAGGCCAGCCTGTTGTACATATTGACCACGGTATTGGTCGTTACCTTGGTTTACAAACCATTGAAACCGGTAATATCACCACGGAATTCTTAACCTTAAGCTACGCAAACGATGCCAAGCTTTATGTGCCCGTTGCATCGCTGCATTTGATCAGCCGATATTCAGGTAATGATCCAGAGCACGCGCCTCTGCATAAGCTAGGCAATGACACTTGGAGCAAGGCAAAGAAAAAAGCTGCGGAGAAGATTAAAGATGTGGCAGCAGAACTTTTAGATGTTTACGCTAAACGCGCCAGTAAAAAAGGTTACCAATTTAGTCGCAACAAAGACGATTATCTTGCGTTCGCACAGAGCTTCGGTTTTGAAGAAACTTTAGACCAAGAGCAAGCAATACATGCAGTTGTCGGCGACATGCTCGATAAAAAGCCGATGGATCGCTTGGTTTGTGGTGACGTTGGTTTTGGTAAAACTGAAGTGGCGATGCGCGCTGCCTTTATCGCGGTAAATGACGGTAAACAAGTGGCAGTGTTAGTACCGACTACCCTACTTGCTCAACAGCATTATGAAAACTTCCGTGATCGCTTTGCCAACTGGCCTGTGAGCATTGAAGTACTCTCGCGCTTCAAAACGGCTAAAGAACAGAATGCCGTTATTGAAAAAGTAGAAAATGGTCAAATCGATATTCTCATCGGTACTCATAAGCTGTTGCAAAATTCTATTAAGTATAAAGACTTGGGCTTACTAGTTGTCGATGAAGAGCACCGTTTTGGTGTTAAACAAAAAGAGAAAATCAAACAGCTGCGCAGCGACATTGATATTCTTACATTAACTGCCACACCTATTCCTCGTACGCTAAACATGGCCATGGGTGGGATGCGTGATTTATCAATTATTGCGACACCTCCAGCGAAACGTCTTGCGGTTAAAACCTTTGTTCGCCAACGTGAAGATGCGCTAATTCGCGAATCTATCCTGCGTGAAATCTTGCGTGGTGGTCAGGTTTACTTCCTCCATAACAACGTGGAGACCATCGAAAAAACCGCTCGTGATATCGAAGCGCTAGTACAAGAAGCTAAAGTGGTCACTGCACACGGTCAGATGCGTGAGCGTGAACTTGAACGCATCATGAGCGATTTTTATCACCAGCGTTTCAATGTATTGGTTTGTACCACAATTATTGAAACGGGTATTGATGTCCCAAGTGCAAACACCATTATGATGGATAGAGCAGATAACTTAGGATTGGCGCAACTGCATCAATTGCGGGGCCGTGTTGGCCGTTCGCATCATCAAGCGTATGCATATTTGCTTACGCCACATGAGAAACGTATGACTAAAGACGCGAAGAAACGTCTCGAAGCGATCGCTTCACTAGAAGACTTGGGCGCTGGCTTTACATTAGCGACACATGATCTCGAAATTCGCGGTGCTGGTGAGTTACTCGGTGAAGACCAAAGCGGACAAATGAGTCAGGTGGGCTTTAGCCTTTATATGGAGATGCTCGACCAAGCTATCGCTGCGATAAAAGATGGCAAAGAAGCGACGCTCGAGAACATTACCGCCAAGCAAACAGAAATTGATTTGCGTATTCCGGCATTACTGCCAGATGATTATATTTTCGATGTTAGTCTCAGATTAAGCCTGTATAAACGAATTGCGAGTTGTACGGATAAAGATGCACTTGACGATATACAGATTGAGCTTATCGATCGCTTTGGCTTACTCCCTCAAGCAACTAAAAACTTAGTTCAAATTGCTAAGTTAAAACTCAAAGCGCAGAAAATGGGTATTTCCCGCATTGAAGTCGGTCCTGCATCTGGTTCATTTGAGTTTTCTGACAATACACAAATTGATCCAATGAAAATTATTGGCTTGATTCAACAACAGCCTAAAATTTATAAAATGGAAGGTGCCAACAAGCTCAAATTTATCAAAGCAACAGAAACGCCAGCGCAACGTTTTAGTTTAGTGAACGCGATTTTCGCAGAACTTACAAAGCGTTAGCCAGCTATGCTAAGCTAGGATGGCTCAAAAGCGTTATACATGCTTAAGGTTGAAAAAATAGGAACTTTATGAAACTAAGGTCAGTACTTACTTCGTTAGCAACAGCGGTCTCATTAGGCTATGTTGCGCAAAGCCATGCAGCTATCGACAAGCGCTGGTTCGAAGTAGAGGTTATTTTGTTTAGCCAACTGGGTGATAAATCGAAACTGAACGAGACGTTTAGTGGCGATGGCCAATTACCTAAACACCGTAAAGTTATTGATTTACTCACGCCCTATTTATACCCTGAAAGTCGAAGTTTAGAGCTGCAATTGCCTCGTTGTGACGATCGCAGCTACCGACCTTCCCTTGTTGACACGCAAGCAAAGTTTCCTGAGTTCCTGCCACTATTGTCTATCGAAGCAATTGATGCCATGCCTGTGCCGCAAGAAATTACTGAGCGATACTTTTTGGAGCAAATTGAGAATGAACAGGCGCAAAGCCAACTCAATGAGGTAGAGGCGAATACGGCACATACTGGCGATGGGCTAAGTGATGAATTAACCCCAGAAAACGAAATAAAAAGCGACAGTAATGGCATAATCCCAAATGAATCCGACATTGCTAACGAAAGTATTAGCGAAGACGTTAATGGCGCAGTTGAGCAAGGAATAGATGCTGTCGAAATCGTCCTAACCGAAGAAGACAGAACTCAAGTGGCAATGGCTATGGCATACTTTGAAGAAAAATACCCAGAACTTGCGCTGATTGAGCCAGCGGAAAACTTAAGTGAACTAGACAGCCTTCCGCTACCTGAAGACACTCAATCAAACGATTTATCTGCTTCAAGCTATGCGAATATCGCGTTTAATTACAGTGAGATTAGTGCGACAAATCGCGCATTATGCCTCGACGTTGTCATTGATGATACCAGTACGATTGCTGATTATCTCACTGCTTCTGAACAGCAATTCTCGCAAGATTACGACGTTGATAACCTTACTGGTAAAATCGATGGTAACGAGTTTGTTTATACAGACCACCCTTACCTTATCGATGCAGATTCACTGCAGCTTAGTGACATTACTACGCAACTTCGCCGCAGCAGAAATTTCCGTCCGCTATTGCACTTAGGATGGCGACAATCATTAATCAATCGACGCAAACCGACAAATGAACCCGCGATTAGAATCTTCGGTGGCGATCATTATTATCAGCAATATCAAGCAAAGTTAGAGGCTTATGACGCAGAGCAAAACGCTTTAGCGTTGTCAAAAGAACTCGAAAATATTAACAATGCGTTTGGGCAGCACAGCGATTCATCTAATGGTTTAGGCACTGAAGTAAGCATTAACGAAAGCTCACATGAAAAAGATAGAGAAGAAGCTATTGACGAGCATTTAGCGAACGTTTATCAATCCCTGACACAAGGCAATTTTGATCTTGAATCTACGATTACAAATGATTTCAAAGACATTGCATTTGGCACTGAAGAAGACGGTGATACATTAAGCCTTGCACTACCAAACCAGCCAAACCAAAATTGGTGGTTAGACGGTTATTTCCGCTTACATTTAAATCACTATTTGTTTATCACAGCTGATTTTAATGTCGCCGTACCATTTGAGCGTGATAGCCTTAAACCCAGTACTTTAAGTGCAACAAAGGTAGCTTCAGACAAGAACGATGAACCTTTTACCTTCAAACTCATTCCTTTTAGTCAAAATAAAAGGGTGATCAGTAAAGAAGTACATTATTTTGATCATCCGTATATGGGCATGATTGTTCAGATCCGTCGCTATACTAAACCCGAGCCTCCTCAAGAGGACGAGCAGTTAACAGAACAAAACTAAATCAAATTAAACCATTCACAGGTATTTAAATGGATAAAGAAATTGAAATTCAAGCAGCGGTTTTCCGCCGTTTATTAGCGCATTTAGACAGCCGTAAAGATGTTCAAAATATTGAATTAATGAATCTAGCAGGCTTTTGCCGCAATTGTTTTTCAAAATGGACGGTAGCTGAAGCGGAAAAACTCGGTGTAGATGTCGATATTGATACCGCCCGAGAAAGTGTTTACGGTATGCCATACAGCGAATGGAAAGAAAAACACCAAACGCCTGCAACACCAGAGCAATTAGCCAAATTCAATGAATTAAATAAAAAATAGCGCTAACCGTGGTGATCACGCAAAAACCTTCGTGAAGCATCACAGGCTCATTATGAAAGGCAGTAATATTACTGCTTTTTTTGTATCTGTTATTCCTAGTACTGAATTATACCAATTGAAATAAATATTTAACCACTTCAGAGCTATGTCAGGGAAGTTAGAATAAAGCAAATTTATGCTGTTGTAGTCATTATCCAACGAGGAAATTTGTGAAATTATCACTTTGCTGACAAGCTCCCAAAGGGCGAGTTTGAAAGACTTATATGCTGCGTTATTGATTTTGACAATGGAACCACATGGATGTGGTGAATTAGGACAACGCAGGACGCAGTTG